>JBGPKR010000010.1:0-43861 GCA_041486045.1 Chitinophagaceae bacterium | reverse complement strand
TTTCAGCAATTAGGTATTCAGATGAATTTCACCGGTGATGATATTCATATACCGGCACAGGAGAGTTATGAAATACAAACTTTTTTAGACGGCTCTGTCATGACGATCTACGATCATCCCTGGCCGGGTTTTACTCCTGACCTGCTGAGTATTGTTTTGGTAACTGCTGTTCAGGCCAAAGGGTCTGTGCTGATTCATCAGAAAATGTTTGAAAGCCGTTTGTTTTTTGTTGACAAACTGATTGACATGGGAGCCAGGATCGTTTTATGTGATCCTCACCGGGCTGTAGTGATAGGCCTGGACAGGGAACAGCCTCTTCGCGGCATTACGATGAGTTCTCCGGATATCCGTGCCGGGGTAGCTTTATTGATTGCTGCGCTCAGCGCTGATGGAAAAAGCATTATTCAAAACATCGAACAGATAGACCGGGGCTACCAGGATATTGACGGAAGGTTAAGAAATTTGGGAGCCGATATAAAACGAATCGAGGGATAAAATGATAAAAGATATTTTCCAGGATCAGCCCATACTCGAAAATGAAAGAGTCCTGCTTCGCCCCATCCGGGAAAGTGATTTTGACAACCTGTTACCTTTCTCACTCCATGAACCGGAAATATGGAAGTACGGCCTCATCACTGCTGCCGGTGAAGAGAACCTCCGCAACTATATCAGCGGCGCTGTAAAAAACATGAAGGAGAAAAAAGAATTTGTTTTTATTGTGTTTGATAAAAAAGCAAACTGTTATGCCGGCAGCACCCGTTTCTACGATATTCAGCAGGATTATCTGGGTACTCAACTCGGTTATACCTGGTATGGGAAAGAATTTCAGCGGACAGGACTGAACCGGCATTGCAAATTATTATTATTAACTGATGTATTTGAAGTATGGGAAATGGAGCGGCTTGAATTCCGTGCCCATGCCGGGAATGAAAAGTCCATTACTGCCATGAAAGCCATTGGCTGCGTGGAAGAAGGTATTCTCCGCAGTCACATGCCTACAGTGGATGGATCAAGAAGAGACAGCATTGTGCTTAGTATTTTAAAAACCGAATGGTTTGACAGTGTCAGGGAATTGTTGCAACAGAAAACCCATTAATTGAAAATATTCATTTTAAAACAGGGGCTCTTGCGACTATATTTGCCCAATCAGGCATCCTTTTACACGACAAATCGCTGATATTTTGCTCCAAATCGATTATTTTAGTCCCGAAATTTGAGAACGAAAGCATGTTTGCCCGCCTTTGTATAGCTTCAGCGGAGCAAGGTCTGCAAACAGGAATAGAATTGACCGTCATGGAATACGAAATCAAAATACACGATAAATTCAGGTATATCGAAGAAGGCGACGGTGAGCCACTGGTACTTTTGCATGGCTTATTTGGAGCATTGAGTAATTTTAAAAACCTGATCGGATATTTTCGCCAGCATAATAAAGTGGTGGTACCCCTCTTGCCGCTGCTGGATATGGATATTCTGCATACATCTGTTGGCGGGCTGGCCAAATATGTTCACAAATTCATTGAAGCCAGGGAATATAACGGAGTTCATTTACTCGGCAATTCATTGGGTGGTCATGTAGCATTAATTCATGCGTTGAAACATCCTGAAAAATTAAAATCACTCATACTTACCGGTAGTTCCGGTCTGTTTGAAAGCGGAATGGGCGATAGCTATCCCAAGCGGGGTGACTACGAGTATATCAAGAAAAAGACAGAACTGACGTTTTATGATCCTAATACAGCTACCAAAGAGCTGGTGGATGAAGTGTACAGTATCACTAATAACCGGTTGAAAGCCATAAAGATTATTGCCCTGGCCAAGAGCGCCATCAGGAATAATCTGGGAGAGGAACTCAATCAAATCAAACTTCCTACGTTATTAGTATGGGGTAATAACGATACCATCACTCCACCATTTGTAGCGCAGGAGTTTAATAAGTTGATATCGAACAGCGAATTGCAATTAGTGGACAAATGCGGCCATGCGCCGATGATGGAAGTACCCGATGAGTTTAATGCTATTCTGCATAAATTTTTAAAAAAACTGAACGAACCTGCAACAGTTAGCTGAGAGTTGAGGTCTTGCTTTTACTACCATGCACAAAGCGAAGTAGTATTGAAAACTAAAACAAAGCCGCTATCCATGTTAACCCGTGAATTACTGTCTCAAACACTTCCTTCCCTGCGCCTTCACGACAAGGTTTACCAGGCATTGCTGTGGATGAACGAAAACCATGTAACGCATCTGCCCATTGTAGAGGGAGACAAATACGCAGGCCTTATCAGCGAAGAAGACCTGCTGCAGGCAGAGAATGATAATTTGCCGATCAGTTCATTGCAGCAGTCATTTGCCAACATATCTGTTAAAGAAGACGAACATTTTTTAAAAGCGGTCCAGGTAGCAGCTGATAGCGGGCTAAGCATTGTACCCGTTGTGACAGAAGAAAATGATTTAATCGGAACGGTGGCTTACAATGATCTGCTGAAATTTTCTTCTGAATTTATGAGCCTTAGTGAACCCGGCGGACTGATCGTGCTGGAAATGGACAGCAACCAGTATTCATTTAATGAGATCAGCAAACTGGTTGAGACCAATGATGCCCAGATTACCCAATTAAATACATCCATCGATCCGGAAACAGGCCTGATGCAGGTTACTATCCGCATCAACAAACCCGAGGTTTCAGACATCGTTGCTACTTTCCAGCGGTATGAGTATAATGTAAAATATTTTTTTGGCGAAGAACTTTATACCAATGAACTAAAGAGCAATTACGACAACCTGATGAATTATCTGAAGATCTGACAATTCTCCGGTATTTTACAGGCACAAAAGACTCCTTTAATTTTAACATCCTTACCGGTATCGGGTCATGCAGCAGAAAAAAAAATATTGTTTTTGGCTGATAGCAGTCGCAATAAGTTGCCAGCAATTATTGGCACAAGGATCCGGCGAAATAAAAATAACCAATACGGTTGCTGTTGCAGCGCCTGATTCACTTGTTACTGTCGGAGAAATTCTTATTACCGGCAATAAAAAAACAAAAGCCATTATCATCCTGAGGGAAATTCCTTTTAAATCCGGTGAAAAATATACCCTCGAAGCATTAGTAAAAAAATTTGAAGATGCACGGCGGCAGTTGATGAATACCGCACTTTTTCATTCGGTAGTGGTAGCAGCGAAAAATTTTGACGGAAACAAAGTAACAGTTTCTGTTGATCTGAAGGAACGATGGTACCTCTTTCCGGCACCTTACCTGAAACCTGTTGACAGGAACCTTAATCAATGGATTGTTGAACAGAAGGCCAGCCTCAGCCGTGTAAACTATGGCGCCAAATTATTATACAATAATGCTACCGGCTATAATGATAAGCTCAGAATTTATCTCATAAGCGGTTACACCCGGCAATTTTCTTTCAGTTATGACAGGTTATACTTTGACAACAAATTAAAATGGGGTATGAACGTTGGTTTTGCCATTGGCAAAAACCGTGAAGTGAACTACAATACTGTTAAAGACAAACAGGTTTTTCTGAAAGATAATGACAACTTCCTCCGGACTTATTTAACCACCAATGCAGAGATCACATACAGAAGAGCGATCAAAACCCGTCACCGTTTCGGGGTCAGTTATACTGTTGAGGATGTGAAGGATACTGTTTTGACATTAAACCCTTCTTATTACCAATCCGGCCGGAACAATATCCGGTACCCGCTGGTTTATTATAACATGGCCTATTACGATTTTGATTATATCCCATATCCTACAAAAGGATATGCTGCTCAGCTTTCTGTCAGCAAAAAGGGATTTAATAAGATCATTAATGTTTGGGAGTTTTCAGCAAAAGGTTCTGGTAGCTGGCATTTATCTCCCAAACTTTTTTTTAACCTGAACCTGTATGGTGGAATAAGGCTTCCTTTTAAGCAACCATATGTTAACCAGCGTTTTTTTGGGTATGGCGATGTTTTTATGCAGGGGTATGAATATTTTGTAGTTGACGGAGTGGCAGGGGGCTATCTGAAAACAACTCTTACCAGGAAAATTTTGGATTTTAATATAAGGGTACCCAAAAAGAAAGGCAAAGTAGCCGAGTATATTCCTGTAAAGATTTTTGGAAAAATATATGGAAATACCGGTTACGTTCACAACCCCCAGCCCGGAAATAATTTTCTTTCCAATAAAATGCTGTATTCCGGTGGAATTGGTATTGATATACTCACCTTTTATGATGTTACGTTCAAACTGGAATACACTTTCAACCAGTTAGGACAAAACGGGTTATTTTTACACCGGAAGACTATTTTCTGATAAATATGAAGGCAGCAATTTACAGCCGGGTAATTGAGGAGGAACAACGAAAAGATATTCAGTTGTTCTTTGATGAACTGGCCAATCAAAAGATTAAGCCCGTCATTTATAAACCTTTTTTTGAAGAGTTAAAGGACAAAATTACCCTGCCGTCTAATACCGCTACTTTTTCCTTTTCAGAAGATCTTACAGATGAAATAGAATTTATCATAAGCCTGGGAGGAGATGGAACATTGCTGGATACCATAACCCTGGTGCGGGATAAAAAAATTTCCATTATGGGCATCAACTTTGGCAGGCTTGGGTTTTTAGCCAGCATTGGCCGGGAAGAAGTGCAGAAGGCAGTAAAAGCCATGTCACAACGGACCTATGTGGTGGATAAACGGACCCTGATTCATTTGGATGCCAGTATTCCCATGTTTGGAAATGTTCCCTATGCTTTAAATGATTTTTCCATACATAAAAGGGATGTGGCGGCCATGATAAAAATCCATACTTACCTGAACGGTGAGTTTTTAAACACTTATTGGGCCGATGGACTGATCGTGGCGACACCCACCGGGTCCACCGGTTATTCATTAAGCTGTAACGGGCCGGTTGTTTTTCCCGATTCAGGAAGTTTTGTAATTACCCCGGTAGCGCCGCATAACCTGAATGTTCGCCCGATTATCGTGCCTGATAATAATATCATTTCCTTTGAAATTGAAAGCCGGACCGACCAGATTATCTGTGCCCTTGATTCCAGGAGGGAAGTGGTAAGCAAAAATGTGCAACTGGCCATAAAAAAGGAAAGCTTTAACATCAATCTTGTCCGCCTGAGCGAGAATAATTTTCTGCAAACCTTGCGCAATAAACTGACATGGGGCCTGGATAAACGCAATTAAAATGGACTATCAATAAAAGAAATTCCTATTTTTAACGTTCTAATTTATTCCGAACAATATTTTACCCGTTATGACGAAAAAGATTATTGCCGTTGTTGCCTTTTCTGTTGCAGCTCTTTTTAGCAGCGGCAGTCTCAACGCCCAAAATTCAGTGGTGCAGGAAGGTGAATTTGGATTTGGCATTGGCGCCGGTCATTATTTTGGTGATCTGAATACCCGGGCCCGCCTGAACAGGGCCAAGATAGCAGGGACAATTTTTTTCCGTAAAAACCTGGGTAATTATATTGCAGTCAGACTAGGGGCAACTTTTGCCCAATTAGGCTATTCAGACCAATACAATACGTACAATTCTTACATGTACTCCCGGAACCTAAGCTTTAACAGCAAGGTTTGGGAACTGACATTGCAGGGAGATTTTAATTTTTTCCGCTTTATGCCGGGTGAGCCGCAATACAGCTTTACTCCCTATATCACACTCGGAGCCGGGGTTTTCAGTTTCGACCCTTACGCTTACCTGAGAGGAGAGAAAATACCCCTCAGACCATTAGGTACAGAGGGCCAGGGCAGCGCCCTGTACCCCGACCGGAAGCAATACAGCTCCATGGCTATCTGTATTCCATTTGGGGCCGGTTTTAAATATTCATTTAATGAAAAGGTAAATATCGGTTTTGAGGTGTTGCATCGCTTTACGAACACGGATTACCTGGATGATGTAAGCAAAACGTATGTTGGTGCTAATGCATTTACCCTGAATCAGGACGGCAGTGTTTCCGATGCTCAACTATTAAGCGACAGATCTTATGAATTAGGTGATCCAATCGGCATTACTTTTCCAGGCCGGGCAAGAGGTATGAGCAGGCAGAAGGACCAGTTTGTTACGGCTATGGTTCATCTTACTTTCAATTTGCAGTCTTATAAGTGCCCGACTGCTCAAAAATAGAAACGGGTTATTCTGAATTAGTCGCAAAAATCATCCGAAAGGGTTACTGATAATAAATAATATTGTTATTATTTGCTGTCTGAATTAAACCACAATTACCAATTTTTGGTCTATCGCAACAAACTATATTTATTATTCACTAAACACTTATTACTATGCGCCTGACAACCATTTTTTACAGCGCTGCAATAGCTGCTGTTTTCAGTCTTACTGCTTCATTTACATCCACCAAAACATCCAAAACAAATAAGACCGGGGATTGGTTTTTCCTTGAAGATAAAAAGGTGGGCTTCGGGGTTGACCATGATGTGATCCATTTCGGAAACTGGAAGGACGATGTCCGCCAGATAAAATTAAAAATCACGGATGGCCCACTAAAGATGTATGATATGAAGGTCTATTTTGATAATGGAACAATACAGGATGTATCCATGCGCCTTAGATTTGCCCAGGGAAGTGAAAGCCGGGTAATTGATATGGATGGTGGCTTGCGCCATCTTACCAAAATTGAATTCTGGTATGAAACAAGAGGATTTGCAAGAGGGAAATCGAGGGTAGCAGTTTGGGGAAGAAACTAACTGAAAGCAAATAATTGATTTCCGATCTTTAAAAGAAATGCTCCGGGGAGGAGCATTTCTTTTTTTATACAAACAGGCTAAATTCTCTTTAATGATGATACCTTTGTGCCCCCTGTTTTTATGTCACAATTCTTGGAAAAAATTGATAAAAAGAATCTTCCCCGCCATATTGCTATCATTATGGATGGCAATGGCAGATGGGCAAAAGAGAAAGGTGAAGACCGGCTCTTTGGCCATTTTCATGGCGTGGAGAGTGTCCGCAATATCGTGGAAGGTTGTGCGGAACTGGGGATAGAATATCTTACACTATATGCCTTTTCTACAGAAAACTGGGACCGGCCCGAATATGAAGTAGTGGGCCTGATGGAGTTGCTGGTCAGTACGATCCGGAAGGAGGTAGAAAGCCTGAATAAAAATAATATCCGCCTCCATGTGATCGGCGATATGAATATGCTCCCGGACTATGCCCGGAAAGAACTGAACGAAGCTCTTGAAATTACCAAAAACAATAAAGGCCTGAACCTGATCATGGCCCTGAGCTACAGTGGCCGCTGGGAGCTGCTGAATGCGGTCAAAAACATAGCTTTTGAAGTGAAACAGGGAAGACTGAATGTGGAGGATATTGATCAGGACACCCTGCAGCAATTTCTTTGCACAAGTGGGTTCCCCGATCCTGAACTGATGATACGAACCAGCGGAGAATACCGCATCAGCAATTTTTTACTCTACCAGTTAGCCTATGCAGAACTATACTTTACCAATGTCCGCTGGCCCGATTTCAGGAAAGAAAACCTTTATGAAGCCATTCTTGACTACCAAAACAGGGAAAGAAGGTTTGGCAAAACCAGCGACCAACTGGATGAAAAGGCAGTAAATCAGTAAGTCAAACATGTCAGATAAGTCATACTGGTCATATAAGTCATATAAGCTTCTGTAAGTGACCTATTTGACATATATGACCTCATTTGACCTTTTTCCCCAACTTCTTTAACAAAGACTTCAAATATTTACCGTTATTTTGCCGCCTCAATCCGGGAAACGGGCCTGTAAAACAGTTATAAAAGGCCGCTTGAACAATTTCTGACTGACTTTGAACAATCAAACATGCAACGAATTTTACTAAGGGTTAATGTTACTTTGATGGCGGCGGTTTTTTCCGTAATCTCTTTACATGCACAAGAAGGAGATTCGATCAAACCTACATCCCTGGATCCGAAACTCATTGAATGGAAGAATGCAAGGATCCCCAAAGAATATACTATCGCTGAGGTAAAAATTACCGGTATCAGGTATCTGGATACTTCCATCATTTATTCTATTGCCAACCTGCAGCCCGGCGACAAATTCATGCATCCGGGCGAAGATATTTTTGCAAAATCCATAGCCAGCTTGTGGCGGCAGAAGTTTTTTGCCAATGTGCAGGTGTATGTTACAAAAGTTGACGACAATAAAGTGTGGATCGAAGTAAATGTACTGGAGCGTCCCCGCCTCGGCAATTTTAAATTCGTTGGTATTAAAAAATCTGAAGAGGAGGATATACAGGCAAAGGTCAACCTTGCCAAACAAACCATCATCACTGAAAATACCCGCCGGGATATAATAGAAAAGATCACTAAATTTTATACAGATAAAGGTTACCGGAATGTAACAGTACGGCTTGAAGAACGACCTGATTCTTCTTTTGTGAATTCCAATGCCATGACTATTTATATTGACAAGGGTGAAAAGGTACACATCAATGATATTGGATTTTACGGTAATGATAACGTGGATGCCCTGCGGCTGAAAAAACAGATGAAAGGCACAAAGGAGATGAGTAAGATCACCCTGCATTCAGATGAGGGACTTATTCCCAGCCCCTTTGGTTCCACCCAGAGACTTTCATTCAGCAAATACATCAAAGACTGGGGGTTTCTCTTCGTAAGCAAAACAAAAGAACTGCTGGATCCCTGGCTTCGTTTCAAGCTCAGCGGAAGTAAACTGGACCCGAAGAAATTTGAAGAAGACAAAGAAAAAATACTGGATTATTACAACTCTATCGGTTTCCGGGATGCCCAGATCATAGACACAGCTACTTATTCAACAAGAAAAGGCAACCTGAACATTGATGTCAAAGTGGACGAGGGCCGGAAATATTATTTTGGCAATATCACCTGGAAAGGGAACTCCAAATATTCCGATTCTTTATTAAATGTTTTGCTCGGGATCAGCAAAGGAGATATTTACAACATCAACATTTTAAATAAACGGCTTGGTAAAGAGGCCAACCAGGAAGGCGGTGACATCAGCGGCCTGTATATGGATGATGGTTATCTCTTTTTCCGGGTGGAACCGGTAGAAACGGCTGTGTATAATGACACCATCGACCATGAAATCAGAATTACCGAAGGACCCCAGGCAAGAATCAAGAATGTAACGATTGCCGGTAATGAAAAAACGAAGGATTATGTAATACGCCGTGAACTAAGAACCATTCCCGGCGAACTGTTCAGCCGTTCTGACCTGATCCGTTCACAAAGAGAATTAGCCAACCTGCAATATTTTAACCAGGAAAAAATTGAACCGGGTGTTGTTCCCAATGCTGATGACGGAACTGTCGATATCAACTGGAAGCTGGAAGAAAAATCATCTGACCAGCTGGAATTATCAGCAGGCTGGGGTGGTGGTGTAGGCCTTACCGGAACATTGGGTGTTACTTTCAACAACTTCTCTATCCGCAACATCATGAAAAAATCTTCATGGGATCCATTGCCGACCGGGGATGGACAAAAGTTAAGCCTGAGGGTTCAATCCAACGGAAGAGCCTACCGTTCTTATAGTTTTTCTTTTACAGAACCCTGGCTTGGCGGGAAGAAAAGAAATTCACTGACGATCGGGATTAACAACAGTAAATATTCCAATGCATTCGACCCCTACACCGGGCAAATAGACCGGGCAAGATCAGATACGAATTATTTAAGAACAACCGGGTTAAGCGTGTCACTGGGCAAACAATTAAAATGGCCTGATGATTATTTCAGCCTGGTATATTCCATTAACCTGACGCAGTATAAACTGCGCAACTACCCGATTTTTGATCAGAATTTTAAAAACGGCATATCGAACAATGTAAGTTTTAAAATTGCTTTGCAGCGGTCCTCCGTATTCGATCCTATTTTTCCAAAGAGTGGTTCCAACTTTATCGGAAGCGTTCAGTTCACGCCGCCGTATTCATTGTTCAATAAAAACCTGGCCTACTCATCTAACAAATATAAAAATCCCGAATACCACAAATGGAAATTCAATGCAGAATGGTATGTGCCGATTGGCAAACCGCTTGGAGCCGATAAGAACCGCCAGTTTGTTTTGAAGATGGCTGCCAAGTATGGATTTATGGGCCGGTATACGAAGCAACTTGATTTTTCACCCTTTGAACGTTTTCAATTGGGTGATGCAGGATTGACAAACAACTTTGGATTGCTGGGATATGATATTGTGGCGCATCGTGGTTATCCCGTTTATCAATCATCTGATCCTACAGTAAATCCTGATCAGCAAAATGCCAGCCAGTTCTTTACAATTTTCAATAAATACACCCTGGAAATGAGGTTCCCGCTGGTTACTAACCCCAGCAGTACTATTTATGCATTAACTTTCTTTGAAGCGGCCAATGGCTGGTATAATTATAAAGATTATAATCCTTTCCGCCTGCGCCGCAGTGTGGGAGTGGGGATGCGTTTCTTCCTGCCAATGTTTGGCCTGCTTGGGTTTGATTATGGCATAGGACTTGACCGTCTCACACCCGGGCAATCAGGAATAAAAGGAGCTTCAAGGTTTACCTTTATGCTGGGATATGAACCGGATTAATAGTTGTATGCAGTAATTATTAAATCAAAAATTCCTTTGTATATGAAAAAGATTCTTCTTCTTACCTGTTTATTAGGCATTGGCATAGTGGGTTTTTCCCAGAAATATGCCATTATCGACACGAGGTATATTTTGGACAAAATGCCTGATTATATAACTGCACAAAAACAGTTGGATGACATTGCTGCTAACTGGCAAAAAGATATTGAGAGTAAACAGGCGGAATTGGATAATATGTATAAATCCTACGAAGCCGAACAGGTAATGCTGAGTGATGACCTGAAGAAAAAAAGAGAGGACCAGCTTTTCAACAGAGAAAAGGACCTGCGGGACCTGCAGCGCAAACGCTTTGGTTTTGAAGGCGATCTGTTTAAAAAAAGGCAGGAACTCGTCAAGCCCATACAGGATAAAGTATATAATGCCGTACAGAAAATGGCCGTGCAGCGGGGCTATGATTTTGTGCTGGACAAAAGTGAAGGAATTACCATTATCTTTGCCGACCCTAAACTGGACAAGAGCGAAGATGTGCTGAAAGAACTGGGTGTCAGGAATTAGTACCGGGTGTTAAAAGAAACAAAACAACGCAACCAAATATTCGTAAACGCAATCTCTAAAAAAGAAAATAAAAAATCACCTGCTTTGCTGGTGTATTGAAAAGTCAAAAAAAACACTCATGAAAAAATTGCATGCATTAATTGTAGTGGCAGGGCTGCTGATAGCAGGAAGTGCTTCTGCGCAAACCAAGATCGCTTATATCCGCATTGATGATATTGTAGGCGTTATGCCCGAACTTAACCGGGATAAAGTAAATATGGACACCGTGGGCAATCAATACCTTAAGGATTCCATCATGCCAAGATTGAATTATGTGCAGGGGGAATATCAAAGGAAACTCCAGGAATATGCGGATACCACAAAACCTAAAAGTGTCAGGGACCAGATATTAAAAGATTTGCAGAACTACAAAGACGAACTGGATGGCGCCGATGCTTTGATACAACAGGTACAGCAATTCAAACAGCAGGAGCTTTTAAAGCCTTATTATGCCAAGGCCAAAAAAGCAATAGAGCAGGTGGCCAAGGAAAAAGGATATACCCATGTCCTGTCTTCAGATATTTTTTTAGTGGCTCCCGCTGCCGATGATATTTCCTTACTCGTTCTGGACAAATTGAATATCAAACTTCCAACCCAGAACCCCCCGGCAAATGGAACCAAGCCGCCCCCTAAAACAGGAGGAAATTAAGAACATAAAATAATAATGATATCAACCAGTCCCGTCCCGCCTCAGGCGGGACGGGGCTTTTTTTGCCAATGAGTATAACAGCCAACCCTCCTTACTTTTGCAGAATGGCTTCACAAAACCCCATAGGTGTTTTTGATTCCGGCTACGGCGGCCTTACTGTGCTGAAAGAGATCATTGGCAAACTTCCCCAATATGATTATTTCTATCTTGGCGATAATGCAAGGTCGCCGTATGGGAACCGTTCTTTTGAAACTGTTTATCATTATACACTGCAATGTGTAAAGTGGTTTTTTGAACAAGGCTGTTCGTTGGTGATCTTAGCCTGTAACACAGCCTCCGCAAAAGCATTAAGAACTATTCAGCAAAATGATCTACCAAAGCTGGCTCCTGATAAGAGAGTGTTGGGTGTGATAAGACCGACTGCGGAGATCATTGGTACTTTTTCAGAAACCCAAAACGTTGGGATACTGGCTACCACAGGAACGGTGACTTCTGAATCTTACCCGATGGAAATTGCTAAGTTTTTCCCTGCATTAAAAGTGTACCAGGAAGCCTGCCCCATGTGGGTGCCATTGGTGGAGAATAATGAACATCACAGTCACGGGGCAGATTTTTTTGTAAAAAAAAATCTGCACAATATTTTTCAAAAAGGGGAAAGCATTGATGTATTGTTGCTGGCCTGCACGCATTACCCGTTATTGCAGGAAAAAATAGAAGATTATATGCCGGTAGGGGTAAAACTTATTGCGCAGGGCGAAATAGTGGCAGAAAGCCTGTCCAATTATTTACTACGCCACCCGGAAATGGAAATGCGCTGCAGCAAAAACGGGCAACGGGTATTTTACACTACCGATTCAACAGAGGATTTTGATAATCATGCCGCCATTTTTTATGGAGAACCGGTAGCTTCCAAACATGTTGATTTAGAAACTATTAAACAAGGGCAATGATTCCTGGTTCGAATGGAGAATGTTTTCCCGAAAAACAACTTCAAACCTCAAACTTTTAAGCCTTAAACCATTACCTTTGCCGTCCTTTCACAAACAGCAAATGTGATGATTTGCTGGTGAAACCTGAAACCTGGTCCGTTCTCCCGGCCACATTTCATTAAACGGAAAAGAGATAAAACAATGAAACGTACATTCCAGCCTCATCGTAAACGCCGTAAAACTGTGCATGGTTTTCGTAAACGCATGCAAACCGCCAATGGCCGAAAAGTATTAGCCAGTCGCCGTGCCAAAGGCCGGAAAAAGCTGTCGGTTTCTGATGAGAGTAAACTAAAATAGTTCCTGCCCTTTTTGAAACGCCTGCCCGACCAGGTCATTCAGGCGGGGATGGGTTAGATCATTAAAATAGCTCCCTGATATTTCGGGGGGCTATTTTGTTTTTTTAAAATATCTGTGTAAATCTGTATAGTCTGTGGCTAAAAAACTCACACTGGGAAAAAATGAACGGCTGAAAAGCCGCAAGCAAATTGAATTGCTCTTCAATGAAGGGAAGAAATTCTCAATAACTCCATTCAGGGTTCATTATTTATTCAATGAGTTGGCAAACCCGCCTTTACAATTTGGAGTGGGTGTAAGTAATAAAAATTTTAAGAAAGCAGTTGACAGAAACAGAATTAAAAGACGGGTAAGGGAAGCGTATCGTCTCCAAAAGATATCCCTGCAGCAAAAATTAAAAGAAAAAAAACACCAGCTCAGTATATTTATTATTTACAACGGCAAAGAGATGCCGGAATACAGGGAGGTGTTTGTTCAAATGAATAAAATACTGGATAAATTCTTCCGCATTATTGATTCAGAAAATTGAAAACATTTCTCCGCATATTAAGCCTTCCTTTTATCCTGCTGATAAAGATCTACCAGTGGATTATTTCCCCGTGGTTGGGGCCTAAATGCCGCTATACACCCACCTGTTCTCATTATGCAGCTGAAGCATTAAAAAAGCATGGGCTTTTAAAAGGGATGTGGCTGGCAATCAAAAGAATCAGCTGTTGTCATCCCTGGGGGGGCAGCGGGTATGATCCGGTGCCCTAGGGAAGATGCCATTATTTAATTTTAGAGATACTGGTAAAAAATTCTACTTTGTGCCTGGCAATTTATGTTATGGCGGGCTTCATAATCTCCATTTAATAATCTAAAATAATTAACATGAGAAAAAATTTTTTTTCACTGGCTGTATTAGCCGGGATTATTGTATTATCATCCTGTTCTTCCAAATCATCTTTTGAAAGTGATGTAAGGAAGATGGCGAATTATCGTTGCGAGAAGGAGAAACTAAGGGCAAAAGATCAATCTGATGAGAAGGTGAAAAAGGATCTGGAAGATCTTGAAAAGAAAATGGATGCGTATGGAAATGAAATGGAAGTAAAGTATAAGGACAAAAAAGACGATAAGGCTTTGAATGAAAAAGCCGACAAGATCATGGAAGAAGTAATGTCAAAATGTAAATAATCTTTGTGCAGGAATTAAAAAGCATCCCGTTTCAACGGGATGCTTTTTTTGAATAATATCTGCAAATAAATTAAGCTGCTTCAAACCTTTCTGCCACTTTCTTCCAGTCAATCACATTCCAGATGGCGGCAAGATAATCCGGTCTTTTATTCTGGTATTTAAGATAGTAGGCATGTTCCCAAACATCAACTCCCAGGATAGGAGTACATTTTGTTTCGGCAACATCCATCAATGGATTATCCTGGTTGGGCGTGCTGCAAATGCAAAGTTTTTTATTTGAATCAATACCCAGCCAGGCCCAACCACTACCAAATCTTCCAATCCCGGCAGCAGCAAATTTTGTTTTGAACTCATCAAATGAACCAAAAGCATGCTTGATGGCTTCGGCTAATTTTCCAATGGGTGCTCCACCACCGGTTGCTGATAAACTTTCCCAAAAGAAACTATGGTTCCAGTGGCCGCCGCCATTGTTGCGGACAGGCGCACTGATGGCGCCGGCATGTGCTACTAATTGCTCCAGTGTTTTACTTTCATGTTCTGTGCCTGCAATGGCTTTGTTCAGGTTGTCAACATAAGCCTGGTGATGCTTGCCATGGTGTATCTGCATGGTCAGGCTGTCAATATGCGGTTCCAATGCATCATGTGCATAGGGAAGGGGAGGTAAGGTGAATGCCATAATTATTATTTTAGATTTTTGATTGAAAATTTTTGTTTGTTATACCGGAGAACAAAAGTAAGAAGACGAAGCTTTATATGAGGGATGTAAGATCAATTGTTTCTTATCTCGAAAACTTCCCGATAGCTATCGGGATTTCAGACGGTTCAATTTTTCCCCCTTTTCAATGAATGTTTCCACGATACCTCTTGTTTCCAGGTCAAGACGGATGGAGATGGTATACCAGGGAACAGAACCTTTGAAGCCCGGCATCTTTTTCCGGATAGTTTTTACCACATCATCCGTAAGTTCTGTAAATGTTTTGCCTTTACTTCCTTTCAAACTCTGAAGAATAGCAGATTTTACCGGCTCATAAATAGCAGCGTCAAACTTTCTTTTAGTTCCTGTAACAGGATGTGTGACGATTGTTTTTTTTGATTTGATTGTTTTAGCCATTTCTATCTTTTAGGTTTAAAAAAATCTTTCATCAGTTTGGCGCATTCATCTTTCAGCACACCCCGGATCAATTCTGTTTTGGGATGAAAGGGCCAGTTGGCGCCGGCTGTTTTTTTGTAACCATTCTTTTCATCATCCGCTCCGTAAACGATTTTGCCAAGTTTACTCCAGTAAATAGCTCCGGCACACATAAAACAGGGCTCGACGGTTACATATAAAGTTGCTTCCGGAATATATTTTGCGCCAAGCAGGTTAAAAGCGGAGGTAAGTGCTATCATTTCTGCATGGGCGGTGGGGTCATTAAGCTTTTCCACCATATTATGACCTCTTGCAATGATCTTTTCATTAATCACTACCACAGCGCCAACCGGCACTTCGCCATCCTCAAAAGCTTTTTTGGCTTCCTTCAAGGCCTGCATCATGTAGTATTCATCCGTCATTATGTAGGGTTTGCCTAATGTCGCTGTGAAAAACATATAAGTTTCTTAAAGAGTGACATTATTTAGTTTTTCAAGCGGCATTATACCAAATCTGAAATCATGAGTTACCTCAATTTGGTATAACTTGGTATAAAATTAGAATTAATGGCAGACATAACCAGCCTGGATAAATTGAGGCAATATTTTAACAGCAGTATTACCAGGCCCTATGCTTTTCGAAAAGAGCAATTAAAGAAGCTGAAAACATCCATTCTCAATCATGAACAGGATTTGTATGATGCCCTGCATCTTGATCTGAAAAAAAGCCCGGAAGAGAGCTGGGTAACAGAAACAGGTATGGTGATAGCTGAGCTGAATGCAGCGCTGAAAAATCTCCGCAACTGGATGGAACCCGAAAGAGCAGGCACCAACCTCCTGAATATGCCATCAGGCAGCAGGGTATTAAAGGAGCCACTTGGAGTGGTGCTTATTATCGGCCCCTGGAACTACCCGTTTCAATTATTGATCAATCCGCTGATCGGTGCTATGGCGGCCGGCAATTGTGTAGTGCTGAAGCCAAGCGAATTTGCACCTGCTACGGATGCAGTCATGAAGAGAATTATTGAAGAAGTTTTCCCCCAGGAATATATTTTATATGTGCAGGGCGATGGGGCAACGGTGATCCCGGGGATGATGAACAATTTTACTTTTGATCATGTATTTTATACCGGCAGTACCGCAGTAGGGAAAATTATTTATAAAATGGCGGCGGAACGGTTAGTACCCGTTACCCTGGAACTCGGGGGAAAAAGCCCCTGTATCGTGGAAAGTGATGCCAATATCAAAGTGGCAGCCCGCCGGATCACCATGACAAAATTTTCCAATGCCGGGCAAATGTGTGTGGCGCCTGATTATCTATTGGTGCATGAATCAGTAAAAGATAAATTACTGGCAGCAATAAAAGAAAACATTCAGAAATTTTTTACAGATAAACCGGAAGAAAGCTATAACTACGGCAAGATTATTAATGAAAAACAGTTCAACCGTATTGCAGGTTATTTATCCAATGGAAAAATAGTTTACGGGAGTAGAAATGACAGGGAAAAATTATTCATTGAGCCAACCCTGCTTACTGATGTTCCATTGGATGCACCGGTAATGAAAGATGAGATATTTGGGCCGGTGCTTCCAATCATTTCTTTTAAAACATCCGGAGAGGCTAAGGCAGTGATTGATAAACATCCCAATCCTTTGTCGCTTTATATCTACACATCCAGTAAGAAAAAAGAGAATGAATGGCTGGAAGCGGTGCCGGCCGGGGGCAGCTGCATCAACAATTCAAGCTGGCATTTGACCAATCACCACCTCCCTTTTGGCGGAAGGGGCTTCAGCGGAACCGGGTGTTATCATGGCAAATATTCATTTGAAACATTCAGCCATAAAAAAGCTGTAATGAAAACACCCACCTGGTTTGATCCCAATATCAAATACCCGCCATTCAAGGGGAAACTGAAATTGTTTAAATGGGTGATCAGATGAAATGAGCTATAAAATTTTCGAGCTATTATACCAGCAAGCGAAGAAAATTTTATAGCGAATTACATGTGACCAAAAAAAATAAAAGAGGAGCACATGAAAAGACTAAAAAGATCCCTGCTTGTTATTATTATACTGCTGGTTGCATTTGCAGGTTATGTAATGTATGTAAACAGAAATTCAAAGAACATGACACTGAGACAAAAAGTTTTGAAAGCTATTTACCCAGCATGGATGTGGTATGCTAAACTGAGGGGAAAGAATATAACAGAGCTGACCAACCAGCAAAAACAGCCGCCGGTTTCTTTTTATTCACTCAAAGGGACACTGAATAATGGGGACACTCTTGATTTTGCAAGCCTGAAAGGCAAAAAAGTGATGCTGGTAAATACGGCCAGCGACTGTGGTTATACAGAACAATACGATGCATTACAAAAAATATATAGTGAGAATAAAGAAAATCTTGTAGTGATAGGTTTTCCGGCCAATGATTTCAAGCAACAGGAAAAAGGAACGGATGAAGAGATTGCCCAATTCTGTAAACTGAATTTCGGGGTCAGCTTTCCGCTGATGAAAAAGAGTGTAGTGGTAAAAACTGCAGAGCAAAACGAGGTTTTCAGATGGCTTTCCGATTCCACAAAGAACGGCTGGAACAATAAACCTCCTTCCTGGAATTTTGCAAAGTATATCGTTAATGAAGAAGGGGTACTGACCAATTATTTTGGTTCGTCCATATCGCCGATGAGCAAAGATGTAGTGGAAGCCATCAATAAGAAATAACCCGGATGAGTTACAGTGAACTTACAGGCACCGTTGGTGTAGGGCTGATATTACTGGCTTATTTCTGCAACATATTTGGCCGGATAAATGGCAGGGGCAAATTATTCTTTTCCTTAAATATTGCAGGGGCCGGGCTGGCCTGTTACGCTTCATGGCTGATTAACTACTGGCCGTTTGTGATACTGGAAGGAACATGGTTTCTTGTTTCTGTCATTGGTTTGATTAAAAATTTCAAATAGATTTTATGGAAATCATTTTACAACAGGTAGCCACCGTTAAAAATTCCCGAACAGATCTTTCCGATGATTACTGGGGAAACATTGTCAGCGAAATCGAGCTATTGCCGCACATTCCTGCCAAAGCATTCAATGGAATTGATGAGTTTTCTCACCTCGAAATTGTTTTTCATTTTAACAAGGCGGATAAATCCAAAGCAGTTTTCTTTGCCCATCCGCGGGGAAATAAAAACTGGCCGGAAGTGGGTATCTATGCTCAACGGAAAAGAGACCGGCCCAATGGAATAGGAATTACCATTGCTGAACTGGTAAAAAGAGAAGGGAATAAGATCTGGGTAAAATATTTAGATGCGATTGATGGCACGCCTATTCTCGATATTAAACCTGTTATGAAAGAATTTTTACCCGCCGGGGAAATTCGCCAACCAAAATGGTCTAACGAATTAATGAAAGATTATTGGGCTTAAATTCCCTCCTGGGTTTATCGAAGGATAAAGACAGGGATCTTACGCCGGGCACTTTTCATGATAATTCACCAGCTCAATCGGAGTTTTTTCAAATTCAAACCCGCTATAGGTCATTATAATTTCATCAAACACTTCGTTTATTTCTTCTTCAGTCTTCAATGTTACCAGCCGGTTGCGGAATTCTTTGATGTTTGGTAATCCTTTCAGGTAATTGGCATAGTGACGACGCATTTCATTAATGCCCACCACCGGGTTTTTCCATTCTACTGATTTTTGCAAATGCTTCCGGCAAACAGCGATCCTCTCTTCAATGCCGGGAGCCGGAAGATGCCTGCCTGTTTTTATAAAATTTTTGATCTCATTAAATATCCAGGGGTAACCAATGGCGGCACGGCCAATCATAATGCCATCCACACCATACCGGTTTTTATATTCCAGTGCCTTTTCAGGGGAATCAATATCACCATTACCAAAGATCGGGATATTGATCCTTGGATTGTTTTTCACCTGGCCGATCAATGTCCAGTCAGCTTCGCCTTTATACATCTGTGTTCTTGTTCGACCATGAACAGCCAGGGCTTTGATGCCGACATCCTGTAACCGTTCCGCCGCTTCTTCAATATTTCTTGTTTTATCATCCCAGCCCAATCTTGTTTTTACAGTAACGGGTAATGAAGTTGATTTCACAACTGCAGAAGTTAACCGGACCATCAGGTCAATATCTTTCAATACACCGGCGCCGGCTCCTTTCAGGGCAACTTTTTTAACCGGGCAACCAAAATTTATATCGAGTAGGTCAGGATTAGTAACGTCAACAATTTTTGCAGCCATTGCCAGGCTTTCTTCATCGCCACCGAAGATCTGGATACCAACAGGACGTTCATAATCGAAGATGTCGAGTTTCTTGCGGCTTTTAATGGCATCCCTGATCAAACCTTCGCTGGAAATAAATTCGGTGTACATCAGGTCAGCACCGTTATCCTTGCATACGGCACGGAAAGGCGGATCGCTCACATCCTCCATGGGTGCCAGCAGCAGCGGGAAATCCGGTAGTTCTATGTTACCTATCTTTACCATTTTTAAAAGGACAGCAAATTTACATCTTAATCACGGAAAAATATGTACGATAATAACTCAAAAGGCATTTCCTGGACAGCCGGTTTTTTCATGCTGATCGCTTTTGCGGTGGCAGCAATCTTTCTGGCTGCCCTGATCAGTATCCCGATCTGGACGGGAATGACGGGACAGAATTTTAAGGATATGGAAAAAGGAATGAGCGATCCCGCCAACAGCAATGCAATAAAAGTTATTCAATTTATAACAACCATCCTCGGTTTTCTGCTACCGGCTGTTTTTACTGCTTATTTGCTGAACCGTAGACCAATGTATCTGCTTGGATTTACACAAAAAATCAACTGGAAACAGGTAGGCATTGTGTGTGCTATTATGATAACTGCATTGTTCGTATCAGCATTTCTTTCTTATGTGAATGAGAGGTTACCGATATCTGAGTCGCTGAAACTGAGGTTTGATAAAATGGAAAATGATTATGACCAGCAGGTGGAAGCGATCATCGGGTTAAACAGTTTCGGGGAATATGTCCTGGCATTAATTCTCATGGCTTTTTTGCCGGCTCTTTGTGAAGAAGCTCTATTCAGGGGAGGGCTGCAGAATTTTTTGACCCGGTCTACTAAAATGCCGTGGTTGTCTATTATTATTGTAAGCATCCTGTTCAGCGCCGCTCATTTTTCATTCTATGGATTCCTGCCAAGAATATTTCTCGGTGTAATATTAGGATTGCTTTACCAGTACTCGGGGAGATTGTGGCTCAATATCATTGCTCATTTTTTCAATAATGCGCTGGCGGTAACGATGATCTATGTGTTAAAGACCCAGGGGAAGTCACTGAAAGAAGCTGTTGGAGATAATAGTGACTCTGCCTGGTGGGGCATCTTTCTTTTACCGGCTGTCATCGGGCTTTTTATTGTATTCCGGAAAATTGCTGCAAAGCCAAAAGAAATACCAGTTGATTTGGCGAGGAACGAAGAACTGCGCAACACTCCATTCTATTAAACGATCCGCTTACCCATGGCATTCAACTGGCAAACATTCAGGACAAGAACATTAACGGCCATCATCTTTGCCGCCATCATGCTTGCCGGCTTGCTGTGGAACCAATGGAGTTTTCTTGTTTTATTCTCCATTATTCATTTTGGTTGCTGGTGGGAATACCTGAAGCTGACAGAGAAAATATATAACTCTTCCTTCCATGCTTATACAAAACTGGGATTAATGGTCATGGGCTATGGTTTGATGCTGTGGTTTTGCGGCCCTTCTTATCATATCAATAATTATGGACTAAAAGAAAATATTTCATTGCCTGTTTCAGCGGCGGGGTTTGCATTATTATTGATTGGTATCTTTCAGAAGAATTCGATTAATGTAAAAGCGCTCGGAGTGGCCGTGTTAGGATTGGTTTATATTTCGTTGTGTTGGGGGCTGATGATGGATTTAAACATTGGAATTGAAATTCATCTTCATGATACATTGTATATTGTTGCTGCTAATATAATACCCGTAACAATAGTAGCAGCAATATGGATTAATGATACGATGGCCTATCTGGTTGGTTCTTTAATTGGCAAAATACCGCTCTCCAAAGTCTCTCCTAAAAAAACATGGGAAGGAACAGTTGGCGGAATAATTTTCTGTGTAGTTCTAATGCATTTTCTTTGGGGCAGACTTGCATACGCCATTCATGATAACATGAACATGATTTTTGGCATCATTGCGGCTATTGCTGCAATTACCGGAGTTTTCGGCGATTTATTTGAATCCAAACTCAAGCGAATGGCTGCTGTAAAAGACAGCGGCACATTAATGCCCGGGCACGGCGGTTTTTTGGATAGATTTGATTCCTTATTGCTGGCAACTCCGTTTGTGTGGCTATATGTTCAGCTGTTTATGAGATAAGCAGCAATTTTTACGAAATTGAAATCCTGTAAATATGCGTAAACCTGTTTTTTTTACTTTTCTTTTAATCTTTCTTTATTCTTCGCTGATGGCACAATCAGAAAAGCAGCAAGGAGGATGGGCAGTCACCCTTACCGGCGCCCTGATTCCGATCTCTCAGCCCGGCCTTGGGATACAACCGGGGGTAGAATACAGGTTTAATGAACGGTATAGTTTATTGGCAGAGGTCACTATTCCTGTTAACGGAAAGAACAGCAAAGATTCTTCAGAGCTGAATAAGAAATATTTCAGGATCCAATCTGAAATACGCTACAGCTTTTTCACTAAAAACAAAGGAAGCCATATGTATGCCGGGTTACGGGCTTCCAGGGCCAGCCGGCAGTTTATCAATCAGAACAGCTTTTATTATGATGACCGGGGCACTGACAGTGGTTATTATTATAGCAAGGCTTCCATTAATAGTCCTGTGACAACATTTTCCCTGCAGTTTGGAGCAATCTTTTCCAAAAAAAGATTTGCCATAGACGTATTCACGGGCATCGGTGCAAGGTTCATACATACTTCAATTACTGGTATAGAAAACCCGGTAAGAAGTAGTATCAGACGGCCGGATAGCGGACCTTCTTTTACGGCCTCTTATTCCTATGCAGGAAATATTACCATGCTCCAGGTAAATGCCGGGATCAGGGCTATGTGGCATTTTTATGAATTCCGGCATCCGGGGAAGCAATAATTATTGTTTACCTATTTTTGACCTTCAAGAACTACTGATGACCATTCACAAAGAAGGCTATAAGATTATTGCAGTAAGCGTCATCCTTTTTGGCATTATCAATTTATCTTTTTTTTATTTCTTCAGCTATGCCTCGCCTTTTTTGGGTGGAATCATTTTTGTAACAACACTTCTTCTCCTGTTATTCATCATTTCATTTTTCAGGATACCTAAAAGAATGCTGACTATCCGTGAAGATGCTATTGTAGCGCCTGCCGATGGCAGAGTGGTAGCTATTGAAGAAGTGCAGGCTGATGAATATTTTACTGACCGCCGCATACAGGTTTCCATTTTTATGAGCCCGTTGAATGTACATGTAAACCGCAACCCGGTGACTGCTGAAGTGGCATACAGTCAATATCACAAAGGAAAATACTTAATGGCCTGGCATCCCAAATCATCCACAGAAAATGAAAGGCATTCTGTGGTTTACAGAAAGGATGGAAAGGAAATTTTAGTAAAACAAATTGCCGGCGCCATGGCTAAACGCATCATCAATTACCTGAAGACCGGGCAAAAAGTAAAACAGTCCGAAGAAATGGGATTTATTAAATTCGGTTCCAGGGTTGACCTGTTATTGCCATTAGATGCGAAAGTGCAGGTGAAGATTGGAGACAAGCCAAAAGGAGGCGTCACGGTGATAGCGATCTGGTAGTGCCCGTAAATAAGGAATTAGGAATGAGAAAATGGATCCCTGTAAATATTGACCTTTTTCAAAAGATATCTTCCAGTTCTTTTAATGAATAAACAGTGTATGTAGGGAGTTGATCATTGATCAATACAGGTTCTTTGGTCAGATGATTGACATGTACCTGGTCAATACCGGCATTAACCGCCCCCAATATATCTACCTCAATGGTATCACCGATCATAATACTTTCTTTATGTGAGGCCCCCGTTTTCTGAAAGGCGTAATCAAATATTTCTTTATGTGGTTTCAGGCTGTTGCTGGCTTCGGAGGTGATCACTTCATTAAAATATCCGGCAAGCCCCGAATGCTGTAATTTACTGTGTTGTGTTTTCTCAAAGCCATTGGTGATCAAATGAATCCGGTAATTTTTCCCGGTTAAATAATCCAGTATTTCGATGGTATATGGGAACAAAATTTTCCGGGTGGGCAGCAAATCGAGAAAAACCACTCCCATTTCCCTTGCCAGCGGTTCATCAGCAACCTTAAAATCGAGTAATGTGAGCCACATTCTTTTCCAGCGCAGTTCGTCTACTTTGATAAAGCCATTCCGGTAGCGGTCCCAGAGTTTGTCGTTGTGTACAAGATAGTTTTTATGAAAAAGATTGAAATCGTTTACCCCCTTTGATTCCAGTTGCATTGAATGATATAATTCCTGCAGGGTTTGACGGCTATTGGCTTCAAAATCCCAAAGGGTATGGTCAAGGTCGAAAAAGAGATGTTTGTACTTCATTACAGTTGTAGATTTGCAAAGAAACTGGAAATACTGATACCATGAATGTTATTATCACCGGCGCCTCAAAAGGAATTGGTAAAGCCATTGCGGAAATATTTGCGGCTAATGGCCACAATTTATTCTTATGTTCAAGAGGGGAATTGGCATTGTATAAGACGGTTGAAGAATTGATGACAAAGTTTCCCGATATTACAATAAAAGCAAAACCTTTTGATCTGAGTAAAAAG
The DNA here is from genome assembly GCA_041486045.1 of Chitinophagaceae bacterium. GTDB lineage: Bacteria > Bacteroidota > Bacteroidia > Chitinophagales > Chitinophagaceae > JJ008. The sequence goes on along the minus strand of JBGPKR010000010.1, from coordinate 19,660 downwards.
GAAGAAGCGATCGCCTTTGGCAACTGGTGTTTATCTTTTGCTGTTCCTGATATCCTGGTAAACAATGCCGGCATTTTTGAACCGGGTAATGTTCACAACGAACCGGATGGTTTTTTAGAAAGCCAGATGGCCGCCAACGTTTACAGTGCTTACCATGTTTCCCGGACCCTGTTGCCAAAAATGATGGAACGTCCTTCGACAGACTCCGGAAGGGGGCACATTTTCAATATGTGCTCTATTGCTTCACTTCATGCCTATTCAAATGGGGGTGCTTACAGCGTCAGCAAATACGCCCTGCACGGGTTCAGCAAAAATTTAAGGGAAGAAATGAAACCATTCAATATAAAAGTAACTTCTGTTTTTCCCGGTGCTGTGTTTACGGATACCTGGGGCAATTTTGATAATTCCTCTCACCGGATGATGGAGGCAAATGATATTGCTAAAATGATCTATGCTGCCACACAGCTTTCACCGGCTGCCTGCGTGGAAGATATTGTGATGCGACCACAACTGGGTGACTTGTAACCAGGGGCTACCTGTTGGCCGTGCTCCGTTGCTGAAGCTATGCAAGGCGAGTATGCCAATGAAACCTCCTTTTTTCCTTTGCTATATATTGTACAGGTTTTTAAGCGGGTCTTTTTTATTTTTATTGCAGCTTAATAATGGGGAAAATTTATACTATACTTTTTTATCTCCTGATACCTGTTTCTGCAAGTGCCCAGAACCAGTTTAAAACTATTGTGCCACAGCACCCTGTTGGACCCGGAGAATCTTTCCAGGTACAGTACATTATCCAGGAAGCAGGAAAGATCGAGAATTTTAAACCCCCGGTATTCACTCATTTTCGTTTTGTCAGCGGCCCCAATCAATATAATGGCTCCCTGTCAACACCGAACGGCATCAAGCCAATCAGGAATTTTGTTTACACACTGGAGGCGATAAAGCCCGGCCGGTTTACAATTAAAGGGGCTGTCGCAATGGTAAATGGCAGGCCGGTAAGAAGTAATGAAGTTGTTCTGGAAGTTATTTCAAAAGAAAAAGCTGCAAAATTATTTGATAGAAACCCGGGAGATGCTAACCCCGATTATATTTTACGACCCGGCGATGATCCCTACGAAAAGATCCGGCAAAACCTTTTTCTGAAAGTAATGGTTGACAGAACAAGTTGTTTTGCCGGTGAGCCGGTGCTGGCCATTTTCAAATTGTATTCCCGGCTTGAATCAAATTCAGATATTGTAAAAAACCCGGGCTTTTATGGCTTTACCGTTTATGATATGGTAAACCTGTCCGATAAACAAATGAATACCGAAATTGTAAATGGGAAAGTATTTGATGTTCATACGATCCGGAAGATTCAATTGTACCCGTTCCAGGCAGGAATATTTACCATTGACGCCATGGAGATAAAAAATAAAGTTGAATTTTCACGCAGCACCGTAAATAAAAAAACGGAACAGGAAATCGTGGAGGGTATGCTGGCTACTAATAATGAAGATGCCAAAAATGAGAATACAGAAGTATTTGAAACCAACATGCATACAGAACCGGTGGTCATCCGGGTAAAGCCGGCGCCTGTTAAAAATAAGCCGGCTGCTTTTAACGGAGCCGTGGGAGCCTTTGCTATTTCAGCAGCACTGATAAAAGAGCGGATAGCAAAAAACGAGGAAGGGGTTTTTGAAATTACCATCAGTGGTAATGGAAATTTTACACAACTAAACACTCCTGTAATTGACTGGCCGGATGGAATAGAGGGTTTTGAACCGGCAGTCAGGGATTCACTGGATAAAACAAAATTGCCATTAACAGGCAGCAGGGCATTTCGCTATGCATTTATTGGCAATAACCCCGGCCTTTATCAATTGCCATCTGTGAATTTTTATTTTTTTGATCCCCTCAACAATACTTATAAAACAGTTTCAACAACCACAACCCGGGTAGAAATAAGCAATGAGGAAAAGAAGAATACCATAACTGCGGAAAGAAAAGAATCAATTGCCAGCAAAAATGACAAAGCAAGCCGCATTGCAGCAGGAATTATCATTTCTTTGGTGCTGCTTATCCTGATTTACTGGATAAGGGATAAAAAAGCACCTGTTGCTGTTGTTACAGAAAATAAAATTGTTTTGCCAACAGTTGATGAAATGCTGACACCGGCCTATTCAGTGATCAATTCTTCAGGAAAAGAGTTCTATACATCGCTTCATCAATGTATCTGGAATTTCTTTGGACAACATTTCAATTTGTCAGGCAGCGAAATAAATAAGCAGATGCTGAAAGTAAAAATGAATGAATCCGGATTGTTACCAGCTACTGCCACCCGGCTTATTCTTCTGCTTGAAGATTGCGAATCAGGAATATTTACAGATGTGGCGGAAGATAATAAGAAAGAGTTACTGGAACAGGCGGAGAGGATATTAGCTGAAATCAACTTATATCTTTTCCAGCAGGCTTAAGAAATCCTGTTTCCTTGTTCTGGATACCGGCAGGTGAATGCCATTATTTAAAACCACTTCTCCGCCCTCACCACGGATATAGCTTTTCACACATTTCATGTTTATGAAATAACTGTGATGTATGCGGCAGAAATCGGTGCCCTGCAACACTTCCTCCACATCTTTTAAAGTTTTGGAAATAACCATTGGTTTATTTGAATTGATAAAATAAATTTTGCAATAGGTGCTGTCGCTTTCGCAATATAAAATAGTATCTGAGTCCACCATGATTAATCCTTCCATGGTGGGAACCGCAAAACGTTTACTGTTCTTTTTCAGGCGGAGCATTTCCAGTAAACTGTCAACCCGTTGCGATGCTTTTTGTGTTTTATGTTCTTTTGCCCTTTGTATAGTTTGAATCAGCTCGTCTTTGTCAACCGGTTTCAGCAAATAATCCAAAGCGCTGTGCTTAATGGCTTTTATGGCATATTCATTGTAAGCGGTGGTAAATACAATTTCAAAAGAAGGGTGCGGAATTTTTTCTAATAGCTCAAAGCCATTCATGCCGGGCATTTCAATATCTAAGAATAAAATGTCGGGAGATTCCTTTTCCAAAACCGATAATGCCTCCTTCCCATTTGAACAATTCGCCAATATTTTTACGTCGCCGCAATGTTTATGCAGCAAATGTTCCATCACTTCCCGGCAATGTTTTTCATCATCAACTATAAGGGCTGTCATGCGTTTTGTATTTGAGCGTTATTAATACCCTGGTGCCGGTTTGTTTTCCGGTATCGTTTTTTAAATCTGTAATAGCAACACCGGCATTTACATTATACACCTTGTTTACTATGTCCATTCTTGCAGCAGTGATTTTCATGCCATGCGATTTCTGTTTGGTGGCGGTTTTACTTTTCAGCCGTTTGGCTTCGTCTCTTCCTACACCATTATCTTCAATTTCAATATAGAGCTTATCATCATTTTTCCATAAATGAATATCTAATTTTCCTCCGGGTTCTTTTCTGTGTAATAAACCATGCCAGATAGCATTTTCCGCATAGGGCTGAATGAGTAAAGGCGGAATCATTACAGTTTCTACACTTATATCTTTTGTAACTTCTATAGTATAATTAAATGCGTTATCAAAACGAACGGATTCCAGTTCAATATAAAGTTCCAAAGCTTTTAATTCGTTTTCCAGCAGCACCCATTCACTTCTTGAATTATCTAATATCAGCCGCATCAATCTGGAGAATTTAGTGAGATAACCCGAAGCATTATCCGGGTCGTTCTTTAAAATAAAATTATTGATAGAGTTTAAACTGTTAAACATGAAGTGGGGATTCATTTGTGCCCTTAGTGCCTGCATTTCCACCTCGGCAATTTTTCTTTCATAGTCCCGTTTAAATCTTTCCCGTAGTTTTATTTTATTTATGCGGTCCCTTGAAAAATAAAAAATAAGATAACCAATAAGCAATGCACTCAACAAGCGGAACCACCATGTTTTCCAGAATGGCGGTTTTATTTCAAAAACAAACGGCAGGGATGTTTCAAACCAGTCTTTACCATTTAATGAAGCGGCCACCCGAAATTTATAATTACCATGCGCCAGGGATGAAAAACGAACAAATGTATTATTGCCGGTGTTTACCCAATCCTTATCGGCTCCCTCTAAAAAATAGCGGTACATTACTTTAGTGCCGTTGTAAGCATAAGGAGCTATGTAATTTATTTCTATTGAATTTTGATTGTACTTTAACTGTTCTGACCTGGTTGAAAAAAAAAGAGAATCTTCATTAACTTTTACTGATGTGATAGCAGTGTAAAGGCTGTCTTCTGCACCTGAAAGTTTTTCCGGAGTAAAATAAGTTATACCATTATATCCGGGAAAGTAAACATTTCCATTGCTGCTGCTGAATCCCCTTGCCGGGGAATATTGTTTGTTTAATACATTATTATCACGGTCGTAAAGCCGATACGTTTTTTTATCATCCCGCAGAAGGTAAATGCCATCATCACAGGTGGCCCAGGTAGAACCGGCAGGATCTTTATAAAGATTGTAAAAAATCAGCTTGCCGAGATGATTAAAAATTGGTTGCATGGTTAATGAACCGGTTTTGGAAATGATAACTTCATGCATCCCTTCCCAGCCTATCCAAAAAGTGGAGTCTGTAACCTGCACAATTGCATTTAAATAGGAGTTATTTAATTGAGGATTGGTAATGTGTGAAAGCAATTTAAAGGAACTGTCTGTCACATAAATTTCTGAACCAATAAACCATAACCTGCTTTGCTTATCTTCATAAATCTGGCGGGTGAACCTGATATTTTTTATACCTGTAAAATTTACAAAGTCAACACTGTTATCTTTTCCCCGGATAAGTTTAATGTAATTACTACTTGCTACAAGGTAATTTCCATTCCGTAAAGGGGAAATGGAGGAAATGAAATCCTTTTCTGTCCAGCGCTTTACCGAATCGCCATAAATACCCGGGGGATATAATGGCCTGGAAAATTTTTCTGTAAGGGGGTCAAAAACCCAGATACCACCCTGGCTCTGGCCAATCAATAATTTATTTTTGTTGAATGCAATGCCTCTTACCGATGCAAAATTCAGGTAGTCTTTTGTGCCCGGTTTAGGATAATAATTTTTGACCTGGTTGGACAAGCGGTTCCACTTCACAAAACCATTGCTGGTAGCCATCCATATATTGTTATCATTATCTTCTGCAAAATTCCTGATTACGCTGCTGCCTTCATTGAATGGATTGACCCCTGCCGGGTTAAAAAAACCGAAGCTCTTGTTTTCAGGGATGATATAATAAAGACCTTCGCCGAGCAACATAAAATCAACGCCATTTTTTACTTTGCGGATCCCGTTAATAGCTATATCATCGTTGTGCAATTCAATGCCGTTTTCATACACTTTTATTTCTTTAAAATGATTATCCTGCTTATTGTACAGGTAAAAACCCTTGTAGCGCACAACAGTAAAAAAATAATTATCTGAAACAGGATAAGTTTCGGAAATAAAAAAAGCCGGCGCTGTAAATTTTTTATCAAATTGTTTTGCAGTAACGGGCAAAATAGTTTTTGCAGAAAAAGACACTAAAGAGCTGGAAAGATCCGTACTGCCTGCCCATATACTGTCTTCATTAAGTACAGCCAATTGCCTGGCAGTTGAAAAAGGCACTGAATCTAACTGGTCTCTTTGTACCCGGTACCGGTAAATTGTTTTTTTATTGGAGAAGAACAGCGAATTTTTACAGGAATAAAAAGGGTAGTAGGAATTATTGTCAATGGTAAAACGTACAGGCACTTTTTTCAGTGTCTTTGATTTTTCATCAATGGAAAGGATGCCATTGCGGCAAAGGATAAAGACCTGGTTGTAGTCATTTTGAATCATTTTTATTTTTTGCCCGGCGGGGTTTGATGTATCAGCAAATTTTATAAACCCGGTATATTCATTTTCATACTTGTATAAATACCCGGATGTGGCAACCCAGATATTTCCGCTCCTGTCTTCTGCAATCCCCGCTATGCGTACATTGCCCTTTTCATGTGTATAAAACGATTTGGTGTATTTACCATCGTAGCGCTGGATCTTATCTAAATTTATCACCCACAAAAATCCCCTGCTGTCCTGTAGCAAATCGGTGATGCCGGAAGTGAACAAATCACTTTCATTACCTACTTTCCTTACATTAATTTGTGCAGGCTGTGCTGCCGGCACTAAAACCCGGAAGCTCATCAGAAGCAGTATGATTATTCTTTTCTTCACTCTATAAAATAATAATCAAGATACGGGTTTAAACTATTTTATCCTTGAGGGACATTTCACAAAAGATTTTATGCGTAACCCCGGCAATTCGAGCCTTTAAAGCTGTTACTGATGCATTTGTTCTATATCTGTGTTAAATGAAGAAAGCCGGATAATCATGAATCGCATAAACAATTGGTGGTTGATCATTTATTTTCAAGCAGGGTAAGCCTTTTCTCTATTTCTGTGTTCTGCAACTGTAAGGCAAGGTTTTGCTTTTTTAATTGTTCGATCTGTACCTGCTGTTCCTGTACAGCTTTTACCAGGGGCACTACAAACTGGCTATAAGCCAGGCTATAATTATCATTTTCATTGACCGGATAGTGAAGGCCATCGAAATCATAACCACTCTCCTTCGCGGCTTTTTCCACTTCCTGGGCGATAAAGCCTGTATGGATAACAGCGGATGAACGCTGGTAATCTTTTTCATTTATTATTTTGTTACCGGTAAAAGCAGGCATGTCCTTTTTCAGGAATTCGTCGAATTTCTTAGTATCAAACTGATAATTGACGGGGCGAAGGCGGGAAATAAAATCAAGACCCTTTACTCCATCATCACTAATATTATACTTGAACCGGCCATCCGATGGGAAGGAATAGGCTACCTGGCCTTCGATAACGCCTGTTGCAGTGTTACCGAGCCTTACTTTATTGGAAGCATTTACGATAGTACCCACACCAAGTGCAATGGCATTAGTAAGTGAATTGGAATTGGTGCCGCCACCTCCGCCTATTACAATATTGCTCTGGCCGAAGGCGCCGGCAGTCGTGAGACCGCCTATACCTATATTACCTGACCCGGTAGTAGTAGAAAACAGGGATTGTTGACCTACGCCAATATTACCATTGCCCGTTGTATTTGAGGAGAGGGCGAGACTACCAACCGCAACATTAAGGGGACCGGTTGTATTGTCCTGCAACGCAAAACTGCCTACGGCTGTATTGTTGTTTCCTATCGTATTGCTCTCGAGCGCCAGGTACCCATTCGCCGTATTATCATTACCGATTGTAGCTGAAAAAAGTGAATGAAAGCCGGTAGCAGTGTTGTCAGCGCCGGTAGAGTTAAAAAGCGCTTTACTTCCAATAGCTGTATTGAAAAAATTAGTAGTGGTATTGAAATGGAATAATGCCGAATCGCCGATCGCTACATTATTATGACCGTTAACATTGGAGAACAGGCTACCGGATCCCACGGCCACATTGCTGTACCCGGAACCATTGCCAATAAGTGCATTTACACCTATTGCAGTATTGTCCGATCCTGTTTTATTACTCAGCATCGCCTGGTGACCGCTGGCTGTATTGTTGCTGCCTGTTAAATTATCCTGTAATGCATGGTAGCCGTTTGCAGTATTGTTATTACCGGTGGTATTATCCTCAAGTGAACTCATTCCGGTGGAGGTATTATTCTGACCGGTAGTATTAGCCGAAAGCGCTTCCATACCAATAGCGGTATTTTGTACGCCTGTTGTATTGAATTGCAAAGCGAATGCGCCAACTGCAGTGCTGCCAGAGCCGGTCGTATTCCAATAAAGCGACTGTATCCCTACAGCGATATTAAAAGTTCCATCTGTATTGGTTAAAAGCGCCTGCTGCCCAATGGCTGTATTGTAACCGCCCAGATTAATACTGTTCCCGGTTTGATAACCGAAAAAAGTATTCCCCATAGTATGATCTATGCGACCGGCTTTTTCATTATTCACTTTGAAGCTAAGTGGCATATCATCGCTGGTACCGATGAAATTGATACCATCTGTTGTGCCGGTATTTCCGTTTAATCCCCAGCTGTTTTTTGTGTTACCTGCTTCAATCCATATCGTGCCGTTATGAAACCAAAAACCGGAAGTGGTGGTATCATATACCAGTAATCCTTTTACCGCAGGTATGGTTAACCTGGTTGTGGTGGATGTTCTGGGTATCAGGATCCCTTTTGTGCTGCTGCTTATGTCCAGTAGCGCTGATGCATTGGGGCTGGCAGTGCCTATACCTACATTTGTTCCATCATCAAAAATTGATGAGTTACCCATTGTGTTGGCAGTAATAAATTTTCCTACAAAATTTGTTGTGCCGTTTACATTAGCTGTTCCCGGAATTCCCTGCGGCCCCTGCGGCCCGATAGGACCCGTTAAACCAATTGGTCCTTGCGGCCCGATAGGACCCGTTAAACCAATTGGCCCCTGCGGTCCGACAGGACCCGTTAAACCAATTGGTCCTTGCGGCCCGATAGGACCCGTTAAACCAATTGGCCCTTGTGGCCCGATAGGACCGGTTAAACCAATTGGCCCTTGTGGCCCGATAGGACCAGTTAAACCAATTGGCCCCTGCGGCCCAACAGGACCAGTTAAACCAATCGGCCCCTGCGGTCCGACAGGACCAATTTTACCATTCACAGCATACAAGGCATAAGGAACACTGAGCATCTCTGTATTTCCTAATGTTGTAAAATTTGTTCCGCCTAAAGGATCCACTTCTACCTTAATATATTTATTGCCGGTGCTCCAGTCAATGGCGGCAAAGTTGCCGGTAGTGCTGCTGGCTCCCGGCCCACCTATAGCGGCAGTAAACAATCCCAGTTGGTTGGTAGTGGCTTGCCGGACTTCACTATATACGTTTGTACCGTTTGCGCCGCCATCCAATAGGGTCAGCCTTAAACTGATATTGGTATTAGGCATACTTTGTCCCTGGCTGTTACGGGCCACAGCCTGGTAGTTGAATTTATTGGGCACCTGTGCCTGCACTTGTATAGCACAAGCGGCAACAAGAACGAGGATGCAATTTTTTTTTTTCATATTTATTGTCATTATGTTTAAGAGTTAATTTATTTTTTGAATGGTATATGCACATTTTTTTACCTGGGATTGTCCGTCTTCGGTAAAAAAGAGTTGCAGATAATACACCCCATTTGCCATCCTGCTTATATTATATTGCCGGGTGGAAAATGTGATGTAATCAAACAAATCAGTTTGCAACAGTTTGCCCGTGGCGTCATACAATAGAGTTTTTACATTTCCTTTTTTAAGCAGGCTAAGTTGCAATGAAAACGTGCCGGGGTTGGGGTTGGGATATATTTTGACTTCTGTCTGGCTAAAACAATCATACACCGTACTGGCAACGCCTTCTTTAATGGGCTGCATTATTCCCTGGGTGATGAGCAGCCCGTTTTTTTGCAGGCTTTCTATTAATAACATTTCGCCGATGGTGTAGGATATTACAACGTTGCCTGCTGTACCCTGCTGTGCAGAGGTACAGGGTGTTTGTACATCAGGAACCTGATTTTGTGCAAAAGCATTGCAAGCAACAAAACTGATATATAAAAAAAGGAATATTTTTTTCATGATTATCTGGTTATGAAAATAAAGTTGCGCAGGGTTGCGCAGTGTTTAAGGTGGGAATTGCTACATTGCAGGATTGGGTAAGTAACTGACGATATTTAGCAGTAAGTAAGTAGCCCTTACTCTGAGTATTTATATCCCACACCTCTTACCGAATGAAAGTATTTGGGATTGCGGCTGTCTTCTTCAAAGTATTTGCGGAAGCTGAGAATGAAGTTGTCTATCGTCCTGGTGGTAGGATAAACATTATAACCCCACACAGCCTGTAATATTTTTTCTCTTGGCACCACTTCATTTTTATTTTCAATCAATAACTTCAGCAGCATGGTTTCTTTTTTGCTTAACTGAATTTTTTTACCATTGGAGACCGTGGCTTCCTGGGCCTTGAAATCAATGCTGTTATTATCAAAAGTATAGACATCTCCAACCGTTGATTTGTCGAGTAGTTTTTTATTTTTATCAATGAGCTTTTGTACCCGCAATAAAAGTTCTTCCAGGTTAAAAGGTTTTGTCAGGTAATCATCGGCGCCTTTTTTCAATCCCAACACCCTGTCAGCACTGCTGTTTTTAGCGCTGAGGATCAATATGGGCACTTCATTGTTGCTGATGCGGATGGTTTCTGTAACATTAATACCATCCATTTCCGGGAGCATCACATCCAGGATGATGAGGTCAAAGTACTCGGCCTGCAGAGCTTTCAGGGCTGCTGTTCCGTCAAATGCGGATGTTACATCGTAGCCCTCCAGTTCCAGGTTCAGCTTAAGGGCTTCATGAAGATTCTCTTCATCTTCCACCAGTAAAACAGATGCTTTTTTTTCTATCGCCATGGTTGCATAAAGTCTGACGGTCTCCGTCTGACTTTTGGTTGATTTATTCTATTATGTGTCAGACCGGGACGGTCAGACACGGAAAACAACGGTGAAATTACTACCCACTGGTTTATTGTCCGTCACCGAAATGTCTGCATTATGATCCCGGGCAATTTTATGACAAAGATAAAGGCCCAATCCTGTGCCCTGCGTTTTACGGGTGGCTTCATTACCGATACGATAGAATTTAGAAAAGATTTTATGCTTTTCATTGTCAGGTATTCCGGGCCCTTCATCTTTTACCTGTAATTCTATTCCCGACGGGTATTTTTTTAAGCTGGCAGATACAGGGTTTTCTTTGGCCGAATATTTCAGGGCATTTTCCAGCAGGTTATTGATCATCATTTGCAGCAATAAAGCATCTCCCTTTACATCAGCATCAGCTTCAATGTCTTCATGGAGAATCCTTTCAGGAAAACGGTTCCGGAAATCATGGAGGCAATCCTTCAGCAAGGTGGACAGGTCGAGTTCTTCTTTGGAGGACTTATACTTACGCCCTTCCAGTTGCGAAGAAATGAGGATATTATTTGTCAGGAAATCCAGCCTTGCCGTTTCATCCAGTGTATTCCGTATGATTTTTTTCTGTTTCCCGGGGTCAAGATTATATTTCTGCAGTGTTTCCAGGTTGAGTTTTGCAACGGAAATAGGTGTTTTTAATTCATGAGTAACAGCCATCATAAAATTCTGCTGTTGTAGCTGCAGGTAGAACTGCCTGCGGACAGAACGGTAAACAAAGGCAGCTCCGACCAATATCACTAAAAAGAAAATACTTCCTTCCCCAAGATATTTTGATTTATTCTGTTTCTGTTCATCAGCAATTTTCTGAAGCTGTTGCCGGTATAAAACAGGAGTGCTAACACTGTCAACCGTTGAACGAAGGTTGCTTATTTCAAAACTCCTCATCACCGTATTCTGCCTGTTCAGCGAAATAAACCACCAGACCAGGGCTGCAATAATATAGAGTAACAGCATCCAGTAAATGAAGGTGGTTCGGCGAAGTCTTTTCCGGCTGGCATCAGGCATGTTGCAAAGATGGTTTATTGTTACTTTTCAATGCGGAATCCTACATTCAGTACATTGTTCAGGGGATCTTCCCGCATTATTTGCTCCACCGTAAATGTATAATCCCCCTTTTTCCGGAAATAAAAATTTTCACCCGCTGGTGTTAGTGGTATACGGTGTTCATATATATCATCCATACCCGTTGCATCCCAGCCGGTTTCATTTTTGGCAAGCTCTAAAGGATACCTGATGGTTTGGGTACTGTCTGCACCGGGCTGTCGGGTGGTAAGGATGATGTATATATTATTAAAGCTGTATTTATCGTTGTGCCTTATTATGAAAAACAGTTTGTAGGGAACAGTTGTGTCTTTGATGGTAAAAGTAAAAGAAGGCTTGAAACTGCTTTTCCATGAATGCCCCGGTATGACAACTGATTTTTCGTACAGGTCGATAGTAGTGCAAGAGAAAGCTACAAGCCACAAGCTGCAAGCTGCGAGTATATAAATACAAATGGCCCTGAAGCTTTTCAATTAATTGTTTTTACAAATGTAAAGAAGATGGTATGAATTTAAAGGCTCATAGCTCGCAGCTCATGGCTCACAGCTTTCTTACAATACATTTAATACCTGCTCCTTTGCCTTTTCCAGTTCATCTTTCATCATTACCACAGCTTTTTGAATAGTTGAATCATACGCTTTGGAACCGGTCGTGTTTATTTCACGGCCAATTTCCTGCAATACAAATGAGAGTTTTTTCCCTTTTGACTCTTCTTTTTCAGCCAGCAGTGATTTAAAATAATCACAATGATTTTTAAGCCTGACCTGTTCTTCGGTAATGTCAATTTTTTCAATATAGTAAATGAGCTCCTGCTCCAGCCGGTTGCCGTCATAATTTTCTTTGCCGACATTTTCTTCCAGCAGGCGGGTAATCCCTTCCCGGATTTTTTGCTGGCGCAATGGTTCCAGTTTTATCACTTCTTCCTGTTGTCTTTCAATATTGCTTATCCGGAGTACCAGGTCCTGTTCCAACATGGCCCCTTCATTCAGGCGGTGGTTATTCAGATTCTCGATAGCCAGCTGCAAAACCTTTTGAAAATCTTTCCACTCATTGTCAGACAGTGTCTCACTGCTGGGGGTTATCACTTCCGGTAACTTAACCAGTGTGCTCAGGATATGGGAGGGATCCAGGTTCAGGGCCACAGACAGCTCTGCAAGAGGTTTATAATAGGCTTTGGCCAAGTCGGTATTGATGGTTACAGGTTTGGCGCTGCCGGTGTCCTTCAGGCTAATCATACAATCCACACTGCCACGGCCCAGTTTTTCAGAAAGCAGGCGGCGGATATCAAATTCAAAAGGTTTTAAGATTGACGGTAATTTCAGTTGCAGTTCAAATTGTTTTCCGTTCAGTGATTTGATGTCAATAAGGAACGTTTTATCAGCAACATTTTTTTCGGCCCTTCCAAAACCGGTCATTGACTTCAGCATGTTCTTTTTTTTAGGTTCTTGTAAAGGTATTTTAATTATTCAGAGAATGAATGATTTTATCAAAACCAATTATATACTTATGAAAACTATCAGAATAAACAGGATGGGTACCACGTAATGATAAATGTATAAAAGATGATGAAGATAATTTTCAATACTCCTTTTCAGGGGCCGGGGACACATAAAAAAATCCCTCCGTAGTAAGCGAAGGGATAATATATGGATGGGTTAGTAAGTACGGGGAATAAATTCCCCGGCACAATATTATAAATAATTTCTATCAATCAAAAAATTTTTTTAAATTATTTTATTAACATTTTAAACAAAGCTGTGGATAAGCGGGCTTAAAAAAATTATTTTTTTGATATGCGTAATGTAATTATAAAGCAAGCCGGTAAATTATTTTTTGATGAGCATAATTTTTGTCAGTGCTGAAAGACTGGCCAGTCAGGCATTACAGGGCATACTTTTTTAATAATCAATACATTTATAACGAAAAATTATATTCATAATCATAAAATCATTTATAATAAATGGGGCTTTATCAATGATTTTACACCATGAAAACCGGTGCAAAGAAATTTCTGTTAAAAGACTGATACAGGTATAAAATGACTTGTTTTGACAGATTCCTGCCAATTACCATGTTGTTATCTTTGACAAAATTTGTAATATGAAATTTGATAATCCCGTTCCGGTAACAACCATTGCGCAGCTTATCGGCGCCGAAATAGCAGGAAATAAAAATGGAATGGCTACCGGGATCAATGAACTGCACAAGGTTGAAAACGGTGACCTGGCATTTGTCGATCATCCAAAATATTATGATACCTGTATTAATTCGGCTGCTACATTTATCATTATTAATAAAAAAGCAGATGTCCCGGAAAGTAAAGCTTTGCTTATTGTTGACGAACCGTTTGAAGCCTACTTAAAAATTATTAATCATTACCGCCCCTTTGCACCTTCTATGAAAATGATCAGTGATACATCATCTGTTGGGGAAGGGACAGTGATAATGCCCAATGCTTATATAGGCAATCATGTTATCATCGGCAGGAATTGCATCATTCATCCCCATGTGACCATTCTTGACCGTTGTGTTATCGGCCATAATGTGGTTATCCAGGCGGGTACTGTTATCGGCAGCGATGCTTTTTACTATAATAAAAAAACCAACCGGGACATCCATTACAAAAAAATGACCAGTTGCGGCCGGGTAGTGATCGAAGACTGGGTGGAAATTGGCGCCAACTGTACCATTGACAGGGGTGTAAGCGGCGATACGCTGATCAGGGCAGGCAGCAAGATGGATAACCTGGTACAGATAGGCCATGATACCGTGGTGGGTAAGAACTGCCTTTTTGCGGGGCAGGTTGGCATTGCCGGTGCTACCACTATTGAAGACAATGTAATTCTTTGGGGGCAGGTAGGTGTAAGCAAAACACTGACCATCGGGAAGGATGCCATTGTATATGCGCAAAGCGGAGTGAAAGATTCTATTGCTGGCGGTAAAGTTTATTTTGGTTCCCCTGTGGAAGATGCCAGGGAAAAAATGAAAGAATTTGTCTGGATAAAAAGGATACCACAGTTGTGGGAGAAAGTTATGGGAGGGAAAAGTTCCAAAGTTTAATAGTTCACAAGTTCAAAGTTTTCCCGGTAATAATTGTTTATAAACTTGTGAACTTCTGAAACAAGTGAGCTGATAAACTTCATTAATCCGGCACATAATCATACGGCAATAGATCCGCTACATTCTTCCAGCTCCAGTATCCCTGGTTGATCCAGTCTTTCTGATCATAGTAATAACCGTTTTCTTTAATGGCAATGCCATCTTTCAAATCAATATAGGAAATCTGGTTGCCCACGTTCTTTGGGAACCCGTATTGTTTAAGGTATTCCGGTTCCGGTCCTCTTTTGGTGTAAGAGATTCTTATTTTCCGGGGATAATATATTTCTACATCTACTGAGCCGGTTAGGACCTGGTGAACAACAGTGTCGATCCTAATACTATCCCTTGTATATGTGATACTATCCCGGGTGTATGTAATTAAATTATAGTAACTGCTGTCATATACATCCATAATCTTGGTAAAATTTTTATCACTTCCATCATCAAGCATGTCAATTGTCCAGTCATCTTCCAGCAGGGTGCTGTCATAATAACTGCGCATAAAATGCAGTTTGGAGCCATAATAGGCTTTTGAACGGGCAACTGACCATGCTTTTTTCAGGCTGTCATTTCCTTCCATTTCTGAATACAGGCAAAAGCCACGGTAAGAGTTGATATTGGTATTGTAATAATAAACAAACGAATCAAGCTGGTAACGGAGGTTATAACCTAATGCTTTATTGGCAACCTGTAACGCATCTGTCGCTAATACTTTCAGCTTATTGCTTCTTTTAAAATAATAGAATTTCAGTACTTCAGGATTGAGTAAAACTGTTTTGGCCGCATTGGGAGTGGCGCCGATAAAATTTTTGATAAAAAAATCCCCGTATTTTTCCCAGCCATTCGCCACTTCATTACTGGTTTTTATGATCACTTCACCCAGGCTTTTATCTTCTTTGATCATCATGATATCCAGTTTGCCGGTTTCACTTACCCGGATTGTTTGTGTCTGGTAGCCGGTATAGCTGATGATAAGATCATACCCGCCGGATTTTAGTGATAAAGAAAACTCACCCTGCTTATTGGTGTATGTGCCCAGCGTTGTATTCTGGCAAAAAACAGAAGCGGAAGGCAACGCTTCCCGGCTGGCTGAATCCAGGATGGTGCCTGTAACAACAAATTGAGCATGACTGAAAAACGATAACCCGGAAAAAAAAGAAATAAAAATAAGACGGAGTTTTTGCATAGATTAATGATTGCGGTTTAAAGATAGCATTTGCATAACTATGGTTGCACAGCATTAATGATGCCAGCGTATTTTTCACAAGCTTTTTTAATTGTTTCTTCCAGCGGGGTATAGGAAAACCCCGGCAGGGATTTTAATAGTTTGTCATTTTCAAACCATGTCTGGCTTTGCGCCACTCTTGTACTTTCTTTTGTAAGCATTGGTTTTTCACCCGTAAAAATTGATTTTATTTTTTCCAACCGCCATGCCAGGGCCATTATAAATGGCGTCGTTTGACGGGTCGGACGTTTTTTACCAAATCCATCTGCTATTGCTTCCTGTAATTTTTTAAACGACCAGGTATCCCCGTTTACTATAAAGCGTTGTTCATTGATTGCACTCTCCATCAACAGAACCGCCAGCTTTGCGGCATCTTCCACATCCACAAAGCCATTAATTCCGGGAACATACCATTTTAATTCTTCAAATACATTTTTAAAAATGGCACAACTGCTGTTGTTCCAATCGCCGTAACCAAGGATGGTGCTTGGGTTTAATATTACCGCTTCCAATCCTTCCCCGATCCCACGCCATACCTGCAGTTCGCCTTTATATTTGCTTTTGCCATAGTGTGTATTGACTTTACTTTCTTCCCATTTTTTTTCTTCATTTACATGGCCGCCGCCAACGGTTCTTCCCAATGCTGCCACGGAGCTGATATGAACCAGGCGCCGCACATTTTTTTCCAGCATCATGTTTACCACATTGGCTGTTCCTTCCACATTTACCTGGTACATGTTCTTCCGTTCTTTTTTTTCAAAAGAAATAACAGCTGCAACATGAATAACAGCATCAACGCCTTCCATTGCCTCTTCCAATGCCACTACATCCAGCACATCTCCTTCCATCCACTCCACTTTATCAAATATTTTTTTGGGAATCCAGAATGGAGTTTTGTTGCTGCGCCGGATAGCTCTTACAGAATAACCTTTTTCCAGCAACTGTTTAATAATATAAGAACCAAGAAAGCCGGTACCGCCTGTAACAAGAATCATGGTTAATTGAGTTAATTGGGTATTGGTTAATTAGTTCCTGTGCCTGTTCAGTCCTTCGGTTTCCGGCGTTTAAGATAAGAGGTATAGCCATTTATTAATTTCAGCAAATGCTCGTATTGCAGCTTTAATTCCAAATATCTATTTTCAGGGATATATTCCTCATCAAGAGCACTTGATAGATGATCATACGTTTCCATTAATGAACCTCTGGCAATACGGCAAAACTGAATTGCTTCCTGATAATGGTATCTTCCATAGCCTTCTGCAATATTTGCTGTAATTGATCTGGCAGCGTCTTTAGTTTGCCCGGTCAATAAAAATTTTTCTTCTTTCGGAAATGTATTTGCTGTTTTAATCACTTCTTTCCGGAAAGCCCCGGCACTAATATAAACTTCAAGTGTATCCAGTGTTTGCATATTCTAAATGAGTTATCGAACTTGAGACCCGATTAACCAATACCTTAATTAACTTAATACCTGTAATACCCCTCTCCCGATTTTTTGCCCAATTTCCCTTCTTTCAGCTTTTGTTGCTGAATGGCTGATGGCCTTAGTCGTTCCGGTTTATTCAATTGTTCATACACCGAGCAACTGACCGCATAGTTCACATCATTGCCGATCAGGTCCATTAGTTTAAACGGGCCCATTTTAAAACCTGTTGCTTCCAGTAACATATCCGTTTGTTCAAAGGAAGAAATGGCTTCCTCTGCGAGCCGCAATGATTCAATATAATAGGGCCTTGCCACCCGGTTTACAATAAAACCCGGAGAGTCTTTGCAAAGCACTGCTGTTTTACCCATGGCTTTGGCCAGTTCCATTACCATTTGTGTTGTTTGCTTATCCGTGTAGTCTGTATTAACCACTTCCACCAGTTTCATGATGGTGGCAGGATTAAAAAAATGCATGCCGATAACCCGCTGGGGGTTGACCACAGCCGCTGCAATTTTTGTGACCGGCAGGGAAGAAGTATTGCTGGCAAACACAGCTTCACCGTGATTGAGTTCGGCCAGCTGATTGAACAAGCCGGTTTTTATTTCAAGATTTTCAATGATGGCTTCAATAAAAATATCGGCCTGGCAAATCTGTATGTCATCGGAAAACCGGACCAATTGTAAAATTTTTGTTTTTTCCCCGGCATTGATCTTTCCTTTTTCAGTTAGCGACTGTAAATTTTTTTCCATGGCTGCCTTTGCTTTTTCAAGCGCAGCAGGAAAAGGGTCAAATAAAATGGTATAAAAACCAGCCTGTGCTGCGGCCTGAGCAATTCCGCTACCCATCGTGCCGGCCCCGCAAACGCAAATGCTGTTAATGTTCATTTTGAACCATTTGTGGCTGTAAAGATATAGGTTGTCCACAGTTCATCCCGGCATGATAAGAATCTTATAGCACTATTTGTTTTTTATCCAAAGTTTCTCTTACCTTAAGGCCAAATTTAATTCATGGAGACCAACCAGCCTGCTTCTTCCACCACTGTATTTCCTCCTGCTTCAGCTGCACCCGGAATGTTTGGAACAAGAATTCCTTCTGCTGTTGCCTTTGCTGTCGGAATACTTTTGTTTTTTCTTCCATTTTCAGAAATGCGATGCGGGAACTCTGCTTTTATGAATCAAACCGGCAAAGGCTTCATTTTGAATGAAAATTGGAAACCCACAGGAACTGCCGGAATGTTAGGTAAAGACAGTATGAAAGAATCGACTTCCAAAGTCACCGACACAAAAGCCGGTAACTCCCGGATATTTGCAATTGCTGCTGCAGCGCTGGCCCTTTTGGGATTATTTTTATCATTTGCTAATGCTAAGACCGGCGGAGCCGGAGGTATGGTGGTTGGTATACTTGCTGCCGGAGCCCTTATTGCGTTGATGTTTGATTTAAAAAAGTGGTTCAATGATAGCCTTGCAAAGGAGGCGATGGACAAAACAAAAGAAGGTGCCGATAATATGGGACTTGATAAAATAGGGAATACCATGGGGGATATAAAGCCAACATTAGCGTTTACTCCCTGGTTTTATATTGCTGTCGTTGCTTTCCTGGCGGCAGCTTTTTTCTGTTATAAACGAATGCAATCTTCCAAAACTTAATTATACCTCAAACAATTTTATTAATCACCAAAAACAACTACTATGGACAAAAAAATGCTAACCATCATTTTAGCGGTCGTTCTGATCGGCTGTTTCTTTTTACCCTACTGGTCTGGTATGGGCATGAATGTAAGCGGCCTTGATTCCGTAACCGGCAAAGGAGGAAATTGGCAAAAGTATATCTTCCTGCTGATACCTCTGTCCGGGGCCATGCTGCTTATCGGGGCCCTGAATAACGGAAACTATCCCGGTGGAAGAATGATATGGACCTGGTTGCCATTGCTTACGGTATTGTATGTACTCATCGTAAAACCATTAATCGATGGTGCGGCCATAGGAGATATATTTAAAATGATCGGGAAAGGTTATGGCATCGGCTGGTGGATAACGATTGCGGCATCACTGGTACTGGCCCTTTACAACCCCAAAGGGAAAGCATGATCTGATTACATTTTTAACAGCAAAGGCTACCAATACCGGTAGCCTTTGTTTTTACTTGTATTGCGTTGCTTCGTTTGAAATGAAACGAAGCAGTATAATCCCCGGATGTTTTATTTTTAAAAATAATTTGGACAGATGCGCATCTGGATTGTTTCTTTTTTCTTTTTTTGGTCGCTGAAAGGGAATACACAGACATTTACCCAATGGGCGCAAACGGTGAACTGGGATGGGGTCAGTCACTGGTCAAAATATATGATCACCCAACCTGCCTACCAGGGCCCTAACTCATTGCCGGTTCCACATATGAGCAA
>JBGPKR010000009.1:0-44131 GCA_041486045.1 Chitinophagaceae bacterium | reverse complement strand
GAAAAAGGTCATTGCTTTTTGCTTATACAGGGTTTTTGATCGGGACGATTGCCTGTGGTTTTGCATCAACATACGGATTATTGCTTACGGCAAGAGTAATGGCCGGATTGTTTGGAGGAATTATAGGCGCCCAGGTACTTTCAATTGTTGCAGATCTTTTTGTATATGAACGCAGGGGGACGGCAATGGGTGCCGTAATGAGTGCATTTGCTGCGGCTTCTATCCTGGGTGTTCCGCTATCGCTTTATCTCACTAATCTTTTTAAATTCAACTGGCATGTACCCTTTATTCTGATTGGAGCCGTTGGAATTTCATTAGTTCCGTTGATCATCCGGTTTGTACCCAAAATGACCGGTCATATAAAAAAATATAAGCAAGACTCAGTTTTTACCGCATTAGCTTCTGTTTTCAGTGTACGGGAGCAAAGAAAAGTTCTGCTATTTTCCGGCCTGCTCATGATGGGCCATTTCCTTATCATACCATTTATTAATCCATATATGGAATTTAATAAAGGCTTTTCCAAGGAACTTATACCCATGATCTATCTTTTTGGCGGCATAGCTTCCCTGGCAGGTGCCATTTTTTTGGGACGCTTTTCAGACAGGGTAGGCAAGTTGCCGGTTTTCCTGTGGTCTGTTTTCCTTTCACTTTTCATGGTATTGATCATTACAAGAATGCCAAATGTTCACTTTTCTATCGTACTCTGTTTTTTTGCATTATGGTTTGTGATGGCTACCACCCGGGCCATTACTGCCCAGGCAATGATCAGCGAAGTAGTGAAGCCGGCCCAGCGGGGAAGTTTTATGAGTGTGAACGGAAGTGTGCAACAACTTGGAAGCGGGCTGGCAGCCCTGGCTGCAGGGGGTATTGTTATTACAGAAAAATCAGGAAAAATATCTAATTATGACTGGGTGGGTTATTTCAGTATACTTGTTTTAACGACCAGTATGATCCTGGGCCGTATTGTTTTCAAAAAAATTGACAGGGCAAAGAATGACTCCCTTATTGACGGTGAACTTTTACAGGAAACCGTTTAATCATTTATCTAGAACCCTGTATACCGGGTATCTCAGGTTCACCGGTTCAAAATAAGGGGAGTTTTGAAAAACAAAATTCAACTGCACATTGGCGCTTTTTGCAAAAGCGGTATCTGTTAATCTCCTTTGTTCCAGTTTATTCTTCAAATCAGGGTTTGTTTTTAAATAGGTTGCTGCAATATCCTCGAAAGAATAGCCGGAGAATCCTTCTTTCTGTCCCAATATGGCATCAAAAAAATTCCAGGCAAAATAAGAGTCTTCTGCCTGGGGTTCGAGTGTTTCAATTACAAAACGATTGGCTGATTGATTCATCAGGATAAGATAATCACCTTTGAGAAATTTCATTTTTTGCAGGCCGGACCTGATTTTCACTTCGCTGTTGAGATGGTGCATTTCATATTGCCGGGTTGATGTTTTGTAATCATCGATATAATATACTTCCACTTCCATGATTGTATCTTTTTTCAGCGGCTGCATTTCAACTTTGTTCAGTTTCAGCAAATCAATTACTTTCCACCAGCCTTGTGGTATAATGTAGGCTTTGGGTTTTTTTATAAGAGTTTTTGGCTTGTAAAAATTATAGAAAGGGATCTCTTTTTCGTAGGGTCTGCTCCTGTCGTAATAAAGTCTTGGCAAACCCGAAACATCACTTGCCTTGCGGCCTGAAGCATATCCTTTAAATATTCTTTTAGATGATTGGGAACGGTCCAATGACCAACTGATAGGAAATTCAATCTGTGTTTTGGTGACATTCTTAGTCATATCCCGTAACTGCTTAATTAAATCACTATTCTTATCAGTGAAATCAATAAAGCTTTTCATCAGTTCATAGGTTGCTTTTACCCGTTGGTCATAAGGTTTGAGCATATGGGTTTCTGCCACAAAAGAAAATGTATGCCAGAGGGCGGCATAACCGCTGCCGTACCTGGGTCCTTCGAAAAACTCGGGCCAGCCACTATCCGGGGAATCGCCAAATGAATTTACATAAGGGATCAGGTCATAACCTTTTTCCTTCATGCTTGCATACAAACCCGGTTCAAAATTTTTATTCATAAAATCGCCCATAGCACCACCGAGTTTGTTGTGTTGTGTGCAAATCAATGTCATCACATGTTGATAATCCGCACCGTCGCTTACATGGTTATCTACGAATACATCGGGATCAACCAGGTGAAAAATTTCTGTGAAAGACCTTGCCTCTTTTGAATCGCATTTAATAAAATCCCTGTTCAGATCAAGGTTTTGAGAATTTCCCCGGAATCCCTTTTCTTCCGGCCCGTTCTGATCAATCCGGTAATTAGCACTGCGGTTCAGACACCCGCCAATATTGTAAACAGGAATGATTGCTAAAACAATATTGTCAGGGATTTTTATTTTATTAATTACAATATCTCTTGCCAGCAACATACTGGCGTCAATACCATCCGGCTCACCGGGATGGATGCCGTTATTGATAAGAATAATACGTTTGTTGGTTTTATGAATATTTTCAAAATTGTGATCTCCATTATTTGATACGACAACGAGATGAAGCGGATAACCCGCATCCGTCATCCCCATCTTAACCATTTTAACTTTACCTGATTTTTCATCCAGCTTTTGCCACCAGTCAATGATCTCTTGGTATGTTGGTGATTCTTTTCCGCCAGATTGCTCAAATCGGGTAGTTATGATTTGGGCAAAAACCAGGTTACTGAACAAGAGGAAATAACTGGTCAGAATTTTTCTCATAGCATAAATTTAGATCAATAAAATACTCCTTCGCTAAAACTACAGGGCACAAAGTAAAAAAGGCACCCCGATTATGAGATGCCTTTTAAATAATTTATCCGGGAACTTATTTTGCTGCGTTTGCTTTCCTGGTCAGTTTGCTTTTAAGGTTGGCGGCTTTATTTTTATGAATAATTCCGCGTTTAGCCAGTTTATCAATCATACTTGCCACTTCAGGAAGTTTGGCTCCCATTTCCTTTCCTTTTAATATTTTCAGGTCACGGATGGCATTACGGGTTGTCTTGCCATAATATTTGTTTCTTTCTGTACGTTTTGCAGCCTGCCGGGCATCTTTTTTTGTTGCGCTGTGATTCGCCATTTACACTTGTTTTTAAGGAGGGCAAAGGTAAGCCCGGGTGCTTTAACCACCAAATTTCCAGCAATTTAATTCTGTTTTTTGCCCCGATATCATTTCTTCGAAATTCTTACCCAACAAGCCCTGTAGCCATCCACTTCTGACCGCAGCAGAACCTTTGCAGTGAACCTGAGTTTTCGGCTTTTTAAGCGATATTTGCAGCCTTACCAACGAGCCTCTCCCTGAATGAGAGGGAGCTTTGATAAACAAAGTTTTGATGAAAGATTTCTCCTATATCACTAATTCCTCACCCGTATTTATTGAGAACCTCTACCGTGATTTCGTAAAGGACCCGGATAGTGTTGATCCTGAAATAAAAAAATTTTTTGAAGGGTTTGATTTTGCGATTAACAATGCGTTGATAAATGGAAATGGGAAAAACGTTCCGACGGCGCTTAATGCTGAAACTTCCAATGCTTCGACTTCGCTCAGTGCTGATCTGGATTGGATGAGGGAAATAAGAGCTTACCGCCTGATTTTAGGTTATCGCAACAAAGGCCATTTAGTAGCTAAAACAAATCCCATTCGTGAAAGAAAAGACCGCGGAGCAAATATTGGTCTTGCATTTTATGGTTTTACTGAAGCAGATCTTGACAAAGATTTTTTTGCCGGTAACCTGGTTGGGCTTGGAACCACTACACTTAAAAATATCCTGGATCATTTAGAAAAATGTTATGCTTATCATACCGGGATTGAATTTAAATACATCAGTGAGCAGAAAAAAATTGACTGGCTGACGAATGCGGTTGAAAAAACAATGCTGCAACCCTTACCGCTTGATAAGAAAAAAAGAATATTAGAGAAACTGAACCAGGGGGTGATGTTTGAAAAGTTTTTACATACCAAGTATGTCGGGCAAAAAAGATTTTCGCTAGAAGGTGGCGAAACAACAATTGCGGCATTGGACGCAATCATTAACACCGCTGCAGACAATGAAGTGCAGGAAGTGGTCATCGGACTGGCTCACCGGGGAAGACTGAATGTCCTTGCCAATATTATGGGTAAAACCTATGAACAGATATTCAGTGAGTTTGAAGGCACTGCCAAACTTGATCAGACAATGGGAAGCGGCGATGTAAAATACCACCTGGGCTTTGGAAGTGAAGTACAGTCCATGAATAATAAAACCATTCACCTGAAATTAATGCCAAATCCTTCACACCTGGAAGCAGTTGACCCGGTAGTGGTTGGATTTTCAAGGGCAAAGGCAGATGTGATGTATAAAAGTGAATTTGATAAAATACTTCCGGTATTGATCCATGGAGATGCCTCGGTGGCCGGCCAGGGTATCGTGTATGAAGTATTGCAGATGAGCTACCTGAAAGGTTATTATACAGGCGGGACCATTCATTTTGTAATAAATAACCAGATTGGCTTTACAACAGATTTTGATGATGCAAGAAGTTCGGATTATTGCACATCGCTGGCTGCTGCCATCCAGGCGCCGGTGTTTCATGTGAACGGCGATGATCCTGAAGCGGTGATCAAATGTGCGGAAATAGCTACCCGTTTCCGGCAGGAGTTCAATTCCGATGTGTTCATAGATATGGTTTGCTATCGCCGTCACGGACACAATGAAGGGGATGATCCTAAATTCACCCAACCTCATTTGTATGCATTGATTGATAAGCATCCCAATCCAAGAGAGGTATATATAAAATATTTGCTGGAAAACGGGGAACCGGACGCCCAGGAACTGGCAAAGGCCATGGAAAAAAAATTCTGGGCCGATCTGCAGGAACGCCTGGATGAAGTAAAACAGCATCCACTTCCTTATCATTACCAGTCTCCGGAGATAGAATGGAAAAAATTAAGAAGAGCTTCGGCAGAAGATTTTGATATTTCTCCCATAACTGCTATCAAAGAAGCTGACTTCAAAACTGTTTTTGATTCACTGATGAAATGGCCGGCAGATTTTAAACCGCTGAGGAAAGTGGAAAAAATTCTGCAGGATAAAATCAGATTGTTTGCAACGGAACAAAAGCTGGATTGGGCAACCGGTGAATTATTAGCTTATGGCAGTTTATTATTGGAAGGAAAGGATGTAAGAATGAGCGGACAGGATGTGCGAAGGGGAACTTTTTCTCATCGCCATGCAGTATTAAGAGATGAAAACAATGATAAACCATATAACAGGTTATCTAAAATACCCGGTGCAAAAGGGAAATTCAGAATTTACAACTCATTGCTCAGCGAATTCGGGGTGCTTGGTTTCGAGTATGGATATGCGTTGGCTAATCCGAATGCACTGGTATTATGGGAAGCACAGTTCGGTGATTTTGGTAACGGAGCACAAACAATAATTGACCAGTTTATTGCAGCAGGCGAACAGAAGTGGAACAGGATGAATGGTGTTACTTTGTTATTGCCACACGGCTATGAAGGGCAGGGGCCGGAGCATAGCAGTGCAAGGCCGGAACGTTTCTTACAATTATGTGCTGAACTAAACATGGTGATAACTAATATTACTACTGCTTCAAATTTTTTCCATGCATTGAGAAGGCAACTGGCATGGCCTTTCCGGAAGCCACTGATCGTTTTTTCTCCCAAGGCTAATCTCAGGCACCCCGGTTCTTATTCAGCAATGAAAGAGTTCACCAGCGGTGGATTTAAGGAAGTGATTGATGACGCATCAGCAGATGCTGCTAAGGTAAAAAAGCTATTGTTCTGCAGTGGTAAGATATATTTTGATATGATTGAACGTCAGCAGAAAGAAAAACGAAATGATATTGCTATTGTTCGTGTTGAGCAATTATTTCCTTTACCTTCCAAACAACTGGAGGTTTTGTACAGCAAGTACAGCAAAGCCACCTGGTTCTGGGTCCAGGAAGAGCCATTGAATATGGGAGCTGCAACTTTCCTCCAAACAAATCTCAGGAACCTGAACTTTGGAGTAATAGGCAGGCAACCTTCCGCATCTACTGCAACGGGTTATAATAAAATTCATTTGCAGGAGCAGGCAGAAATTATTGAAACAGCTTTCAGTATTTAAACCGAAATCAAATTTATGATTGAAATAAAAGTTCCAACGGTTGGCGAATCCATCAACGAAGTCACTTTACTGAAATGGAATAAAAAAGACGGCGACTATGTGGAGCGGGATGAAGTGATTGCTGAACTGGAAAGTGAGAAAGCTACTTTTGAAGTTAACGCGGAAAAGGCCGGCATTGTTAAACTCGCATCGCTGAAGGAGGGGGATACAATTAAAATTGGCGACCTCCTGGCAAGTATTGACGAGACGGCTGCCAGGCCAGAGTCGGGAGTCGGGAGTCGGAAGTCAGGAGCCAAACCCACCAGCAATGGAATTCCTGCTGCTGAAAAGGAAGAAGCTTCTTCAACTCCTCATTCAAAAGAAACAAAGAAAACAGAAAAAATTGCAAAAAAGGAGTCTACAAAAACTGCAACGCCTGCTCCCGCTGATCAGCCAGATGAAGATCCGGCTATTAAAGCAAGTCCTGTAGCATCGGCTATTATCGCAGATAAAAATGTTGACCCCAAGACAGTTACTGCTACCGGCATCCAGGGGAAGATCCTGAAAGAAGATGTACTGGCCGCATTGTCTAATCCCGGGAAGAAAACATTCGACGGCGCCCCATTATTCAGCCGTAATGTGAGAACAGAGAAGATGAGTAATTTAAGGAAAACTATTTCCCGGCGGTTGGTTGAGGCAAAAAATTCGACAGCGATGCTTACCACTTTTAATGAAGTGGACATGGGCAGCATTATGGAAATAAGAGCGAAATACAAAGACAAGTTCAAAGAAATACATGGTGTTGGTTTAGGGTTTATGAGTTTTTTTGCAAAAGCCTGTGCAGTGGCATTAGCGGAATGGCCTTCTGTTAATGCCTTTATTGATGGAGACGAGGTCGTGTATCATGATTATGCTGATATCAGTATTGCTGTAAGTACTCCGAGGGGATTAACTGTTCCGGTGATCCGTAATGTAGAAAGTCTGAGCATGGCAGATATAGAAAAAAAAGTTATAGATGTGGCTGCCAAAGCAAAGGACAGCAAACTAACAACAGAAGAACTTACGGGGGGAACCTTTACGATCACTAATGGTGGTGTGTTTGGTTCCCTGATGAGTACCCCGATCATTAATATTCCCCAGAGTGCAATACTTGGAATGCATAAGATCGAAGAAAGACCCGTCGCTGTGAGCGGGCAGGTAGTTATCAGACCCATGATGTATCTTGCATTAAGTTATGACCACCGGATCATTGATGGAAGGGAGTCTGTGAGTTTTTTGATAAGGGTGAAGGAATTACTTGAAAACCCCGAACAATTATTGATAGGCAAGGACCCTATAAAAACATTATTGGAACTTTAATTTATGAACATATGAAAAAACTGTTATTACTTTTTTCAGTACTCATGATCGTACTGGTTTCCTGCCAGAAAGAAATTGATTGGGGACTTGGGGTAAATTCTACTGCTGACCTGCTGATAAAAGCGGTACAGGTAACACCCGCAACGAATGATACCAATATTATCACCTTTCAGTGGGATGCTGCCAGGCGACTTCTTGTTTATAAGTCAGCAGGCAAAGTAAATGGCACAGCTACTGATATAACCCATACTATCAGCAGGCAGGCAGATGGAAAAATTGCAAAGATCGTTTCCTCGTCTTCATTAACTGCGGGATTTTTAGATTCTGCTGTTTATTTTCCTTTTTACCAGTCAGGGAGTTCTAAACTATCCTATGTGATCGACAGCCAGTATACGGTTATAGGAACGATAATGGACAGCACTGCTTATACTTATAATGGTACGCAGATTAAATCAAAAGAAACCTTTATAGATTTTTTTGGCCTTGTGCCATCGGGGAAACAAGTATATACCTATGACGGAAGTGGCAATATAACCGTTGTTACTGACTCCATTCCTAACGGGTCAGGGGGGTATGACCTGGGTTCCACAATTACTTATACGTATGACTCCCACAGAAGTATGATAACATTGGGTGAAGAATCTTTTATAGTTCTTGGTGCAGCCAATACCAGTAAGAATAATTTTACAAAGCAGGTGGTGAATGATGTTTCAGGTGGTAACTCATATACAACCACCAGTTCGCAAGCGCAGTATAATGCAGCTGACAGGCCGTTAAAGTTCACTCTAAGTGTAACGCCGCAACCGCCTGGCTACGATATGAAGCTGACTTTGTATTACCAATAAACGGTAGTCACAGTTTCTTACGGATAGGTTTTATCTTGCAGGGTGAGCCGCTATCATTCATACCTGAATTCAGCCCGTGAAATTCTTGCTTTATATAGCGGAGAAGAACCTTTTTCTTCTTTTGCAAGAAAATATTTTGCTCAAAATAAAAAAATTGGTTCAAAGGATAGAAAACAGATCAGCAATCTTTGTTACTGTTATTTCAGGATGGGAAAAATGGCCCCCCCACCCCCCAAAGGGGGGATTTTAGAAAATTCATTAAAGATTGAAGAAAAAATATTAGCAGGATTATTTCTTTGTTCTGATAAGTCAAATGAAATACTTGAAGCTTTAAAGCCAGAGTGGAATTCAAAGACAGGACTTTCAATAAATGAAAAACTATCATCTCTCAATTATCAACTATCATCTGTTTTTCCCTGGAAAGAAGAACTCAGCGATGGAATTGAGTATGAAAAATTTTGTGCTTCTTTTTTTGTTCAGCCTGATTTGTTTTTAAGGATCCGCCCGCGTCATGCTGAGAAGGTTCTTTTAAAACTCAACGAGGCAGAAATTAAATATGAATTCATTTCACCATTCACTATTCGTTTACCAAATAATTTTAAGGCCGATGAATATTTTGAGATGGAGAATGAGGTAGTGGTACAGGATTACAATTCGCAAAGGGTAGGGGAGTTTGTTTTTGCCGGTCAGACCGGGACGGTCAGACCGGGTGAGTCATACAGGGTATGGGATTGCTGTGCCGGCAGCGGTGGTAAATCCATTATGGCTTATGATCTTAACCCGGAAATCAAACTTGTTGTTTCTGATCTGAGGGAATCCATTCTTATTAATTTAAGAAAACGTTTTGCCAATGCAGGAATAAAAAACTATACATCATTCACTATTGATCTTTCCAATTCAGCATTCAGCATTGACTATTCACCCTTCGATCTCATCATCGCTGATGTTCCCTGCAGTGGTAGCGGAACCTGGAGCCGTACACCTGAGCAATTGTATTATTTTGATGCCCGGAAGATCGATGAATATGCAGCCCTGCAAAAACGTATTGTTTCAAATGTTATTCCGCATTTGCGACCCGGCGGGTACCTGCTTTATATTACCTGTTCAGTATTCAAAAAGGAAAATGAGGAAATGGTTGCCGGCCTGAAAGAAAAATTCCATCTTCAATTGATGAAGATGGAATTGCTCAAAGGCTATCAGATGAAAGCAGATACTATGTTTGCGGCTTTACTGAGCTTGCCTTTTAGGTAGGCAGGCAGGCCGAAGCAGCAAAAGCCTTTATAATTTCAGCAATTCTGTAGTCCCGATCGTTTTTGAACCATTAAATACTTTAATATAATATTTCCCTTTCGCCAGCCGGGCAATATTAAGTTCGATTATCTTTTTACCCGTTCCTTTGGAATTGTTTAGTTGCATCAACAGTCTTCCTTTTGTATCATAAACAGCAACAGGCATGTTTGTAACAGCGTAAGCAGTTTCAATAATTAAATTAACGGAACTGCCTGAAACAGGGTTTGGCTGAACGAATATCAACTCTTTATTAGGATCAATGTTGCCTGTGCCCGTTGCGAAACATCCTCCGGGAATAGTGACATTCACCGTATCGATATAGACTGCCGCAAAAGTGGCAGCAGCCGTATCAATGATCTGGCGGATGCGGTAGGAAACTGTTCCACCCGTCGGGCTGATGATTGCATTGATGAACTGGTAGCTGTGATTAACAAGAACAACTCCGGCCTGGGCTTGTTGTTCACCCACTTTGGTATAAACAACTTCTCCCGGTACTTTTCTTTCTATCTCATATTTCATATTTCCCAGGTCACGGCTGGTCCAGTTGATGGTAGCATTGCAGCCATTAACGGTTGCGCTTGAAGAAGCATTGCCGATTAAGAAATTGGAAAAACAGGATGCGGAAATAGTGATGTTGGCCGTGTCAATATAAACGGCCATAAAAGTAGCAGTGGTGGTATCAATAATTTGCCGGATACGATAGGAAACAGTTCCTGCAATAGAATTGATGATAGTATTACTGAACTGGTACGTGTGATTTGTAAGACTATCACCAGCCTGGGGATTCAATTCGCCCACTTTTGAATAAACAACCTGGCCGGGTAATTTTCTTTCTATTTCATACTTCATCGCTCTTATATCCTTACTTGTCCAGTTAATGGTGGCTGTACAGGTATCATTGGTAGCAGTGGAAGTGGCAAAGTCTATTAACAGGTTAGCAAATGCCAGTTTCATATTGGGAATACCATAACCTATCCGGTCATTGGGCGTGGCAAAAATGCTTCCTGCCTGCTGCATGGCCCGTACGATTTTCATATTATTAAATTCCGGGAAACCCTGCCAGAGACAGGTTCCCATTCCTGCCATATTAGGGCAGGCGAAAGATGTTCCGCTGCCGTTTCCAATAGTATTACCGGGAGTTTGAATCACTGTATTCACACCAACTGATGCCACATCGGGTTTCACCTGGAGGTCAGAGGATGGGCCATAACTTGAAAAAGCTCCGACAACTCCGGCTGTATTTACAGCTCCGACTGCAACCACGCTATCGCCATCTGCAGGCGTACCCAGGTAATGCCATGCACCTTGTCCATCGTTTCCGTTGGCAGCAAAAACAAGCATTCCTTTTTTTGCAGCAAGATCAGCAGCATTGGCACACATGGTTGTATTACCATTCATATCAGCATAAGTATAATTGAAAATTGCATTATCAAATGTGGTATATCCCAGGGAAGTGGAAATAACATCGGTGCCGTTACTATCTGCTTTCTCAGCTCCGCAAGACCAGTTATGTTCTTCAATAGGATATTCTGTCGGGGCATCTTCTGTACGGTATAAATAAAATTTTGCTTTAGGGGCTTTACCTACAAATTGACCCGGAATATTTGCTGCAATAATTGACAGGCATTCCATGCCGTGATCATGATCATTTACGTTTGTATTACCGGAAACAAAATCCCATGTGCCCAGGACCTGATTGTTTAAATTGATACTGTCAAAAGCTTTTAGTGTTGCATAATTTGTAAATCCGGCGTCCAGTAATGCTACCCGCATACTTCCTCCCCTTAAACCAATATTATGCAGAAACTCAGCATTGTGAAGGTGGATTTCGTTAAAGGCGCCGGTTCCGTAATTATAATAATCGCCTTCTATTTGTTCAAGTCTCTCTGTGGAAGGAAGAGGGGTAATTGATTCTTCCAATTCAAATTTATCCCTGTAGGGTCTCCCATTTTCATTTATCCTGGCAGCCAGGCCGCTGACGCTTTGTACAAATGGGAATGCGCTGATGGTTGTTATTGCATTGGCATCTGTTGTTAAGATCGAAATGGAGTTTAACCATTTTGAAACATTCAAAACGGTCACATTCGGCACGTTTCTTATTTGCGTAACATAAGATGGAGTAACAGGAAGATCGGTGCTGTCAATAGCAATGCCGTATCTTATTCTGCGGTCAATGGCACGTTGTGATAGATAAGCAATGGGATTAGCGATGGTAAAGGGGTTTCCGCCTTTGTTCTTCAGTTTTACCAGGTAACGGGTAAATTGAGCCTGGGATTCACTTACCAGGAAAAGAGAAAAAAGGAATGCAGGTAGAAATTTCTTCATGAGTGATGCCTTTTTAATCTTCAAATTTAAGGCATTAAAATGAAAACTTAATTGTGATCTATCATCCACATAGTGATTCCAAAACCTATTTTGTAAGGTCCGGCCGGGTTGCCGGTATTCGGCTGGTATTCCCATAACTCATATTCCCTGTAAACAAGTCCTGTATTCTTTGAATATTTTTCAACAGATCTTGTCCTGGCTGCATACGAGGTAGGAACAACGATGGGGACATTAAAAGATTCGTCTGCTTCTTCTATAGTTATCACATCCGTATAACTGATTCCGCGATAGCTGAAGGAAGTGGGATTACCATCATAATAATAATTCCAGTCCTGGATCTCATCGTCATTGCTGAATTTATAAAGAGGACAATAAGGGCCACCGCAAGTATCTGAAGGAAGATACATGTTTCCTTTCCAGGTGTATGCATCTTTAACCGGCGCATGTATTTTGATAAATCGAAGATTGTTTTCTATTAATTCCACCTGGTTCGTTAACGGTGTTATAAAATAAGTATTCCCGGCAGGCTGCCAGGGCTGCAGGCCTGCTGAATCCCGGATATAAACATAAACCCGGTAACTCGGTCTGCCGAGGTTATCGGGGATCAGTGCATCAATGACATGTTTAACCTGGAATTTATGTACTTCCGTGTTTCTTCCAAAATTCGTGAATACCATTGAGTCAAGGCGGTAAGTAATATACTTGCCGGGAGTAAGCGGGATATAATCACTCAATTTATCAGTAACATACTCTTCTTTTTTATTGCAGGAAAAGAGAGCAAAAATGGCAACAGCCAGGAGGCTGAAACGGAATATTGGCAGCTGTCTCATAAGTGGTTTTTCAGTGTTCACAGATACAAGGTTTGTTCGGATAAAGACTGTTTTCACGGATATTTTGATGCTTAAAGCTACAAACTTAAAGCGGGGAATCATAACTCCCGCTTTAAAACGATTATTTTCAGGCTTTATTGCCTGAGGATCAGTCGGTAGTCAGGACGAAACCTCTGCTCATATTATATTGACTCCAGACTCACGACTCAAGATTCCAGACTGTATTATTCCTCCGCCGATAACATCATCCCCCTCATAAAACACGGCGCTTTGGCCGGGGGCGATGCCTTTTACATTTTCGTAAAACTTTACTGTGGCACTAAGCTGGGTCGAACTGTCCGGATGTATATTTGAAAGAGCCCCTTTGTCTTTATACCGGATTTTCGTCACTGCTTCCATACCGGGAGTCAGCGAATCATATTTTACCAGGTTCAATTTAGTAACTCTCATTTCATTTTGATCAAGATCTTC
This sequence comes from Chitinophagaceae bacterium, assembly GCA_041486045.1. Classification (GTDB taxonomy): domain Bacteria; phylum Bacteroidota; class Bacteroidia; order Chitinophagales; family Chitinophagaceae; genus JJ008. The sequence goes on along the minus strand of JBGPKR010000009.1, from coordinate 30,878 downwards.
TTCATCACCGAGCATGACCGTATTATTATCCGGGTCAATTTTAGTAACGAATACCGGTTTGCCAAAAGCAATATCCAATCCTTTTCTTTGACCAATTGTATAAAACGGATAACCTTTATGTTGTCCTAAAATGTTTCCATGTTTGTCAACAAAATTTCCGCCGGCAACTCTTTCTTCCAGTCCTTCCACTCTTCTTTTCAAAAAGCCGCGATAATCATTATCAGGCACGAAACAGATCTCATAGCTCTCGTTTTTCTTTGCCAGTTCCGGGTAACCATAGTCATGCGCCATTTGCCGGATCTGTGTTTTCCTGTACGGGCCAAGCGGTAACATGGTTCTGCATAATAAATCCTGTTGCAAGCCCCACAATACATAACTCTGATCTTTTGTTTCATCCACAGCTTTGCTCACAACAAATCTTCCATTATCATGTTGACGGATCTTTGCGTAATGCCCCGTTGCAATAAAATCACAACCCAGTGCATCGGCTCTTTTCAATAATGCTCTCCATTTGATATGCGTATTACAAAGCACACAGGGATTGGGGGTTCTCCCGGCGATATATTCATCTACAAAATTCTCGATCACAAAATCACCAAACTCCTCACGAATATCGAGAATGTAATGTGGAAAGCCATGTTCAACGGCTGCCTGCCTGGCATCATTAAATGAATCCACATTGCAACAACCGGTTTCTTTTTTACTACCGCCACTGGCTGCATAGTCCCATGTTTTCATAGTGATGCCCACCACTTCGTAGCCTTCATCATTGAGCATGAGGGCAGTAACAGTACTGTCAATACCGCCGCTCATAGCCACTAAAATTTTACCTTTCTTACTCATGTGGGTTTAAAAAATAGAGAACCGCAAATATACAACGAATCATCGGCCTCATTGGTTTCGAAATAAGTAATTATGTGCCAGGCTATAATGCTGTCCTGAGCACAACCGATAAGTTTGCGACCGAAGGTCGCGAAGGATCATCGTTTGTTAGCATACTGACACTTCGGTCAGCGTCTCTGACGGAGTCTGATACTCGTCAGACTCATCAGACCCGACATTTATCGCCGGGACTCATCATTGTTCATATCGCTATTATGCTTTTCTTCCCTGGTAATTTTAACTTATTGTATCATTGATGCAGCAGCAGGAAGAACCGGTGATTAAAAAACGAAATCCCGAGGTTAAAAAAACAGAAAATCAGGAGCTTTTACCCTTGGAATCAATTTCATCTCTGTCGCATCTTGCCGGTCCATCAGTAATTGAAGCGGCAGGGTAGCAAAAGTTATTCACAAACCTGTAACAGTAACAGTCAGTTCTATTCAGCACACAACGTAAGGCGAGGGAATAATGCTAACTTGCCGCTTCTTAATTATGTTAATTTAAAATTTGAGCACTATGATTAAAATGCAAATTATCGGCAATCTCGGCAAAGACTGCGTTGTAAACACAGTCAATGGAAAAAATGTGATCAATTTTACGGTGGCACATACCGAGAAGTACAAAGACAGCCAGGGTAATCAACAGGAAAAAACAACCTGGGTGGATTGCGCCTACTGGACCGACCGCACAGCGGTAGCACAGTACCTTACGAAAGGCAAACAGGTTTATGTGGAAGGGCAACCCGAAGCAAGATCATTTCAGCGAAATGACGGCACTCCCGGTTCTTCTTTATCACTCCGTGTAAGAGAAGTACAATTATTGGGTGGACGTGCTGATAGCGGAGGGGGTTCAGCTTACCAGCCCGGCACTTCTGCTGCGGCTTCCACTTCAAACAGTAATATTCCTTCTCCAAGTGATATTACCGAACCGGTGGATGATTTACCCTTCTAAACTACCGGAAGTTAATTTAAAGAATGCTCCTGTTCAAACAGGAGCATTTTTATTTATTATTATTGTTTCTTTGCTTTATGCCAGAGCAAATATTTTCCTACCAGCAATTATTTGATTTTACCAAAACCATTTTCCAAAAAATTGGTTGTAGCGACGAACATGCTGATACAGCAACTAAAGCATTATTGTCTGCTGACCTTCGTGGTATAGATTCTCATGGTGTGGCGAGACTGAGCGGGTATGTAAGATTATGGGAAGTAAAAAGAGTTAATGCAAGACCAGATATAAAAGTAATTTATGAAACTCCTTCCACTGCTGTGGTAGATGGTGACAGCGGGCTTGGATTGGTTGTTGCTCCTTTCGCCATGCAGATCGCTATTGAAAAAGCAAAACAGGTTGGCACCGGTTGGGTGAGTGTTCAAAACAGCAATCATTTTGGTATTGCAGCGCATCACGCCATGATGGCTTTGTCATATGATATGATCGGTATAGCCATGACCAATGCAAGTCCATTGGTTGCGCCAACCTTTTCTATTGATAAAATGCTGGGTACAAATCCCATTTGTGTAGCAGCGCCTGCGGGTAATGAACCTCCATTTGTAGCTGACCTTTCCACCACGACTGCTGCCAATGGTAAATTAGAAATATTGCAACGAAAAAATTTACAAACTCCAACTGGATGGGTGCAGGACAAAGACGGCAATCCAACCAATGATCCGCATGCATTAAAAAGCGGCGGTGCATTATTACCGTTAGGTGGTGACAGGGAACATGGAAGTCATAAAGGTTATGCCCTGGGTGCTATCGTTGATATTTTTTCTGCATTGTTAAGCGGCGCCAATTATGCACCATGGGTGCCGCCATTTCCGGCTTATGTACCGATCCCATCACAACAACCAGGCAAGGGTATTGGTCATTTTTTTGGAGCCATGCGAATTGATGCTTTCAGACCAGCCAATGAATTCAAGCAACACATGGATAACTGGATAAAAGGATTCCGTTCTGCCAAACCAAAAAAGGGTGAAGAAAAGGTATTGGTGCCGGGTGATCCGGAAAGAGAGTTTGAAACTGAAAGAATGAACAACGGTATCCCTTTGCAGGATATTGTAGTAGAAGATTTGAATAATCTGGGTGAAAGATTTTCTGTAGCTTTAATACACTAATAGAAAATTCATGAAAACTGTAGCCGGGTTTTTAATAGTTGTTTCTTTAGTTGCGGGTTTTTCTTCCTGCCAGAAAGAAATAGACTGGGGTTTGAACACACCAACACAAGGGGGGAACAGTACGATGTTAAAGAAAGTGATCTTGCTGGATACAACCCTGACAGCAGGGCTTGATACGTTACGTAAAGGGATCATTGAATATGATAACCTGAACAGGGTGGTGCAGGTGAACACTTCTTATAAAGACGAGACTTCACCGCCAACATCCTCATTCCCTTTTTATGACAGCCTGGTTTATTTCTATAACGGTAATGAAACGCTGCCATTTAAAGTAATAAGGTCCACAGCAGATTTTCTCACTATCGGTAAGGATACTTCATTTTTGTTTTATGCAGCAGGAAAAGTGATCAAAGATTCGATTCGTAGCAGCTATCTAAGTACACTTCCGCCTCCCGGTCCTCCTGCAGAGATCATTAAGGTTAATTTCTTCACGGACAATGGCAATACAACAAATGTACTCACATATCTTTCGATGACATTGAACCCACCCAGCTGGCCTCCGGCTTGTCCGGGCACTACCATATTCCAAAAAACATATATGAATGGAAATATAACTTACCAATTCGGAGATTATACGAGCTGCAGTAGCATCGGCACCAGTGAAACAAACCATTACATTTTTGACACTCATCCAAACCCGGGTTATACTTTCAGTGTTCCGTATCCGATTATAGATGAGGACCTCAATTTGTCAAATCCGAAAAATAACGTTTTGGAAACCTGGGATACTGCGCCGGGAGACGGGATCAGGAATACCTATACTTACCGGGCCGACGGATACCCCCTGATCGTCCGGGGTGTTGATCTTACTGATCCAACTATAACCTGGAAGGGTTTTTATATCTATAAATAGCCCATTCCCCATACAGGGAATTTCAGTGAAATAGCTTTTCTTACTGAAAGGAATATATCTTTACGCCCTGCTAGCTGCTTCGGAAATCCTTAAAAATCCCGGAGGGATACAAACATGAAAGTAATGAAGTTTGGCGGCACCAGTGTTGGTAAGCCGGAGCGAATGCACCACATTGTATCGCTGGTCACAAAAGAAAAAGAACCTGTTATTGTTGTCTTGTCAGCATTGGCAGGCACTACCAATGTATTGGTGGAAATTGGCGAGCATATTTCAAAAGGCGACCGCCAGGCAGCTAAACAATCTATTGACAAAATGGAGAAACATTACCAGGCATTCATTAAGGACCTGGTAAAAAAGAAAGATGCTGTTGCAAAAGCAAAAGCAATTATTGCCGAACATTTTGAATTCCTTAATATCATCCTGAAAATTTCTTTCAGTGAATCACTGAATAAAGATATCCTCGCACAGGGCGAATTACTTTCTACAAAACTTTTTTGCGTATATCTTGATGAACAGAAGGTCGACAATATTCTGTTGCCGGCGCTGGAGTTTATGACCATTGATCACTATGATGAACCACAGATCGGGAGTATAAAGGTGAAACTGTCACAATTGCTGAAACAGCATAAATCGAAAAAAATATTCGTAACCCAGGGCTATATCTGCCGCAATGCAAGGGGAGAAGTGGATAACCTGAAGCGGGGTGGCAGTGATTACAGTGCATCATTAATAGCTGCGGCCATCAATGCCTCAGTATGTGAGATCTGGACGGATATTGACGGGATGCATAACAATGATCCAAGAATTGTAAAGAAAACTGTTCCTATTGTGCAAATGAGTTTTGAAGAAGCTGCCGAGTTAGCCTATTTCGGCGCCAAGATCTTACATCCTGCTTCTATCTGGCCGGCACAGCAATATAAGATCCCGGTGAAGCTGCTGAATACGATGCACCCGGAAGCAAAAGGGACACTTATCACCGAAAAAGCAGGAAGCGTTGGCGTAAAAGCAGTGGCTGCAAAAGATAATATCATTGCTATCCGCATCAAGAGCAGCCGGATGTTACTGGCATATGGTTTTCTCCGGAAAATATTTGAAGTGTTTGAAAAATACAGGACGCCGATCGATATGATCACTACTTCGGAGGTGGCTGTTTCGTTAACGATCGATAATGCCGCCCGTCTGAAAGAAATAGTAAAAGAACTCGAGCCTTTTGGCAGCATCGAAGTGGATAAAAACCAGGTCATCATTTCTGTGGTGGGCAATGAGATCTCCCAAACTGAAGCCATGGTAAAGAAACTCTTTGGGTCTATAATGAATATCCCGATCCGCATGGTGTCATACGGCGGCAGCCCTCACAACATCTCTCTGTTGGTTCCTGCAGAATACAAAACACAAATTCTGCAACAATTAAATAAGGGAATGTTTGGGTTGTAAAAAAAGATGACAGCAATTCCCTAATTTTAAAACTAATTTCAATTACCCGGAAACAAATATGAAAAGACCGATCTATTGTATAAGCGGATTAGGAGCAGATGAAAAAATATTTGCCAACCTGCATATCAAAGGATATGAGCTGCGGTATATCCCCTGGATAAGGCCACATAAAAAAGAACGGATTGAAGTGTATGCAAAAAGAATGAGTGAGCACATCAAAGAGGATTCCGCTGTTTTGCTGGGAGTTTCATTTGGCGGGATGATGGGTATTGAGATCGCTAAACAAATGCCGTTGCATAAACTCTTTATTGTATCCAGTATAAAATCTGCCGGTGAAATGCCCCGCTGGATGAAAGCGGCCGGTACCCTGAAGCTGGATAAACTATTGCCTACCAGGTTGCATAGATACACCGAGAAAATTGACAATGCCCGCCTGGGTGTATCCACCAAAGAAGAAAAAGAAATGGTGAGGGCTTACCGGAAAAATGCAGACCTCGTTTTTGTTGACTGGGCCATCAGCCAGATTCTGAATTGGAAGAACGCCTGGCAGCCCGGTAACATCATCCATATTCATGGCGACAGGGATAGAATTTTTCCTGTTAAGAAGATCAATCCCACCTGTATCATCAAAGATGGCACCCATATGATGATCTATAACCGCGCCGGGGAGATCGGCGAGTACATTCAAAAAGAATTATGATGTGATGTTAGTTTCACTCCATCACATCAATAAAAAATTGACCAGGAATAATTAAATGTTAATGTGATTAAACTCATACTTTTTTCAATGTTACCACGTTAATTTTGACAGCTATCCACACATTGTATGCGTTTTTTTTCCCTTTTTCTTGTTGTTCTGTTGTTTAAACTCTCTTCGGGGTGGGAAACAGATTTCGAAAATGCCAAAAAGAAGGCTTTAACATAACATAAATTGATCCTGATTAACTTTTCTGGTTCCGATTGGTGTGGTCCCTGCATCAGGCTCCATAATGAAATATTTGAAAGCACTTCATTTAAAATATTTGCAGACAGCAACCTTGTACTGATCAACGCCGATTTCCCCCGGCTCAAAAAAAATCAGTTATCAAAAGATCAGCAAAAGAAAAATGACAAGCTTGCCGATACATATAATCCACAGGGTAGTTTTCCCTACACTGTATTACTTACTGCAGAAGGAAAAGTAATTAAAGCCTGGGATGGATTTCCCGATTTAACAGCAGAACAATTTACCGGGCAATTAAAAGGATTGGTACATGCAGGGAAGTGAAACACTGACCATAATACCAACCCTTCACCGGAAGGCACTAAAACTGATGGGGAACCGGTTTGAGATCTCAGTGCTGTCAGATAATAAAAGGGATGCACAGGCCCGGATAGATGATGCCGTTTCCGAAATCAGCCGCATAGAAAAATTGCTTACAACATTCAGCGAAAGCAGCCAGACCAACCTTATCAACCGGAATGCGGGCATCGCCCCGGTAAAGGTGGACAAAGAAGTATTTGACATTATTCAGCGGTCGAAAAGAATCTCAGATATTACCCAGGGAGCTTTTGATATAACGTATGGTTCTGTGGATAAAAAACTCTGGAACTTTGATAAGACAATGACATCATTGCCCGACCCTGTTACTGCCAAAAAAGCTGTATATCTTATCAATTACCGGAACATTATACTGGATGAAAAAAAATGCACCGTATTCCTGAAAGAGAAAGGAATGAGGATCGGGTTTGGTGGCATTGGCAAAGGTTATGCTGCAGACAGGGCTAAGCTTATCCTTCAGCAAAAAGGAATTAAGAGTGGTATTGTCAATGCGTCCGGTGACCTTACGGCATGGGGGCATCAGCCCAATGGGAAAAAGTGGACAATTGGTATTGCCGATCCTAATTCAACCCTTCACCCGGTTTCTTACCTGGACATAACTGATATGGCAATTGCCACTTCGGGCAATTATGAAAAATTTGTAATAATAGATGGTAAAAAATATTCTCACACTATTGATCCCAAAACGGGTTTGCCGGTACGGGGTATAAAAAGTGTGACGATCATCAGTTCCAATGCCGAGATAGCGGATGCAATGGCCACACCGGTGATGATCATGGGGATAAAAGTAGGGTTGGACATGGTAAACCAGGTAAAGGGATTAGCTTGTATTATTATTGACGATAATGATAAAATCTACACATCAAAAAACGTAAACCTCAAATGAGTATAACAAAGAAAAAAGGATACATAGTATCTGTTGCTCTTGCGGCCTTTGCTGCCACCCTCTTAGGTTCCTGCACAACCGTGAAGGAATACCAGAAAAATAAATTGAATGATGGCGAGATGACACTGGGTTCCAGGAAAATTGAAAAAGCCGAAAACAGTTTCCAGTCTTACCGCGAAGGCGCATCCGGGGCCAATGGTGGCAAAACCGGCGGCGGTTGTGGTTGTAATTAATCTTTTTATTTCAAATTTTTTTTAATGAAAAAAATCTGCTTATCAGTTGTAGGAATATTTCTTACACTGTTTTCCGCTTTTGCACAACCAGCTGCAAAAGATTCTTCAGAATATAAGAGCCGGAAGTTAACTTTTGAAGAGGCTAACTTAGTGTCCAGTTACTACCGGCAGGATGGAAATAATTCGGCCGTCACAGGCGGTATTGGCACAGAAAAGCTTACGGATATTGCCAGCGTAATAGATGTTAAGTTGAATAAATGGGATGCCCGTAACCGGAAACATAGCTTTGATGTGGAAGTGGGTTATGATCATTACACGTCTGCCTCTTCTGATAAAATTGATCCCCGGAATATCTCGTCTGCTTCTCATGTTGATTCAAGATTATACCCTTCGGTCAACTGGTCAATGGAAAACCAAAAGAAAGGCTCTACCATTGGTGCAGGCGTTTCTTTTTCCAACGAGTTTGATTACACCTCTTACGGCGCAAATGTCATGTTTGCACAAAAAACAAAGAACAGGAACGGTGAATTCACTGCCAAAGCCGCGGTCTTCCTTGACAAGGTAAGTTTGATCCTGCCGATCGAATTACAACCCGGTTACCCGAATAATGTGCGGGGAGAAGATGGAGAAAGGAGTAAGGGTGATTATGGTTCATCCGCCCGGAATTCATATAGCGGTACTTTATCCTATTCACAAATTGTGAACCAGCGATTACAGGTGGAGTTTTTAATGGACGTCATTTACCAGACGGGTTTTCTCGGACTCCCTTTTCACCGGGTGTATTTTGCCGATAATTCATTGCATGTGGAAACTTTACCGGATACCCGGCTGAAAATTCCAATTGGATTCAGGGCCAACTATTTTTTGGGGGATAAGTTCATCATCCGTACTTACTACCGCTATTATCATGATGACTGGGGATTGAGTGCTCATACAATAAATATTGAAACACCTTACAAGATCACCCCGTTCTTTTCTATCACTCCCTTTTTCCGCTACAATACCCAAACTGCTATTGATTATTTTGCTCCTTATAAAGTACATACAGCAGCTGACCCCTTTTATTCCAGCAATTATGATCTTTCAAAATTCAGCAGTAATTTTTATGGCGCCGGTTTCCGGATCGCACCACCGAAGGGAGTTTTTGGAATACAGCGTTTGAATATGCTTGAGGTACGGTATGGGCATTATACAAAAACCAATGGGATGAAGTCTGACATTATATCGCTGAACCTGAAGTTTAAATAGAGAGTTTAAATAATTGTTTTGACTTCGTAAATTGCCGGTATGAAGAACGTACCGGCCATTTTATTTTTCATCCTGCTTTCCTCTACCGGTTCATCTCAGCGGACCATTAAAGGCAGGGTGGTCAATGATGCTACGGGAGCTGTCGTCCCAGGCAGCAGCGTTTTCATCAGCAATACATCGAAAGGAACCATATCCGATAATGCCGGTCATTTTGAACTGAATGATGTGCCGGCAGGCAAGCATGAATTGATCATATCCTCCATCGGTTATGAAACGAATGTATTTTCTTTCAGCGACGAGCAATTGCCATTACAACTAAAGATAGAGTTGACAGTAAAAGTTAAAGAGCTTCAGAATGTAACGCTGGAGCAATATGTTGAAGAGGGCTGGGATAAATGGGGCCGGACCTTTATGGATAATTTTGTAGGGAATACAGCCAATGCGAACCAGTGCCGGGTTAAGAACGAAAAAGCAATCCGGTTCCGCTATTATAAAAAAACCAACCGGCTTGCTGCTTATTGTGATGAGCCGCTGTTGCTGGAAAACAAGGCCCTGGGCTATAACATCAGTTATCAATTGGAAAATTTTGAAGTAAACTTTAGCAACAGGTCCATGTTCTATCTCGGCTATTCCCTGTTTTCGCCGATAGATAATGAAGGCAGATCGAAGGAACAAAAATGGGAGAAGAACAGGCAGGATGCTTATAATGGTTCTATTATGCATTTTATGCGGAGCTTATTTGCTGACAGTTTATTGGAGCAAGGGTTTGAAGTAAGAAGAATGCTAAGAACCCCTAATGATGAAAAACAAAGAGTAAAAAATGTATACCTGGCTTCAAGGGTTGTGAAAGTAGATGCAGCTACCGGTAGGACTACAGTTGAATATCCCGGGACTAAAATACCCCGGGACTCTATGGACTACTATGATTTGGTGATGCGGCAGCCTGACTATGTTGAAACATATGGAACCAGTCTTCTCACAGCGGATAGTCTTATTATTGAAACAGCCGGCGCTTTCAAAGGACTGTCTTTCGATGATTACCTGTTCATCACTTACAAAAATGAAAAAGAAGAAGCAGGATATGTTAGAACCCAGTTCCCCGAACGGCGGGCTGGCTTTCAGCGTTCCTATGTTACTTTATTGAACGATAAACTTATTTCACTGGATAAAAGCGGTAATTATTATAATCCACAGGATTTTTTCTGTTCTGCATACTGGGCCTGGGGTGAGAAAATGGCAAATTCATTGCCGTTGGATTATGAACCAGGTAAATAAGTAAAACAGCCACACTTTCGTGCAGCTGCAGGTTTTTTTATTTTTTATTCACCAATTATATGATCAGCAACGCATCTCCATAACTGAAGAACCTGTATTTATCCTTGATAGCTTTTTTATAAGCTTCCATTGCCAGTTCATATCCAGCAAAGGCACAGGTCATGATCAGCAGGCTTGTTTTTGGCAAATGGAAATTGGTGACTAATGAATCAGCAATATTAAAATCATAAGGAGGGTGAATAAAAGTATTGGTCCAACCCTCAGAAGGTTTCAATAATTTCTGCGCTGTGAAAGAAGACTCCATGGCCCGCATGGTTGTAGTGCCGATGGAGCAGATGCGGTGGCCATATTCTTTGGCACGGTTCACAATTTTACAAGCCGTTTCATCAATGTGGTAATACTCGGCATCCATTTTATGTTTGCTCAGGTCTTCCACTTCTATGGGGCGGAAAGTGCCAAGACCGGTGTGTAAAGTAACTTCTGCAAAGCGGATACCTTTTATCTCCAGTCTTTTTATCAGTTCACGGCTAAAATGCAAACCCGCCGTGGGGGCTGCAACAGCTCCTTCATGTTTTGCATAAACGGTCTGGTAACGTTCCTTATCTTCTTCGTCTGGTTTTCTTTTTATGTATTTGGGCAATGGTGTTTCTCCCAGCTTTTCTAATTGTGCCCTGAAATCTTCTTCACTGCCTTCCCATAAAAAACGGATGGTACGGCCGCGGCTGGTGGTATTATCAATTACTTCTGCAACCAGGTCTTCCTGGTCGCCGAAATAAAGTTTATTGCCGACACGGATCTTTCTTGCGGGATCAACGATCACATCCCAAAGGCGGTTGGGTTTATTCAGTTCGCGGAGCAGGAACACTTCAATCTTAGCGCCGGTTTTTTCCTTGCGTCCATACATACGGGCAGGAAATACCTTGGTGTTATTTACTACAAACGCATCCTTGTCTTCAAAATAATCAATGATGTCCCTGAAATGTTTATTTTCCATTTCACCGGTATGGCGGTGAACTACCATCATCCTGGCATCTTCACGGCGTTTGGTGGGGTTTTGGGCAATCAGGTTAAGGGGAAGGTCGAAACGGAATTGTGAAAGCTTCATGAGTAATTAATATTTTTGACAGATAAGTCTCATGACACAAACCGGGCAGGATGCCGGGAAGGGATGATCCGATTCCGGCCTTACGGCGCCGGGTCTGGTCAACAGGACTGCATTTAAAGCGGGCAAAGGTATACTTTTCGGGCCCAAAATCCCGTTTAATTTTTTCAGATTTAATTGCCAGCTGGTTTTTAAGAAATGGTGAAACAATGTGAACAATCTTACGGCGGCAGAGGGGCTTTCTTTGGTTCATCCTAAATCTCTGGTATTCAAAATAATTTTATGCTTTTCATTGCACTGTAGCATCTTACATTTGTTTATAATAATAACCTCCGATGGTCCTGGGTTCCGGCATGACGAAGAATCCAGTGATCGGGATACCAACCTTTATGAAACGAGTCCTTTTAGTTTTTCTGGCCATTTTTTGTTTTCTTTCATTAAAGGCACAGCCTAAAATCAAAGACAAAAAATATCCCAGCCTGTTATGGGAAATTTCAGGTAATGGGATGCAAAAGCCATCTTATCTCATCGGAACCATGCATGTAAGCAGCAAACTGGCTTTTCATCTGCCCGATTCGTTTTATATCGCCATCCGGAATGCACAGGTAGTGGCGCTGGAAACCAACCCGGAAACATGGCAGGAAGATATGAGCAAATATGATCTGACCGGTGGAGGGGATAATGTCTACAACAATAACTATTATGGCAGCTACAGGTCAGTACCCAATGAGTATTTAAGTATCAATACACTTAAGTTCTACAAATACGACGGTAAAATTGAACGGGCGTTATACAGCAATCCATCTACTATCAATAATTTATTATACCGCAGTTACGGTAATGAAGCCAGTGATTTTGAAGAAGACACTTACCTGGATATGTATATTTTTCAATGTGGTAAAAAATGGGGCAAAAAAGTGACCGGGGTAGAAAATTACGGGGAGAGTATGAAACTCATGGCTGAAGCTTATAAAGATGCAGCGAAGGATAAAGATAAAAAAGAGAGGAGCTACGATGGAGCCGACGAATATTCGACGGACAAACTGCAGGAAGCTTACCGCAATGGTAATCTTGACCTGCTGGATTCCATTAACAGGTATAACAGCACTTCGGCTGCCTTTGATGAAAAATTTTTATACCGGAGAAATGAAATACAGGCTCATTCCATTGATTCTATCATCAGATCCGGGTATTCCCTGTTCGTTGGTGTAGGGGCCGCCCATCTGCCGGGAGACCGGGGTGTTATTGAAACCCTTCGCAAAAAAGGATACAGACTTCGTCCCGTAAAAATGGGGGAGAGAGACAGCAGGGACAAAGACATCGTGGATAAGATAAGAGTGCCGGTCACATTCAGAACAGAGATGGCTGATGACGGATTGTTTAAAGTGGATATTCCCGGAAAATTTTACAAGTTCGGGGAGGATGCGGCGCTGGAACAAAAACAATATGCCGATATGTCCAACGGCAGCTATTACATGGTTACCCGCATTATGACAAATTCCTGGTTGTGGTCCCACTCCACGGACGATGTATATAACCGGATTGACAGCCTGCTGTATGAAAATGTTCCGGGGAAAATGATCTCCAAAACTATGATCACAAAAAACGGGTATAAAGGGTTTGATATTACCAACCGGACCCGTCGCGGCGATCTCCAGCGTTATAATATTTTTATCACTCCCTTTGAAATCATTTTTTTTAAAATGAGCGGTAATGGCGATTACGTAAAGTATGGTGACGAAGCAAAGAAATTTTTTGGCAGCATACAGTTTAAGGAATATAAATCAGTCACTGACCCCGCCATGGCGGGATGGAAAAAATACTCACCTCCTTATGGCGGTTTTGCTGTTGACCTGCCGCATGACCCCTATATTGGCAATGATGGAAGCTGGATATATGATGCAGCCGATAAAACCAGTGGCACACAATACCGTATCATCAGAACAGATATCCATAACTATCATTTCGTGGAAGAGGATACTTTCGACCTGAGCCTGATGAACGAAAGTTTTATGGCTTCTGAGTTTATCGACTCACAACTTACCCGCAAACAAACCAGCCAGGCAGGTTACCCGGCGCTGGAGGGTACCTACAAAGACAAATCAGGCGCTGTCTATCTAACCCGGTTCATCATCCAGGGTCCGCATTATTATACATTGATCGCTCATGGCAAACAGGAAATACCGGTCATGAGGCATTTCCTGAACTCATTTGAAATAAAGCCCTTTGTTTATAATGAGTCGAAGCAGCAAAAGGACACTTCTCTTTATTTTACTGTTACTACTCCTGTATATCCCGAAAACAAAAAAATAAAACTGGACATCCCCCGCTACAGTTATTTTGGCGGCGATGAGGATGATGATGAAGAATCAGAAGATGATCAGTTGGAAGGCGGCACCTATCGTAACAAAATCATCAGCAATGATACGACGGGAGAAAAGATATATGTGTCATTTTACCGTTCACCCAGGTATTATTACACAAAAGACAGCGCGGCACTCGATAAAGAAAAAGAAACTTCATTTTTTGCTGATAGCACCTGGATATTTAAATTCAAAAAGAAAACCGAGCTGCCAAACAAAATGAAAGTCTGGGAAGCTATTGTTACAGATACAGGCAGCAGCCGCAGCTTATGGACAAAAACTTATTACAAGGATGGAATTGGCTTTTCCCTGGGCACAGAATTGGATACCCTGACACAGCCCAGCGTCTTTGTAAAAAAATTCTTTGAAACTTTTACCCCTGCTGATACATTGAAAGGCATAAATCCTTTTGTAAAAAAATCAAATTTATTCTTTGAAGATTTCATGAATAAAGACAGTGTATTGCATAAACGGGCCGTTAAGCATATTGATGATATTGAATTGGATTCGTCCGACCTTCCAAAACTGAAAAAAGCAATTGCCTGGATAAACTGGGATGAAAAAAAATACCTGGATACCAAAAAATCGCTGATCAATAAACTGGGAGATATAAGTACCAATGCAGCGTCTGATTACCTCAAAGAATTGTATTATGCCCTTGATGATACCGTTCAATTGCAATATTCAGCCCTGGAAAATTTATTACAGCACAAAACATCTTATGCGTTTGGCATTTTCAGGGATATAGTTAATACAGAGCCGCCGGTACTGGAGGCTGGTGAAACCGCCAGTGACTATTCACTATATCCCCCGCTATCCGCTCTCCGAAATTTCGGCAGGTACAGTTATAACAATGGCAGCTTCCTCGACGAATTATCCGACTCATTAAAACTTACCAGAACCATTTTGCCCGACCTGCTACCCCTGCTCAACCTGGAAGACTATAAGAGCAGCATCATGAAATTATTGGGTGAGATGGTGGACAGCAACCTGGTAAAGCCGAAGGATTATGAGATGTATTTCAGTAAATTCCTGATTGAAGCCAAACAGGAATTAAAGAAACAGTCTATTGCTGAAAAGAAAAAAGCCATACTAAAGGCGGAAGAAAGCAAGGAAGAAAAGAAAGTTCCTCCCTACTATTCTGATGAAGATGAAAAAGACGCAGGCAATGATGATCTCAGTCTTTATGCAACATTATTATTGCCTTATTGGGAGACCAACCCTGCTGTGCAGCCTTTGATACAGCAAATGCTGAGATCGGATGACAAAAAACTAAAATACAGCACAATGCTGCTGTTGCTTCAGCACAATAAAACGTTTCCTGATACGCTGCTCAAATATTTCGCCAGCCTTGATGATTACCGCTATCAATTGTACACAGATCTTAAGAGAATGAAAAAAGCGGATAAGTTCCCGGCATTGTATAACAATCATCTTGACCTGGGCAGAAGTTCTTTGCTGGATAAAAAATCATACGGCAAGCCCGATTCAGTCATGTATGTTGACCGGCTCGGTGCGGAATACAAAGACAAAAAGGGATTTATCTATTTTTATAAATACAAGGGGAAAAAAGACGACCTGTCATGGAAACTGGCCGTAGTGGGCCTGGTCCCGGAAGATCCGAAACAATTTGAATACGAAGACAGTTTGAAATTCCGGGTTCCCGGGTTGGACTACACGCTGTTCTCCTTTGCAAATTATAACCGCTATGACTTTACAGATTTTACCGAAACAAAGATCGAGCAGGATGAGCCGATTATGAAACAGTTGAACAAAGCGTTAAAAAAATTATTATACTCCCGCCGGAACAGCGCAAAGAAATTTTATGAAGATGATGGCGACAGAACGGTAGCACCTGATTATACCGACTAAACTAAAATCCCTTTTGGTATTGATGCAACCAGGTTTTTAGTATAAGGCGATTGAGGGTTAAAATAAATCTCATCGGCATAACCGCTTTCTTCAATTTTTCCTTTGTTCATGACCATGATGCGGTCGCTGATATAACGGACAACGGAAAGGTCATGCGAGATAAAGATAACGGTGAAGCCAAATTCTTTTTTCAGGCTGTTCAGTAAATTCAATACCTGTGCCTGCACACTAACATCCAGGGCAGAGACGGATTCATCGCAAATGATAAAAGAAGGGTTTAATGCCAGCGCCCTGGCAATAACAATTCGTTGACGTTGTCCTCCGCTGAATTCATGCGGGTACCGGTTAAAATGTTCAGCTTTCAGGTTTACTTTTTCCAGCAGCTCCGTTACCTGGTCCTTTCGTTGTTTCCCGGTTGGTAAAATGCCATGCACTTTCATAGGTTCCGCAATGGCAGCGCCAATGGTTAACCGGGGATTCAATGAAGAGTAAGGATCCTGGAAAACAATTTGTACTTCTTTACGCAAAGAACGAAGCTCATCTCTTTTTTTGGCAGTAAGGTCAATGCCATTGTAAATAATTTTTCCGGAAGTAGGTTCGATCAGCCGTAATAATGTTCTTCCCAATGTTGTTTTGCCACAGCCACTTTCACCAACAAGTCCCAATGTTTCTCCTTCAAATACTTCAAAACTCACATCATCCACAGCTTTGGTAAATGAAAGGGCCTTGCCAAACATTGTTTTCTTAGCCGGGAACCAGACAGAGAGATTTTGTGCTTTGAGGAGAACCTCAGAAATGACAGGCTCTTTTACTTCATTATTCGATGTTCCCTGTTCTTTATTCGATATTCCTTCTTCCAGGAAGTCGCTCACTACCGGCAATCGTTTCCCTCTTTCATGATTCACCGGCCTGCAGGCCAGCAATGCTTTTGTGTAAGGATGCCGGGGATGGATAAAAATTTCTTTCAGCATATTTTGTTCCACAATCTCTCCTTTATACATCACAACGGCACGGTCCGCAATTTCAGCGACAACGCCAAGATCATGCGTGATAAAGATTACCCCCATATTGGATTGTTGCTGCAGTTCCTTTATCAGTTGCAGGATCGTTTTCTGCACGGTTACATCCAATGTCGTGGTCGGCTCATCACAAATAAGCAGGGAAGGTTCACAGCACATGGCCATGGCAATCATAACCCGTTGCTTTTGCCCGCCACTGAGCTGGTGAGGGAACCGGCTGAAGATGGCTGCCGGGTCTGGCAGTTTTACTTTTTCAAACCAATGGATGGTTTGCTGCTTTGCTTCATGGGCTGAAACCTGCCTGCCGGCACGCAAGGCTTTTTTATGCAGTTGTATCGCTTCCATTACCTGGTTGCCGCAGGTAAGCACCGGGTTCAGGGATGTCATCGGTTCCTGGAAGATCATAGCAATTTTATTGCCACGGATATCCTGCATTTCGTAACGGTTTCTTTTCAGCAGATCAACAGGCGAATCACCGTTTTCAGAAAATAAAATTTCACCTGTGGAATATTTTGCAGGAGGTGAGGGGAGAAGTTGTAAAATGGAAAGCGAAGTAACAGATTTCCCCGAACCGGATTCACCAACCAATGCAAGCACTTCACCCCGGTTGACAGACAAAGAAATATTTTTTAATGCGTTAGTTACTCCTGTTTCGGAAAAAAAATCAACGGAAAGGTTTTTTATTTCAAGAAGCGGCGACATTTATATAGCAATTATTTTAACCGGGCTTAGAATTTCAGATGCCGCACCGTCATACCATCATTCATCAGTTGTTTGAGAGAATCCACGCCAATTTTCAGGTGGGTTTCTACAAATTGTGCTGTAACATTCTTATCGCTTTCTTCCGTTTTCACCCCGTCCGGTATCATGGGCTGATCACTCACCAGTAATAAAGCGCCGGTAGGAATTTTATTATAGAAACCCACACTGAAAATAGTGGCTGTTTCCATGTCAACGGCATAAGCTCTGATCTTTTGCAGGTATTCTTTGAAAGGTTCATCATGTTCCCACACCCGCCGGTTCGTGGTGTACACGGTGCCGGTCCAGTAATCCACACCGTAATCCCGGATAGTGGTAGATACAGCTTTTTGTAAAGCAAATGCCGGAAGCGCTGGTACTTCAGCAGGAAAATAGTCATTGGAAGTTCCCTCGCCTTTTATGGCTGCAATAGGTAATATCAGGTCCCCGAGTTTATTGCGTTTCTTCAGACCGCCGCATTTGCCCAGGAACAAAGCAGCTTTGGGATGAATAGCAGAAAGCAGGTCCATTACGGTGGCTGCAGTAGGGCTGCCCATTCCGAAATTAATTATGGTGATATTATCTGCGGTGGCACATTGCATGGGTTTACCTTCGCCAATCACGTTCACCTTGTTCCATTCGGCGAACAATTTTACATAGTTGCTGAAATTGGTGAGGAGAATATACTCCCCAAAATTTTCGAGTGATTCCCCAGTATAGCGGGGCAACCAGTTCTGTACGATCTCTTCTTTTGTTTTCATAATTTGTTTTAGTTCGAAAGTTGTTTAAGCAGTAGTCCGGAAGTCCGAAAGTCCGGAAGTTGTGCATTTTTGAGACCGAAGGATAATTTCAGCTAATGTGAAAATTCTTTCGGGCTTTCCGACTCCTGACTTTCGGTCTTTACAGCGAATTTAATCATTTACTTTTGAAGCATGGTGGTCATCAATTACCCGGTGCCGGATTTCCGCATTAAAAAAGAAGGCAGCAAAGAATTTATTTTTGATGCACTTCGCAAAAAATGGCTGCAGCTGACGCCGGAAGAATGGGTAAGACAAAATTTTATTCAATATCTTATTAAAACAAAAAACTATCCCGGTTCGCTTATCGCCATTGAAAAAGAAATTCAGCTCGGGGAGTTAAAAAAAAGGTTCGATATCCTGGTGTACGACAATAATCATCAGCCCTGGATGATGATCGAATGTAAAGCAGGGGAAGTAAGATTGGACGATGCTGTATTACAGCAGGCGCTCCGGTATAATATCAGTGTGCCGGTAAGGTATATTGTTATTACGAACGGAAGTTTTACTTATGCATGGCAAAAGGAAAACAGCGGTCTGCAATCAATCAATGAAACTCCAGAATGGCAATAAAAAACCCGCCCGATTTATCGGGGCGGGTTTGTAATAAAACAACTGCTTTTTATTTTGGCATTTCAAATATCTTTTCATCAATAGCTACATTCAGTTCTATCTTTTCGAATTTGATATTCTGGAATTCCTGCCCTTCAAGCCTCGAGCTTCTTGCCATAAAGAATTTTACACCGCCGATCTCTTTAAGATCGCTGTAATAAGATTCCACTTCCATTTCCTGGCCCTGTATGGTCCGGTCGGTAGCAGATTTTATAAGCGTATAGTCAGCCGTAGCAATAAAGTAAGTAGTTGCTTTCCCGTCATCTTTATTGGTCAGTTTGATCTTAAATGTTTTTATACCTTCTACCGTTTCTTCTCCCAGCATTTCTACCTGGTGCCCTCTTGCTTTATAATCCATGAGTTGATTGGCCAGGCTGCTTTGAACTTTAAAATCGCTGAGTTCATTACCGGTTACTTCGGTGGCTGTTAGGACTCCCTGGTAGGGGTTGATCTTCCATCCCTTTGCATTGTTATAACAGTTGGTAACGGATTGGCCCATTACGTCCACATCTGTCCGCATGGCTTTGCCATTGATGATCTGGGTGGTAAGCGGAAAATCCTGGCCCTGTGAACTAAAGGTACCTGTCATTTTAGCGGAAGTGATTTTATTAAAAGCTTCCAGCCCGCCCATATTGGCGCTGTATTTCTGGATGACCTCATCGGCGGATTGTGCTTGTGCTGAAACAACAGCAAAACTGAGTACGGCAAAAAATAATTTTTTCATGTTTTTGTTTTTGAATTGCGAAGTTAATGTTTTAGGTAAAGAAACTGAATGTGGTTATCCGGACGGTGGGGAGAGGGATGGGTTGCTTATTGCGGCGAGTCCCTTTCAGGTGAAGCCTTACCCCTGCAACAGAATCCGATAGAAAAAATGAAGCTGAAATTAAGATATACAGTTGAGATTTACCTGCCTGCCGGCAGGCAGGTTCTTCAGCCAGCATAGCAGCAAACCGATTAGCAGCAGGCCTTCCTGTTTAAGGTACTTCGATTTTTTTAAATGCTTCACGAATCCAGTCTGTTTTTTCTTTGAGATAGATATTTGGTTTTATGCCTACATTATCTATCCCTTCGCCAATATCAAGTCTGCGGCTTCTGGTCGTGGCATATCTTAGTACGTAAGGCATACAGGAAAAAGATGTTTCACGCATATTAGAATAGTCAAGAGTACCCTGGGTGTTTTCTCCCATTAATATTACTTTAGAACTTTGGCGTGCATAAAGCAAAAACTGCTCTGTAGTAGAGGCACATCCACGATTAATAAGGATAACAACCTTTTGAGGGTTCGGCAAAGGAGTAAAAGAAGAATCAATATAGTCGTTAGCAATGCTAAGTAGCCCGCCCGTGTTCCTTTCCATTTGCTCTATCATGCCGTTGATGACCTTTTTGTTTTGTTCCGGTAAATCTTTATCTTCTAATAACTTTTTCCAGCCGTCTATATTACTTTTTGTTGCCAAAACATCCACACCAATACCCTTTACCGGCCCCGTATAAATGTAAGGTAATATGGGACTAAATACAAAGTCAGCCCCACCACCGTTATCTCTTAAATCTAATATCAGGTAAGGGATGGATGAAAGGTTATGTTGTTGAGCTTTTAACAAGGAATCAATATTTTTTGCATTGGAAGGGGAAAAGCTGGATATTTTCAGATACAGTGTTTTATCTGATAGTTTTTCGGAAGCCACCAGATCATAATTATATATCTGCTTTTCTCTTATTGTTCCTTCCCTTTGCCAGTCACCGCCAATTTGATTTTTACCAATATAAAACCATTCTACCTTCGGCATATGGTTGCGCATATATAAAATGCCTTTCATCATAGAATCATTTAACTGTTTCGCCTCAAATTTTACAAGTCCCTTTCGCCAGGTGGGCAACCTGGAATCAATTATGACGCCAATATAATTGTGCAGTTGAGATTTATCTTTTATGACAGCTATCCTGTACGAAGAATCGTAATTGAATATAAAAATACCTTCAATACTTTTAGACTTTGATAAGGCAATTATTTTTTCATCAGGCAGGGTTACCTCCTGCCGTTGGTTAATATATCCTGTGTCGTATTTTGTTGCATCAAAGCGGCCACTAATTTGAATATGCTGGTCTTTGAAGCTATCGAGGTATTGAGAGATTATTAACAAGCAGTTTTCCTTTGCAGTGCGGCTTAACTTTTGCAAACGACCTGTCATTTTTTGATAACCAGCCTCTGTCATTTGCGCCTGCTTATCTTTAAAACCTGCATAATTATTTTCAATAAATTCTTTAATAAATAAAAATTCTTTTTCGCAACTGCAGTCCTGGGCATAGCTTCCTATGCTGGTGAAAATAAAAAATATAATAAAGCATTTTTTTATATACAGGTATGACAGAGGTTTTGCCAAATGAGAATCGGTTATTATAAGTTATCTAGCTCAATGATGTTGTTTTGGCTTACTGCTAACATTTGTTAACAATGACGTTGGCACACAAATTAATCCATTTTCAATTGAAATCTGTGCCGCTTGCAAACAAAAATCCCGTTCACTACTGAGCAAAGTCGAAGTACGTAAACGGGATTCGATATACTACTTCCTCATTACATGAGCTGAGTAGTACGAAGTAAGCAATTGGTTTCTTTGCTCCCTTCTCCATTTGTGGAGAAGGGTTGGGGATGAGGTTAAGGGAAAATCCCCAACTCCGCATAACTCGTTCCCACTTTATTAATGGCAACAACATAAGCTGCTGTCCGCATATCAGGAATGTCTGGGTTACTCTTCCAGGTATTCATTATCTCGTGTGTGGCGGTTATCATGGTTTCTTCAAGTCCGCTATAAACAAGATCCACTTCATCAGGTCCGTGCATGATGAATTCTCTTTCATTATCGCTTACTTTCTTGCCGCTCAGTTGTTCCATCTGACCGAGTATATGTGTATTCAGGTTTTCTGTAAATCGTTTTTCCAAACGGCCATAACGAACATGGCTCAGGTTCTTCAGCCATTCAAAATAAGAAACTGTAACACCCCCCGCATTCAGGTACATATCAGGAACTACCAACACCCCTTTTTTGCCGAACACATCATCAGCATCCGGTGTCAACGGGCCATTGGCAGCTTCACCGATCAGTTTAGCTTTTACTCTCGGGGCATTATCACCGTCAATTACATTTTCCAGCGCAGCTGGAATTAAAATATCGCATTCCATTTCTAACGCATCCGCATTTTTTTCAAAATTATTAGCGCCGGGGAAATTTAAAATGGAACCGGTTTTTTTGCGATGATTGAATACTTCATCCACATCCAATCCTTTATCACTCCAGATAGCCCCTTCATATTCTGCCAGTCCAACAATCTTTGAACCGGCATCCTGGAAAAATTTAGCGCTGTGATAACCCACATTTCCCAAACCCTGAACCACTATTTTTTTTCCTTCGACCCCTGTAGTCATTCCAAGTTTCTTCATTACATCGGGCATATTGCATACTTCCCGCAGGCCAAAGAAAACCCCAAGACCTGTTGCCTCCCTGCGGCCACGAACACCACCCTGTGTTACCGGCTTACCCGTTACACAACCGGCTGCATCAATCTCCCCCGGGTGCATGGCAGAATAGGTATCCAGTATCCAGGCCATTTCTCTTTCGCCCGTTCCATAGTCAGGGGCCGGTACATCGGTTCCGGGGCCAATAAAATTTTTCTTGATCAATTCGGCCGTATACCGGCGGGTGATCTTTTCCAGTTCATAAGGAGAATATTTCCGGGGATTGATCCTGATACCACCTTTGCCACCACCGAAAGGAACATTAACAATGGCACACTTGTAAGTCATGAGGGCAGCAAGGGCCATTACTTCATCCTGGTTTACTTCAGCGGCAAAACGAATGCCGCCTTTGCAGGGTGTTTTATGCTGGGAATGTTGTACCCGGTAAGCTTCAATTACTTCAATCGTTCCGTCATCTCTTTTCAGCGGGAACCGTATCTGGAACACAGCATTACATTCTTTGATCATTTCCAGTATACCCCTGTCCCATTTTGTGAATCTGGCAGCTTTATCGAAACTTTTTTCAACAGCGCCAAAAAAGCTGTAATGTTTTTCTGACATAAGTTCAGTTTTTATGTAAGCAATCTTTTTTTGTTCTTAGCTAATAGCTGCTGGCTGTTAGCTTTTAGCTTCTTTTTCAAGTTTACTAATCTTCCGGTCTAAACGTAACACATAAAGAATAAGACCGATCAATATGGTTAATACAACGGCTACAACCACATAAATTCTTCCATTGCTCCGCATCAGATCAGCCATTTCCACTTTTTTATCCTGGGCAAAGCCAATTACCGAAACCAGCAGGAGGGCCAGCAATGAAGTTATTTTTTTAAAATTCATCATGACATCATCTTTTTTTCTTTTAATAAACTCAAACGTATTTTCAATGTGGTGATCCATACGCCTAATAAGGTCCAGCCAAGCACTGCGGGATAAAACACCATCCTCATCCTGTTATCAATGTCTTTGGTATCCAATGCCGGATTTCCGCCGCCTCCGCTTTCCGGTGCGCCGGGATGAAGACTGGGCAATAATCTTGGAATGATCCAGATGGCAGGAAACAGCATGGCATAGGCAAATATGTTGTACACAGAACTTATCCTGGCTTTTTTATCCATATCATTGATCGAATCACGCAATACCATGTAGGCAAAATAGATAAGCAGGGCGATAGCGGCGCCAATCAGTTTGGGTTCCCGCGCAATGGCGCTGAAAGAATCAAATGCGGGGTTATTCGGATCGGCCCAGGTATAACTCATCCAGATGGCGCCCGTGGAGTATCCTAAAATACCAAATACAATACCCACCGTGGCAAATTGCCGGGCATAGATATCATATTTCATCTTGAAAGTACGGAGGTAGCGGATGGAATTAACAACGGATACAGTAAACAGGATCATCATGCCAAACCACATGCAAACATGGAAATAAAGATTGCGGATGGTTTCCTGCAGGGCGGGCAAATGAGGAACATCCAATAAGAAACCGCCAATAAAAGTGTAAAGAAGCAAGACAACACTTGTTATCTTCCACCAGGACTTGTGCATATAGTTTTTATCAACTGTCAATGGTCCATTGAGTTCCGCTTTGGGCGGGGTAAAGAGGGGCAAAAATAGGGCAATTAAGTTAATAGATAAAAGATGAAAACTGAAAAATAATAGTTCTTTAAAGGGGGCAGTAATCTTTTGTCATGTACAACTCTCAGGAAGCAAGGCACTATTATCTTTTCACTTTTAGTTTTTACCTGTTTTTTCAAATCAGTCTTTCCAGAGAAATGGAAAAAGAATCACGGCCAGCAATATCACCATTATATCCAGTGCGATGAGTAAGAGAATGGTGTTTAGCGGGATGGTTAGCAGCGGGGCAAAAGCCGCATTGGACAAACGCATTAATAATAATAACTGCGGGATAATAAGAGGGAAACCTAACACCGCCATGATCGCGGCATTTTGCTGTGCTTTGGCGGCAATAGCTGCTAAAAAGGTAAAGACAAGGCTTAAACTCCATCCTCCAAGCAGGACCAGGCCGATGAATGGCCCGGCTTTTTGAATGGGATTGCCGAGAAATAATGTAAAAAGAAAAAGGCTCAGTAAACTCATCACCAGCATCAGCAATGAATTGAACAGCAATTTGGCTAACACAAAATCTGCAGGACTGGCAATGGAATAAAAATAAAGCATCCGGCCCCGGCTTTCCTGCAAAAAACTTTTGGCCACAGCATTGATGCAGATAAATAACTGGATAACCCAGAACAAGCCGTTCCATACTTTGCTTTCCGGTTCATTCATGGCCATGTACAATACGAAAATGGTGGAACCGATATACAAAAGGATGCCGTAAAAACTATACTGTTGCCTTACTTCCAGCAGCAGGTCTTTTTTAAAAAGGGTGAATATGTGGCGGGCTGAACTGATAAAACCGGTTTGCTGCGAAAATACTGCTAAATACCAGTTCATGATTTACTTTTACAATCTTTATTGTCAATAAATAACCACAGCATGAAAAAAATATACTTCCTGCCGGTACTCTTTGCAATTTTTACCGGGTTGATTGCTTTAGACTCCTGCCAGACTACGGGTAAAGCTTCATCTGTTTCTAAACTTCTGAAGTTTAATTTTGAAAACGGGAAAGGTTATGATTATGAATTGATCATTAATCTTGATCAACAGATCGGCAATACGCAACGACAGACGGATATTACTACCTATTATTCCATGATTGTAACCGGAGATAATGGAAATGAAAAAACGATCAAAACCAGGTATGAAAGGTTGAAAATGAGTTTTGATGTTTCCGGAATGAAAGTTGAAGTGGACACCGATAAACCTTTGACCGGTGATTTCGGAAATAATGATGTAACAAATGTGTTTCAGTCAATTAACAGAATATTTGGGGCAGTCAAGGGGCAATCATTTTCAATGAAAGTGAATTCAGAAGGAAAAATCAGTGAAGTGACGGGATTTGAGCAGATGGCAAATTCAATTGCGGATTCAATGCACCTTGATAGTACTAAAAGAAAGCAAATGCTCCAGGTTTTTCTCCAGCAGTTCAATGAAAAAAGTGTCAAGGGTCAGTTTGAAAGATTTCTTTTTATTTTTCCCAATAAAGAAGTAAGGGTAGGTGATACCTGGAAAAAAACAACTGAAACCAGCGGAGTAATGGCTGCCCGGTACAATTCAGAATATAAGGTAACAGACATAGAAGGAGATATGGTAACCATAAAGGAAGAAACAATAATAGATACTGACAAACCTGACATGAAGTTGAAAGGCGAAGTAAAGGGAACACTAATTGTGGATAGCAGGTCAGGTCTGGTTGTTAAGGCAGACCAGGATATTTCCGGCAGTTCAGAAGAAAAGGGTCGTGAAGTAAAGATCAGGGGTAAGAACAAATTGAAAGGTAAAGAGATACAGTAACCGGGAAATGAATGGGGCGGTTTCCAATTACTTTTCATTATAACATTTCCTGCATCTCGGTTCATACGCATCCTTGGCCCCCAGCATGACCTGGTCATCATTCGGAACTTTCCGGTAAGAATAGTTGGCAATATTGCCGCACTGCATGCAGATAGCATGCAGTTTGGTCACATAGTCGGCTTTGGCCATTATATAAGGCATTTGACCGAAAGGATTACCCAGGTAGTCCATATCCAAACCGGCCACGATAACCCGGATACCGCGGAAAGCCAGTTCATCACACACATTGGCTATTTCAGCGTCAAAGAACTGGGCCTCGTCAATCCCGATCACATCCACGTCCCCTGCCATCAGTAATATTTTCTGGGAATTGTCAACCGGGGTTGACTGGATGGCCGTGGCATCATGAGAAACGATCTTGACCTCATCATAGCGTGTGTCAATAGCAGGCTTGAATATCTCCACTTTCAGGTTGGCGATCTTCACTCTTTTGAGCCGGCGGATGAGTTCTTCGGTCTTTCCGCTGAACATGGAGCCGCAAATTACTTCTATACTTCCCCGGCGCTGGCCACTGGTGTTGGGTTCAATAAACATTGTTAAGATTTCGTTTATGAAAATGATACAGACTTTATTGGCAAACTGTTTGTAATTTTAGGAACACTGTTACGTTAATAGATTTATACAGGCAAATGGCCTGTTATTCATCAGCGATCAAAAATACAGAATGGAACGAATAGAAACCCTCATCAGCAAATTAAATGAACAGTTTCGGCAAAATGCAGACCCGGCTGAGCTGCTGGGCACTGTCCAGTTATTACAGTTTGAACTGACCAAACTAAAGACCAATGCCCAGCAAAGCCTCGGCACCGCAAAAGTGGCGGTAGTCCTTCCTATTGCCAATATAGTGGGTGTGGCTGCCGGGTATGAGAAATATGCCCCAAGACCGGTTGAAAAAGCGGTGCAGGAAGTAAAAGAAATGATATTGGTGGATAAGGGTACACTTTCAGTAGTGCAGAGAAACGGGCAATTGGATATGGTTTTTGACCCCATGACGGAAATACCTACTTTGTCACATCAGCCCAAAGAGCCCGCTAAGGAAGTAAATGATGCAACTGCACAGCCCGAATCGTTAAATGATAAACTAAGGCAGGGTAAGACCGAACTGGTAGAAGTACTCAAAGAAACCCCTGTAAAAGACCTTCGTAAAGCTGTTGGCATTAATGACCGGTTCCTTTTTATCAATGACCTGTTCCGGGGTGATGAGACCATGTACGAACGCAGTATCAAAACGATCAACAGTTTTAATATTTATGCAGAAGCGGAATACTGGATCAGCAGGGAACTTAAAACAAAACTGGGCTGGAGCAAGGATCATCCTTCCGTTCAGCATTTTGATCAGCTGGTTAAAAGGCGTTTTTCCTGAATAAACCTGATGATTTTCTGAGTAACTCCTTTGTTACTTTGCACAAATTTGCCTGCTGCATTACTCCTGTAATTATATTCTTCATCGTTCATAAGTAATGCTTCAATTAATTCCCTTAGCATCAGCCCGTCTCTTTTTTTATCAATAAAGGGTAAACCGCCGCCGGACATAACCAGCCCGGTTGCTTCGGTATATTTCCTGAAATACTCACCAAAGAGAACAGGTTTATTATAAACAGCGGCTTCCAGCACATTATGCACACCCATTGTTCTCAGCCCGCCGCCAACATAAGTGATATATGCATATTTATACAACCGGGAAAGAATGCCGATGTTGTCAATGATGAGGCAGGTGGTGAGTGGTGAGTAGTGAGTGGTGAGTCCTTCGGCCGCCATAGGCTTGCCGACGGCGATGCGGGAATAGCGAATGGAGTTGGGAAATCGTTTTTCCAGTTCATCAATATGTTTTTCACTGATCTCATGCGGCGCAAT
Organism: Chitinophagaceae bacterium; assembly: GCA_041486045.1. Classification (GTDB taxonomy): domain Bacteria; phylum Bacteroidota; class Bacteroidia; order Chitinophagales; family Chitinophagaceae; genus JJ008. The sequence continues at coordinate 3,228 of JBGPKR010000009.1, read as the reverse complement.
GATCAATTTCAGAGAAGTTTCATGAATGTATGCAAAAGCTTTTTGCAATACTTCTTCATCTTCCGGCCAGGTGCTGCCTGCAATGATGGCTTTGCTGTTGCCAATAAACTGTTCAATAGCCGGAACAGGTGTCCATTGGTCGGCTATTTCAATCACCCGGTCGAACCTTGTATCACCTGAAACGCTGCAGGTTTGGCCCAAACCGATTTCATCAATCAATTTTTTTGAGGCTTCATTCTGTACAAACAAATGATCGAACCTGGCAAGCATTTTTCGTTGCAGCCCCCCATACCATTTAAAGAACGACATGTCTTTCCTGAATAATGCTGAAACCAGCAAAAGAGGTATGTTCCGGTACCTGATCTTTTTAAGGTAGTAATACCAGAACTCATACTTTACAAAAATGACCAATGAAGGATGTACTATTTCCAGGAAACGTCTTGCATTTCCCGGTCCATCTATGGGTAAATAAAAGATCCAGTCAGCGCCTTTGTAATCTTTTTGTGCTTCATATCCCGAGGGAGAAAAGAAAGTAAGTAATATTCTGAACGCCGGATACCGGATCCGGAGCTGCTCCATAATTGGTTTTCCCTGCTCAAATTCACCGAGGGACGCACAGTGAACCCAGATAATTTTTTCAGCAGGAGGGATCGCTTTTTCCAGTTTTTCAAAAATATCTTTACGTCCCTGTATCCATTTTATTGCTTTGCTATTGAACAAGGAAGCAACAGGGGTCATCACTTTGAAAAGAAACAGAAATATATTGTACAGGAGAATTGACAAACCGTGGTTTTATGTTAGCAGCAAAAGTAAAAGCAATCGGGTAATACTAAATCAGAAAATAAAGCAATGGAAAGGATAAGTGATTATACCGGTAATTCGCTTACCATTCCAGATCGGCTTAAATTGTATAACTCTCCGGCATAAACTACCTGTATTTTACTATTTTTGCGACACTTTAAAGATAAGCAGATCCTATGCAGCCGATCCAGATGGTTGACACCAGAACCCAGTATCATAAGATAAAACCCGAAGTGGATAAAGCTGTCATCGATGTTATGGAAAGCACCGCCTTTATCAATGGCAAGCCGGTACAGGAATTTGCAGCTAATCTTTCCTCTTATCTCGGGGTTAAGCATACCATCCCCTGTGCCAATGGAACTGATGCTTTGCAGATTGCCATGATGGCATTGGGACTGCAACCCGGAGACGAAGTAATTACTCCATCTTTTACTTATATCGCCACTACAGAAGTGATCGCATTGCTGAACCTGACACCGGTATTTGTGGAAGTGGATGCCCGGACATTTTGCATGGATGCAATGGCATTGGAAAAAGCCATCACGCCCAAAACTAAAGCCATCGTTCCCGTTCATTTATACGGCCATGCAGCACCCATGGAGCAAATCATGGCTATTGCAAAAAAGCATAACCTGTATGTGATAGAAGATAATGCGCAGGCCATCGGTTGTGATTATATTTTTTCTGACGGGACCAAAAAGAAAACAGGCACTATCGGGCATATCGGTACCACATCATTTTACCCGTCAAAAAATCTTGGCGCTTTCGGCGACGGCGGATCTATTCATACGGATAATGATGCGTTGGCTGTGCAATTAAAAATGATAGCCAATCACGGACAGAGTAAACAATATTATCATGATGTGGTTGGATGCAACAGCCGGCTTGATACGATACAGGCGGCTATCCTGGACATAAAACTGAAACACCTGGATGAATACATTGCCGCAAGAAGAAAGTCCGCCGACTTCTATGACAGGGCATTTGAAGATAACCCGAAAATAAAAACAGCTTACAGGGCCCCTTATTCCAATCATGCTTTTCATCAATATACATTGATACTGGAAGGAGTCGACCGCAACGGCCTGAAGCAGTTTTTAGCAGAAAACAATATTCCTTCGATGATCTATTACCCGGTACCGGGTCATAAACAAAAAATGTTTGAACAATTCAATGTGGCATCGCAGCTGATGCCGGTAACGGATTGGCTTACGGAAAGAGTTATTTCCCTGCCGATTCATACCGAGCTGGATGAAGAACAGTTGAGGTTTATTACCGGGAGAGTTTTAGCATTTGTAAATAAATAAATTCTGCAATGAAAATAACAGTAGTTGGAACAGGTTATGTCGGTCTGGTAACAGGCACCTGTTTTGCTGAAACGGGGAACGATGTTACCTGTGTAGATATTGACGCCGGCAAAGTCAACAAATTGAAAAATGGAGAGATAACTATTTATGAGCCCGGTCTTGAAAAGCTGTTTCTCCGCAACCTGAAAGAAGAACGGTTGTATTTCACCACCAATCTTGCAGAAGGTGTAAAGGACGCTGTTGTTATCTTCCTGGCCTTACCAACACCTCCCGGGGAAGACGGATCAGCAGACCTTAAATATATTTTGGGAGTGGCTGATGATTTAGGAAAAATATTGACCAATTATAAAGTGATTATTGACAAAAGCACGGTGCCTGTGGGTACAGCAGAGAAAGTGTATGAAGCTATTGCGAAAAATTATAAAGGAGAGTTTGATGTTGTTTCGAATCCGGAGTTTTTGAGAGAAGGGGTGGCGGTGGAAGATTTTATGAAACCAGACAGGGTGGTGATCGGGACTACTTCCGACCGGGCAAGAAAACTGATGAATGACCTGTATGGCCCGTTTGTCCGCCAGGGAAATCCTGTGATATTTATGGATGAACGTTCAGCGGAGTTGACTAAATATGCGGCCAATTCTTTCCTGGCTGCCAAGATCTCATTCATGAATGAAATAGCAAGGCTCTGCGAAAAACTCGGGGCTGATGTGGACATGATTCGCCGGGGTATCGGCAGTGACGATAGAATTGGCAAACGGTTCTTATTTCCGGGTATTGGTTATGGGGGCAGTTGTTTCCCTAAAGACGTTCAGGCGCTTGTAAAATCAGCCAAAGAGGCAAACTATGATTTTGAAATACTGAATGCGGTGATGAAAGTGAACGAGGACCAGAAATTGCACCTTATTCCCGGTATCAAAAAATATTTCAACAATAAGCTGGAAGGGAAAAAGTTTGCTTTGTGGGGGCTTGCCTTTAAGCCAAATACAGATGATATAAGAGAGGCCCCGGCTTTATATATTATTGAGGCATTGACAAAAGAAGGAGCCGGCATCTCCGCATTTGACCCGGAAGCCATGAAAAATGTGAAAGAAGTGGTTGGTAATAAAATTGAATACGCAGAAAG
>JBGPKR010000008.1:0-47544 GCA_041486045.1 Chitinophagaceae bacterium | reverse complement strand
TATTACCTATAGCTTTCTTGAACTTTCCAGGAATTTTTCCGGGCAAAATGCATATAATAATTACATATTTTGGATTGCTGTCGGAATATTAATTTATTTAGGAGGGTCTTTTTTCTTTTATATCCTGTTTGACCAGCTTGATAAAAACGAAAAAGAAACTTTTGGAAGTTTGACATACTTCGCAGAAATAATTAAGAATATCGTGTTTGTAATAGCTATATTTATTTATGCCCGTTATCCTTTTGAAAATCACAAAAAGAATTCTAATACTGTTCCATTTTTGGACATGATTTAAACCGAAAAACCACTGCTACCCATTATGTTCTTTTTGCAAACCACCAAATCTGGAATTTCCACTGTGCTGTTTCTCGGCACCATGGGCATGGTAGTGCTGGTGGGCAGCCTTATTATCTTCCTCATCATGCACCAGCGCCGGGTGCTTCGCTTTCATAAGAAAATACAGCAAATGGAACAGGAGCAGCAGAAGATCCTGCTGAATGCCTCCATCAAACTGCAGGAAGAAGAACGCCAGCGACTGGCAGCCGACCTGCATGATGACGCCGGCCCCCTGCTGGCCACGGCCCGCCTCTACCTGAATGAGAACCTGGTGAACCAGGATAAGACCACACAGCTGCAATCCATCTTCCAGACCCGCCAGATCATTGATGAGACCATTCAGCTTATCCGCAACATCAGCCATAGCCTGATGCCGCCTACCCTGAAGAATTTCGGGCTGGAGTCGGCCATCAACGATCTCTTTCAGAAAATCAGCGGCTCGGGCACTATTAATGCCAGCAGCCGTTTTCATGAATACAAGGACCGCCTGAAAGAAGAAAAAGAACTGATCGTCTTCCGGGTGGTGCAGGAGCTTATCAATAATATCCTTAAACACAGCAACTCCAGTTTTATTCACCTTACCCAGAATGTGCATGCCGATAAGTTTTACCTCCGTATCCACCATGACGGCCGGGGCATCATTCAATCCGATTTTGATAAACTGAATAAAAGTAATGTGGGACTGGGACTGAAAAACATCCGTAGCCGGCTGAGTGTGGTACAGGGGAATATCAATTTTGAAAAAGATATCTCACAGACCTATTATAAAGTCACCATCGAGCTTCCGCAAAATGAAGAGTTCCAGTAATAGTTTCAGCATTTTAAAAGTATTAATGGGTTAGAAAGTTCATGCTTATTTGTTTTTTTAACATCATAAACTAAGCAAAAGATAAATTGCCTTATGGGAAACTTTTTACGGTCAATTTTGTAAACTGATTAACTTTGCGTTTTATCTGATAACTATGGGAATCATTAAGGTAGCCATTGCCGACGATCATAAAATATTCCGGAAGGGAGTCATCCTATCCCTGCGGCCCTATTCCAATATCAAATTTGTGCTGGAAGCAGAAAATGGCGATGAATTGCTGAATGGTATCCAGGCAGCCAATCCTGACGTGGTGTTAATGGACCTGCGTATGCCCGGCAAAGACGGAATTGAAGCGACCAAAACGATCAGCAAACAATACCCGAAGATAAAAGTGCTGATACTAAGTATGTACGAAGATGAAAGATTTGTATATCACCTGATGGAGAATGGCGCCAATGGTTATCTCCTCAAAAATGCAGAGCCCATTGAAATACGGAGGGCCATCATGGAAGTATCTGAAAAAGGATATTACCTGAATAATTTTGTAAACCGGATCCTGCTGAAAAAATCACATTCCCGGCAGAAAGTAGTGCCTTCTCTTAATAGCGAGATCACGTTAAGCAGCAAAGAAAAAGATGTACTTCGTTTCATCTGCATGGAATTCACCGCCCAGGAAATAGCCAAGAAAATGGAGATCAGCCCACGAACGGTAGAAGCTATAAAAGACAGGCTGATGGAGCGTTTTGGCAGCAAGAATACCGCAGGACTCGTGTTCTTTGCCGTAAAAAACAACCTGTTAGATTGAGGAATTCTATATCCAATATCAGGCTTAAGCCGGCTTCGGAAATCCTTTTGATAATTTAAAATTGCATCTCGGGAATTTCCCCTTCAATAATAAGTTTTCCGGCTGTCTTGGATTTTATTTCATCGACACTTACGCCCGGAGCCCTTTCCAGTAACTTAAATCCCTTATCAGTTACATCTAATACAGCCAGGTCGGAAACAATCTTCTTAACACACTTCACCCCGGTTAACGGTAGTGTACATTTCGGCAACAACTTGGATTCGCCCTTCGGGTTGCTGTGCATCATAGCTACAATAATATTTTGGGCGCTGGCTACCAGGTCCATGGCCCCACCCATTCCTTTTACCATTTTGCCGGGAATTTTCCAGTTCGCAATGTCTCCTTCCTCGCTTACTTCCATGGCACCTAATACGGTAAGGTCAACCTTGCCGGCCCTTATCATACCAAAACTAAGGGCAGAATCAAAAAATGCTGAACCGGGCACGGTGGTAATGGTTTGTTTGCCGGCATTTATTAAGTCAGGGTCTTCTTCTCCTTCAAAAGGAAATGGCCCCATGCCCAATAAACCATTTTCGCTTTGAAGTACAACATCTATTCCTTCCGGAATATAATTAGCTACCAGTGTAGGAATCCCAATACCAAGATTTACATAATAGCCATCCCTGAGTTCTTTTGCTATTCGCTGTGCTATCTGTTCCTTCGTCAGTGGCATGTCTGATATTTTTTAATCTTTCTTTCTTGACGTCCGTTGTTCAATTCTTTTCTCATAATTTTTTCCCTGGAATATCCGGTGTACATAAATACCCGGTGTATGAATTGCATTTGGATGCAACTGGCCTGCCGGCAGCAGTTCCTCTACTTCAGCTATTGTTATTTTCCCGGCCATGGCCATTAGTGGATTAAAGTTCCTGGCTGTTTCCCTGTAAATCAAATTACCCTGGGAATCTCCTTTCCATGCTTTTACAATGGCAAAGTCAGCATCAAAAGCAAACTCCAGCAAATAATCTTTGCCATTAAATTTTCTTACTTCTTTTCCCTCTGCTATTTCCGTTCCTACTCCTGCAGGTGTAAACACAGCGGGCATGCCGTAACCGGCCGCCATGCATCGGGTAGCCAGCGTTCCCTGAGGTATCAGCTCCACTTCCAGTTCGCCGCTGAGCAGTTGCCGTTCAAATTCAGCATTCTCCCCCACATAAGAAGAGATCATCTTTTTCACCTGCTTTTGTTTCAGCATCAGACCGATTCCAAAATCATCCACACCGGCATTGTTGGAAATGCAGGTGAGATTTTTCACTCCTTTTTTTACCAATGCAGTAATGCAATTTTCCGGAATACCACAAAGCCCAAAACCGCCCAGCATTATCCATGCTCCATCCTGGATATCTTTAACAGCTTCGCTGGCATCAGCAACAACCTTATTCATGAAAAAAAATATTAGGTGGTAAAATTAGGAAAGTTGAATGTATAATTACTTTATACATTTAATTCAATGGCATGCGTTTCTTCTTTCGAAAATGTATAACGGTATCGGCGGGTGGCATCTTCCCGGGCGATGCCTGAAGACTGTCCCGGGTGACAGGTTGCTTTATCATATCAGTAGGCGCCTCTGTTTTTGGCTGGCTGAGTGAATCCATCATCATTTTAAATAAGGCAGGATGTGATTTGTAAAAAGAAAAGCTTTCCCCGAATTGTTCTTTGCTGATATGATGAATAGCAAATACCTGCCCGTAAAGCTTTATGCTTTCAGCTCTTTTATCAAGGCTTGAATCTTTGTTAAGAACAAAATCACCGAGGAACTGGTCAGCCCTCATCATATCCCATAATACGGCCTGCATTTTTTTTTGCGGGATAATACCAGCCGGGATCCTGTTTTTATTTTTACACCCGGTAATAATAATGGAGCAACAAATAATAAGAAGCCCTTTTCTCATTTCAATTCTTTATACGCCATGGCATTGGTAATGTCAAGCTTTGTCAGTAAATCCCTGGCCCTGCTTTTTTGCTCGGTATTCGCCTTGCTGAAGACTTTTACAAATTCATTGCTTTTCCCCTGGAAAAAGAACTGCAGCGCCATGGAATTAGGGTTTTCGTTGTTGATCGTATTGAGAAAACTCAGGCAATTCAAAATACCCGTACGGCCGGCATCTTCATTTTCATAAAAAATGTCCATGCCTGAACGGTAATAGGAATACAGGGCATCATGTATCAGCGCATAGCGGTTGTTATTGAAGTTTTCAGCCAGCCAGTAGCGGTTGCGCAAACTTTCAAATGATTTCCATCCGCCGATATCCTTGTTTTCAGGTGCGTTGTTTACAATATTCCAGGCTTTCTGGAAATAAGCATCCCCGCCCTTCAAAGAAAAAGAATCATAATCAAGCCCAAGTATAATATTGACATAAAAAGCGAGTACAGCAGTAATATTGGCCGCCAGCGGATCATTTCCCTGCACCCGGTTTTCGTTAAACTCAATTGGTTGAAACTCCACATACCGGAACGTAACATTATCATCAAGGAAGTTCATGATGGGGGAATCGTAGCTGGTATTATAAACCGGGCGGGCAGCCTGCGCCGTCAGTTTACCTTTAAATACGTTATTTCCCAGGTCCTGGTCAATAGTCAGTAAAAAATTACACTGTATTTTCTCTCCCGGCTGGTATACATCATTGGTCCAGCGGCGGCTGTTTAAGAAATTGGTCAGCGCTGTTTGCAGTGTCAGGAATATTTTCTTGTCAACCTGAGAACTGACTTTACTTACAATCACCGACAGGCGGGCCTGGATCTCCTGTGCCTGACTTGTAAAGGCGAAAACAACAAAAACCAGGCAAACTAATAATTTTTTATACATAATACAGACTGATTATAGTATCAACAATATCTTTTGCAGTTTCTTCTTTTGTTTTTGTGGTAAAAGCAAATTCCTGTCCACCTTTATCGAAAATAGTGATCTTATTGGTATCATATCCAAACCCGGCGCCTCTATCCCTGAGCGAATTCAATATGATCATATCAGCTTTTTTCTCCTTCAGCTTATCCAGCGCATTTTCTTTCTCATTATTCGTCTCCAGTGCAAAGCCTACTAATACCTGGCCGGGCCTTTTCTTTTCACCAAGACTTTTCAGGATGTCTTTTGTTTTTGCCAGCTCGATGGTAATCTTCTCTTCATTCTTTTTAATCTTTTGAGCAGCCTTTACTGCCGGGGAATAATCTGCTACTGCTGCCGCCATGACGGCAATATCGGCTTTGTCAAATATTTCATTGATTGCGGTATACATTTCTTCAGCCGTTGTCACTTTGATCAATGAAATACCGTTGGAAAAAAAACTAAGTTGCGATGGTCCCATAATTAATGTTACATCAGCTCCACGGTTATGTAATTCTTTTGCAATAGCCAACCCCATTTTACCCGACGAATGATTGCCAATAAAACGGACCGGGTCAATGGGTTCATAGGTAGGCCCGGCTGTAACGATTGCCTTCTTATCCGCCAGCCGGCGGGTCAAAAAAAAATTGTTGTTTATAAAATCAATGATTTTTTCCGGTTCGGCCATTCTGCCATCTCCGTAAAGTCCGCTGGCAAGATCACCTTTTTCTACCGGAATTATTTTGTTGCCGTAAGATGAAAGTTTCCTGATATTTTCCATGGTTGAAGGATGATGCCACATGTCCTCATCCATTGCCGGGGCAACAACAACCGGGCAGGTGGCAGAAAGATAAACAGCCAGCAAAAGATTATCACATTGACCATTGGCCATTTTTGCCAGCGTATTGCAGCTTAGCGGAGCAATAATCATCAAATCGGCCCAGCGGCCCAGCATTACATGGTTAGACCAGCTCTCCCTGTCAAAAAGATCAGTTAATACAGGATTACGGCTGAGGGTCGAAAGAGTAAGCGGTGAAACAAAGTCCTTTGCAGATGGAGTAATAATTACTTTCACCTCGGCACCTGCTTTTACCAGCAAACGTACCAGGTAAATGGATTTATAGGCAGCAATACTGCCCGTAACTCCCAGTAATATCTTTTTTCCATGCAACATGCTCTGTCAAAAATACCATTTACTTATAAAAGCTCATAGCAAATCACATAATCACCTGTTAAAAGAAAAAAGCGACGGAAGTCCATCGCTGAAATTTCTTTTTGTTACCCGGTATGCTACTTAGCTGAAAAGTTCATCCTCTTCCTTGCGGAAATACACTTTATCCTCCATAAATTCCTGGGTAGCCAACAGTGCCGGGTTAGGCATTCTTTCATAGGCCCGTGAAATTTCAATCTGCTCTTTGTTTTCATGAATTTCTTCCAGGCTGTCGGTATGGCTGGCAAATTCTTCCAGCTTGTTATGTAATTCTTCTTTTAAAGAAATATTGATCTGGTTTGCTCTTTTACCAATAATGGATATTGATTCATAAAGATTGCCGGTCTTGCCTTTAATGTCATCAAGATTACGTGTCTCCACATTATTGGTAATGCCGGCGCTAAGTTGGCGTCTTAATTTGCTCATTGTTTAATTTTTTAATATTGGTTTGCGATAAGTTTAAAAATTCTTCAGCCTCTTTTTTCAGCTTGCTGTCAGGGAAACGGTCAGCAAACTCATTGCATTCATTAATCACCTGCTCATACCTCTCCACCTTTTTTTCCTCTATACTCAACTCAGCAAAGCGGTAATATGATTTTATGATCATGAGTTTGTATTCATCTGCATTCATCGATTCAGGATATGAGTTCAGCAACACAGTAAACGCCACTCCTGCTGCCCTGAATTGGCCAAGGTCATAATATAATTGTGCACTTTGACGATCCTTGGTTTCCAGTTTGCCCCGGCAAATATCAATTATTTCATTGGCCTCTTTATTCCTGAGCGAACCCGGATGAGTGTTAATGAAAGTCTGCATGATACCCATGGCTTTAATGGTGCTGGTCTGGTCAAGTTCCGGCTTAGGAGATTGTTTATAATAACAATAGGCCCTCATAAAATCCACTTCTTCAGCCTTCATACTGTTAGGGAAAATCTCCAGGTAGCTTTTAAACAGGTTTTCTGCATTCATATAATCCTGCAGGTAATAGGCACAGTAGGCATATTTGTAATAAATATCTTCAAATTCTTTTTCTACCTTGTAATAAGGCATCACATCTTCATACACCTGCTGGGCTTTGATATATTTCTTATTCGCAAAGAACTGCTCCGCCATCCGGAGTTTATAAGCGGGGTCAGGATTCTTTAATATCTTACTGATACTCTTTTTCGTGGAAGCAGTCTTTTTTGCAGCATGTTTACTACTCCCGCAACCCGTTAAAAACAACGCAATAATCAGTATAAAGTTTAATCTCATAAAAGGTTTGCAAAGTTAACTGATACCGGCAAAACTTGCTCAAAAAAAATAAGCCTCCAAAACAGGGCAGTTAAGGTTTTGATAAAGGGCTTTTTTGAGAAAAGGACCTCATTTGCCGGGTAATCCAAAGTAGTTTTACGGAGGCGTGGCACCGGAGTTAAAAAAAACCCTCCCGGGGAACCGGGAGGGTTGTCAGCAAAAAGTATAATCAACTATTAATTCTTCCTGAGGTTGGGGTGAGGTGGTTCTACCCTGTTTGGTCCGTCTTCACCTTCAGCAGCAACACGGAGGTCAACTGTATTACAGTCGCCACCTTCCTGGCCGTAGTTGAAGATAAACCGGTCTGCACTGATACCTTCATTATCTACCATGTAGTTGATCACTGCATTTACATGATCCCAGCTCAACTGCTGCTCTTTTTTGTTAGACGAGCAATAACCGATAACTACCACTTTACAACCCGGGTTGTTACGCAGTTTAGCGGCCACGGTTGCCAATACAGCTTTAGTATCATCGCTCAGTTTGTTAGAGCCTGCTTTGAAAGCTACACTTGGTAATGAACCCATCAATTCTGCACAGGTTTTTACTACTACCGGAGCAACACCTACACAACCTTCAGGACAAGGACACTTACCAATACCATCAGCATCAACAGGCTGACAATAAGTTGGAGTGATAAGTTCTTTATCCTTACAATCAGGTACACCATCACCATCTGTATCTTTAGTTACACCATGGCTGTCAACAGGGCAACCTGCGGGTGTTTGTTCCTGGTCAAACTGGTCAGTTACGCCATCGCCATCGCTGTCAGGCAGAACTGGTTTTGGCAAACGCATCAAACGTGGATTGCGGATCTCACTATAAGCATAATCCAGCGGATTCAGCCACCAAAGAGGTTCAACAGACTTTGAACCGATGTTAATATTCAATCCAAGGCTTAAAAAATTATAAGAGTCAAAATCACGGGTCAATGAAGCATCACCCCAGGTATGTTCCTGCCAGCGTTGGCCATCGAGGAGGTCGTCTTTGATGAAAGTCCAGCGATCTTCCAATGCAAGGTTAATCCTGTTATTTATCTTAAAGCCAATACCCATACCAATAGTAGCAGATGGTTTAAATGTTTTTCCAAAAAGTTTTGGACGACGGTCACCCTGGTTTTCAGCAGGAGTTTCAAAAGTTTTATCCAGCACATTATTCCTCATGTCCTTAAGGAAGGTCTGGCGGGTTTTATAAGGAGCCTGTGCAATAGCATTAAAGTCATATTTTGTCTGAACATTATTTACTTCATGCAAAGCATTCACGTGAGTATTGTAAACAGTTCCGCCAATACCGGCAATGCCATATACATTAAAACCAGTCTTAGCTTTATGGAACCGGATATTATTAACGGTGATAATTCCTTCCAGGCTTAAATCCTGCACTTTTGCTTCATAGTTGTAATAAACCTGGTCCCATGGAGTGGTAGGGAGAAGACCAGTTATTGAAGAAACGTATACGAGAGTTCCTCCCGGGCCTGATGCTGATATCCTGGGTGCATTATAGCGTGTACCTGGATTTGTCAGATTAGCTCCCCAGGCAGGATTATTTGCAAAGTTTCCGTTTGCACGGAAATGATATCCTTTTCCAATGCCATACATATATTCCAGCCGCATGGAGAAAATATAACCAAAGGCTTTTCTCACATGTATGCCACCTCCAAATGAAAGAAATTTAGCGGGTATATCACCGGAAACCTGGAATAAACCTCCTTTAATTCCAATTTCCCATTGGTTGCGGGGCTTGGCCGGGAAATTATAGGTCCCGTTTAAAAATTCAGTATGCTGAGGCATTCTCTTTTTGGGAATCTGGGAAGAGTCATAATAGGTCCCTATTTTGATCTGGGAAAATGAATTAACGGTAGTGAAAATAATTACTACCAGAAGTAATAGATACTTTTTGCTTGCCATAACTAAGAATTAAGATTTGATAATCGATGTCCCGAAATTGTCCAATAAAATGCAAAAATAGAATTTGAGGGTTAATTACCAAAATTTTATGATAAATATTTGCCCTTTTGCCTGTTATTTTTCAATTACTTAGTCAGTTTTTGACCTCATTTTGATGCATTGTCAGGCAATTATTTTTTTGCCCGTAAATTGCTCCGGTTTTCAGGATGCATTTACCAACCAATCTGATAAATGATGAGCTGCAAATCTTTGAAGCACGTTTCAAAGAAGCTGTAAGGAGTCAGTCCCCTCTACTGGACCGGATCATGAGGTATATTGTAAAACGTAAAGGAAAGCAATTGCGGCCCATGTTTGTGCTGCTCTCTGCCAAACTTTGCGGTGAGATCAATGAACCGGCATACCGGGCAGCCTCCCTGGTAGAACTGCTGCATACCGCCACCCTGGTGCATGATGATGTAGTGGATGATTCAATGGAACGGCGTGGCTTTTTTTCCACTTATGCCCTCTGGAAGGCAAAAGCCAATGTACTTATTGGTGATTACCTGCTGGCAAAAGGCCTGTTACTTTCGCTCGATAATAACGATCACCAGACGCTTCACATACTTTCTGATGCGGTGCGAAAAATGAGTGAAGGTGAATTGCTGCAGCTGCAAAAGGCCCGCAGCCTGAACCTGAAAGAAGATATTTATTACGAAATCATTCAGAATAAAACAGCATCGTTGCTGGCTTCTGCCTGTGCAGCAGGCGCCTGGTCAACCAGCAATGATGAAAAAATTACTGAACAAATGCGTTTGTTTGGTGAAAAAACAGGCATGGCTTTTCAAATCAAAGATGATTTGTTCGATTATGCCAGCGAAAACGTTGGTAAGCCGACCGGCAATGATATAAAAGAAAAAAAACTGACCTTACCATTAATCTACACGTTGAATAATACAGACGCTGCTACCCGCCGCAAAATTATTTACATCGTTAAAAACAATAACCAGGATAAAGAAAAAGTTAAATGGGTGATTCAGCAGGTGGAAAATTGCGGCGGCATCGCATATGCAAAAAATAAAATGAATGATTTCCGGGATGAGGCGCTTACCCTTCTTCGCCGGTTCCCTGAAAGTCCCGCCAGGCAAGGGTTAGAAGACATGGTGTTGTTTGTTACCGACCGGAAATATTAATGACACGGAGAAATAAACATGTACCGGCGGTGAATTACTCCATATCATCAAAGACAGATCTATTAAATTAATCCGTGAAAGCCCCCTTCAACAGATAAGAAAACTGCCATGCAAAAAAGATGGAACATATTGATCGCTGATGAAGATAAAGTGAATTCATTGCAGCAGGCGCTGACTATTCATCCGGTTCTTTGCAAAATTTTAGTACAGCGGGGAATCGAAACCTTTGAAAAGGCCAAAGATTTTTTTCGTCCGCAACTAACGGGCTTGCATAGCCCATGGCTGATGAAAGACATGGATAAGTCGGTTGAAAGAATTATTTCAGCAATAAATGCCGGTGAAAAAATACTGCTGTTTGGCGATTATGATGTGGACGGAACTACTTCTGTCGCCTGCATGTACCGGTTCCTCAAAAAAATTCATTCCGATCTTGATTTTTACATTCCGCACCGCTACCGGGAAGGGTATGGCGTAAGCAAGGCCGGGATTGATTTTGCAGGAGAAAATGGGTTTTCATTAATAGTATCACTCGACTGCGGCATTAAATCGGCTGACCTGATTGCTTATGCAAAAGAACTGGGTATTGATTTCATTGTATGTGATCACCATTTACCCGATAATATATTGCCACCTGCTATTGCCATTCTTAATCCAAAACAAACAGACTGCGACTATCCTTATAAAGAGTTATGCGGTTGCGGCGTTGGCTTTAAACTGATGACAGCCCTGGCTGAAAAGATGAACCTGCCGCAGGAAACCCTGCTCGAAAATCTCGATTTACTGGCCACAGCTATTGCGGCTGACATTGTCCCCATGACAGGGGAAAACAGGATTCTTGCCTTTCATGGTTTGAAAAAAGCCAATGAAAACCCAAATCATGGTATCAAAGCGTTGGCACAACTCAGCAAATTGGTAAACGAACTGCATATCAGTAACCTTGTTTTCATGATTGCACCAAGAGTAAATGCAGCCGGAAGAATGGATGATGCAAGAAAAGCCGTACAGATGTTTATTGCTGAAACCTATGAGGAATCTTTGCATTTCGCAGAAATGCTGCACAGTGATAACACAGAAAGAAAAGAAGCTGACAGCAACATAACAGAAGAAGCCCTTGCATTGATTGGTGAAAACAAAGAATGGACAGACCATAAATCAACCGTTGTTTTTCAACCGCACTGGCACAAAGGAGTGGTGGGTATTGTGGCATCAAGATTAATTGAACATTACTACCGGCCAACCGTAGTTCTTACCCAATCCGGTGAATATGCAGCAGGCAGCGCCCGGAGTGTTCCCGGTTTTAATTTATATGAAGCCATCCATGCCTGCAGGGAATATCTGCTGGGTTATGGTGGTCATTTTGCCGCGGCAGGAATGACCCTGGAGCCCGGGCAGGTAGATGCCTTCAGAAATAAATTTGAAGAAGTTGTTTCTGCCACTATTTCCCCGGAATTATTAATTCCTGAAATTGTAATTGATGCAGAAATTTCATTACGGGATATCAGACAATCCTTCTATGATATTCTTTGCCAGATGGAACCTTTCGGACCGGAAAATATTCGCCCTGTCTTTATTGCTAAAAATGTATCAGATACCGGCTGGTCAAAAATTGTGAAAGAACAACATATACGCTTTTCGTTGAAACAGGATGGTGTAACTATGACCGGCATTGGGTTTAGTATGGCTGATAAATTTCATTTGCTGCAGCAGAAACAACCGCTTGATATTGTTTTTAAAATTGATGAGAATGAATGGCAGGATCAAAAATCATTACAACTCCGCGTGATCGATATCCGCCTTCCTGTAAAATAAGTTTACATTACAATTATTGTCCGAATAAAGGAAGATGAAAAAAATTACTTTTCCTATTGTTCGCTATCTTATTACTGAACAACTTAAAATCAAAAGCGCAAAGCAGCACCGGAACACTGGATATAAATAAAAGAAAGCCATCCTGCATGAGACGGGATGGCTTTTATTTTTTCTTTTAACTGATTATAGAATCAGAACATTTTTGGTTGAAAGAATTTCATGATAGTTGACTAATTCAACCCTGTAAATACCGCCAGGCAGTGTAGCAGGGATCGTAAAGGTTTGGTTGATAAAATTTACCTGTATGTTCATGTCCCATTGATAAACCAATCTTCCGTCACTGTTGAAAATTAACAGGCCATAATAACCGGGTGCTATATTATTCATGGTCACTCTCATATCAGTTCCTTTCTCTGCCGGAATGGGATATAATGTAAATCCATCAGCTATGGAAGGAACAGTGAATGATTGCTGAAGACCATAGGATGTTCCTCCATTATTAATAGCATACGCTTTATAATAATAGGTGGCTCCCTGTACCAATCCTGTGATAGATGATGAAAAATTATTACCGGAAATATTAGTAGACGACAGCTTTGAACCTGTGCCATTTGCAAATCCATTGATACCACTGAACTCTATGCCATAGGCAGTAACATTTGAACAACCGGTTGCCGGAATTGAACCTGCCAGCGTGCCGCTGTGATTGGTCAGGTTGCTGGCCGCTCCTGTTATTACTGTTGCCAATGTATTAACACCGTCACCTGCAGCAGCAACATTGATGGAGGCAGCGCCACCTCCGCCAACAGGAATGTTTCCATTGTAAGATTGCACTGCTACCGGGTTGAATTTTACAAATACCTGTTGTGAATAAGCACCACCCGGTTGTGTAAGACTTAATGAAGCAGTATATGTACCGCCTGAAGTTGTAGCAAATGTAAATCCCGCTAATGGCCCAACAGTAACATTCGCAGTTGAAAGACCAACACCTGTTATTGTAAACGGATTGGGACCTGCTGTTGTATTAATACAAGCCGTACCAAAAGCTGTAAGAGCAGTTGAAGTCAGCACCGGTGGTAATGTTGTAAACGATTGTTGGGCTCCATAACCGGTTCCACCTCCATTGGTAGCATAGGCTTTATAATAGTAAGTTGTATTTGAAATTAAACCGCTTAACGCTGAAGAGAAATTACCACCTGAAAGGTTTGTCGAGGCAACCTGTGTTCCGCTGCCATTCGGGAATCCATTGGTAGTGCTGTATTCGATACCGTATGCCGTAACCGCGGTACAGCCATTAGCAGTTATTGTTCCCGCAGCTGTTGCAGTTGTTTGAGTGATGGCACTGGCTGCTCCTGTAGTAACAGATGGGACAGAATTAACACCTGACCCGGATGCAGCAACATTCACAGGTGCAGCAACGCCGCCACCGGCAACAGCAATGTTTCCATTATAAGTTTGCACGGTCGTCGGAGTGAATTTCACAAATATTTGCTGTGCGTAAGTACCTCCCGGTTGTGCAAGGCTTAAAGTAGTTGTATAAGTGCCGCCTGCAGTGGTAGAATAAGTATAACCTGTTAGTGCAGCAACGGTCACATTAGCTGTAGTGAGGTTGGCGCCTGATATAGTAAATGAATTAGGACCTGCTGTTGTATTGATACATACATTTCCAAAAGCAGCAAGGGCGGTTACATTAATAGTGGGGTTTGGACTTGCAGTTGTAAAAGTCTGTTGTGAACCATAAGCTGTACCTCCTGCATTGGTAGCATATGCATGATAATAATATACAGTTGAAGCCGTGAGACCAATCAGATTGGAACTGAAATTACCTCCGGCCAGATTTGAAGATGCCACCGGTGTTCCCGTACCGTTAGGAAATCCGTTGCTGGTACTGTATTCGATACCATAAGCAGTAATGGCTGTGCAACCGGTATTCGTAATGGTTCCATCGCAGGTAGCAGTGGTTTGTGTTATGGCACTGGCCCCGCCGGTTGTTACAGTTGGCATGGTATTTACTCCGGCTCCTGATGCCGCTGCATTAACGGAAGCAGCCGCACCGCCACCGGCAACAACAATATTGCCATTATAAGATTGAACAGCTACAGGTGTAAACTTTACAAATATTTGTTGGGAGTAAGTGCCTCCGGGTTGTGTGAGATCCAAATTAGATGTATAAGTTCCGCTTGCTGTTGTGGAATATGTATATCCTGTTAATGCAGCAACAGTAACATTTGCCGCGGTAAGATTAGATCCGGAAATAGTAAATGAGTTAGGGCCGGCTGTTGTATTGATACAAACATTCCCAAATGCTGCTAATGGTGATGAGATATTCAACGTTGGTACAGCTCCGCTTGGTGTTACATCTGCCCAGGTGGTACCAACCCTTAACTCATCAAATTCAATAAATGGTGTGTTAGTGGCATTATCCTGTCTTAAAAAGACCCTCGCTGCGCTTGTCAGATCAGTATTGGGTACTGAAGTCGCGTCTGCTGCAGGTTCGCTTCCCCCGATAGCTGAAGTGTTAAGCCAGATCCTGGCAACATCGTTTGCTGCACCTGCAATAAAATCATAGGCGCATACAATAAAATAGGAAGTGTTTGGGTCAAGATCGGTTGCTACCCAGCTTGGCGCTGACGCACTGCGTGTAGAAATACCCACATTATATTTACCTGGTGTGGTACTTAATCTTGTCCAGACGGTTGCACCGAAAATGGTGGTTGATGCCGCCTGCATGAACCCGGAAAAGTATCCCCCGGTTGTCGAAAGCGTTCCCAATGAAGTAACATTCAGTATAAAAGATCTGTACACTGACCCGGTGGTCTGGGAAGTAAAGTCACGGTAATAGTCTGTTCCTGCACCATCAAATTTTACCCTGTTACCGGCTGATGCAGGCAGGCCCGGATAAGATAAACTTCCCGAAACGACCAGAATCGAATCTCCCGTATTTATATGAATCCATACACCACTACTCTGCACTTCTAGCCCTAATACAGCATCGGGAGTATAGCTAAATGGCTCATATACCAATTGTGCATTGCTCTTCATCATAATAAAGCAAAGGCAGCTTAGCAGGTAAATTTTTTTCATACTGTTTCTCATTTGTAGAAAATTATCTGAATGTAACAGGCGGACTTTTAAAGCACTGCCTGTTAAATATTATTTTAATTCCAAGAAAATTTTACATCATCCACGGCGGTTGATGGCCTGTTACCGCTTCCGGTAGTACTTGAAAGCGTCACGATCCTTATCCATATTGGCTGGCTGATATTATTTAAAGAGCTGCCAAAATTTACTGTTACCGTTGTGTTTGAAAATATACCATTTGTAATGGTTAAACTGGCCGGGCTTGTTGTAACTGGTGAGAAAGCAGCAGGGCTCAGTCCAATTCCATAATCCACTTTCCAGGTTGTTGTTCTTGCTAATGTGATCCCATCCAATGATTGTAATTTGAATTCTAATTGCAGGTTTGTTTTACCGGTCGTATTCGCGAGTTGAAAAGCAAATGCAGCACCGGGATCGCCTACAGAACCTGTCTGCCTCACACCTAACGCCCTGTTAGTTGCTGCGTTTTGTGTAGCTGAATTAGCTGATGAAGTTAACCCGGTTGCTGAAGCATAATTTTTAAATCCGGCACTAACGTTACTCCATAAAGTACCTGTGTTAAAGTTGCCTCCGAAGACAGTTCCTTCATTGCCGAGATCAAGACTGGTTGCAAGCTCTTTTACATAAACACCGGTTGGCAGGCTGCTGGTTGCTATATTATCAAAGTTGATAGTGAAAGGGGAAGTTGTTCCTAAATTAATGCTGCCATTACCCGCAGCCGTTGGGCAACGGGAGCCATAAAATCTTACATCTGTTGTATCACGGATAGTAAATTGTTTGGTAGAACCAAAGAAAGAATATACCCCAATGATATCGCCATTACCCTGTGCAACAGGCAGGGTGGCAAAATTGCAATAGTTACTTGTTCGTAATGTTATCTTATTGGTGCTTGGAGAAGTACATCCCTGGATAAACCTGTTGCCTGACTGGTTGTCGTCGGCATAATTCTTACCTAATTCGCTAGAAGCAAATTCAAAGCCCTCCAGTTTGATCAATGTGCTGACATACTTGTCCTGGATATTGGTTGATAACTGTGACACCGTTACTACCTGCGGAACCAGCGGTTGGTTCAATGCACCTTTGATCACATGTTGGTCGATGAGGTTAGCCGCCAGTAATGTCACCCCGCCCTGGTTGATATAAGGTGAATCTATACCTCCGCCAAATTGCAGGGTTCCGTTATACTGGCCCAAATAAAGACCTTTGCATTTTACAAATACTTTGCGGCCCACCGGGTAATTATTGAATAAATTAAAACTGCCCAGGCGAAGTAATACTCCACCTGTTGCATCCTGTATAGCTATCTGCTGGTAATAATTCCCGCTTTTATCATCACAGGAAACAATTCCCTCGATCACTGCATCATCGGTAATGGCAACCGGTACCCCGGAATTATATCTTGCTTTAATATCCTTAATGGTAATATTAGCCACGATATCAGGATTGCCCATCAAAGGCGGGTCGGTAAATTTTTTCTGGCAGGATGCCATTACCAGGCAGGTGGTAAAAACCAGCATTGCTGTGTTAAACCAATTATTTTTAAAACTCATTTGCATAATACTATTTTTCAATACAGTGATCTGAATTAATTATTGAATATCTGAAGCTGTTCTTATTCCAATTTCCGCTGATGAATTATAAATTGAAACATACCCGGTGATGGAAGTACCACTTGTATTAACTGTGATTCCGGATGCAGTGCGAACAAACAATGTGATCGAACCTGTCGCATCCGAAACATTGTAATTAGTGCCGGTGCCATTACTTGAACTCACTGTAATGGAGGTCAGGCTGCTGATCTTAACCAGGGAAGATGCCCATGCATCTTTATTAGCAATCACCTGCGCAATGGTAGCAATACGGGGAGTAATAGTTATTGTGCCACCCATAGTCACCACTTTTGCCTGCGGTACACTCTTTAATTCGAGGTCGCCATTATATAAATCTAAAACACCGGCCCCCGCAGCATCCACTTCCAGTACACTTCCCATTGAATAAACAGGTGATCCCACTGCTGAATACAGACGGATCGCAGAGCCGCTTTCATCCTCCAGTCTGAAATTCCCAGCTGCTTCATTGGCACTGTTGGAAATTACAACCGCACGGAATTTTTTAGTCCCGGTTGGAATAGTGTAGCTACCCGAACCCGGGTACAATGCCCTGAAATCAGTAAGACTGATATACTGACCGGGTGCCGCAGGTCCAACCGGATCAGGACCCGTAGGCCCGATGGGTTGTTTGTCGCAGGAAATCATCAACATACTCACTATTGCAAAACTCATTGCCGCCTGCAGTGACCTTTTTAGTTTATTGAAATACATAAATTTATTTTTTATCCTATTCAACTATTTTTTAAAACCTGAGTGTTACACTGCTGAAAAAATTAATGCCATAAGCATAATACAGTTTCGCTGGAAACTTTCCTGTCAGTATGGGATCTGTTACACTGGTTTGTGCATCATAGCGCAACTGCTCATACCCCCCGGTAACAATATCTTTATTGTTCAGGATATTATTTACACCCACATTAAACACAAGGAAGGTTGGTTTGTGATTCATTTCAAATGCCGCCGGTAATTTCCATGAATACCCGCCAAAGAAATCCAGGGTGTATTGTGCATCAAATTTTGTCTGGTCAAATATCTGGCTATATCCTGCTGTACCGGGTGTTACAAATTTCAGCGCATCGTAAGCACGGCGCAGTGGATTAAAGCTTAAATAAGCCTGATCAAAATAGTTACCGGTGAGACTGATAAACCAGAATTTGGGAGAACGGTAAGTGGCGCCCAAACTATATGCTTCCATTGGAGTGGAAGGGATCCTGAAATTCTCGGCATAAATGATCTGCTGGCCTAATACAGATGCGCTGTTGTCAACCGTAATAACCGCATTTTGTTTACTGTCATAATAATAACGGCCTACAGCCGCTGCTGCGTTTACTGTTATGGTTGGCGTTACTCTTGCTTCAATGCCAAACTCGCCGCCGAAATGAAGTTTATCAATTCCGCTGATTGCGTAGTTCACAAAATTCTGGTAAACATCATGGTAGAATGACATCACATCCATACCATCGGCAAAATGAGTATAATAACCTCCCAACCTGATCTTGAACTTAGGAGCATTCATGATATAGCCCGCTTCTCCAGTTTCTATTGTTTCGCTTTTGATATTAGCCTGCTGTGCATTTCTTGTCCGGGGTGAGATGTAAACGTTTTCAAAATAGGGCGCCCTTGTCTGGTATGAACCATTGGCATAAATATAATTACGCCCGTTTATTTTATAAGTAACGCCGCCCTTTCCTCCATAATCCGTAAAATCATTTACGGTACCCTTGCCATAAGAATCGTTGGGGAAAAGACCATTTCTTGCCTTGCCATCCCTATAGAATTTTGTAAGGGAAATTGTGCCGGCCAAAAAGAAATCCATTTTGCTGAATTTGAAAACGCCCTGTGCCCAGGCTGCTGCCTTACTGATGTTGATATTATAATCATATCCGAATTTATCTCCTTTATAAAGGATGCGGTTGGGATGATCCATATCAAACTGGTTAGCGACATTATCAACAGGATAATCCCGTTCTGCAAACTGGTTCACATTTACATAAAATTCACCCCCGAGCAGGTCATCCACTTTTTTAAAATAATGATTATTCTGAACCTGGTAAGATGCACCGGCAGTAAAATCAATTTTATCTCCAAACTTGGTATTGATAACTGAATTGACATTAAAACGCTGGGTGTTGATCACTCTTTCTTCAATGATATACCGTGAACGGTGACCGCTTACATTATTGCCGGCAACACCATTAGCATCAGGTATAGTGGCGAAGCTGGCCCTGTTAACATTATATAGGTTTTGCCAGTTTATCTGTCTTGAATTAATGTCGCTTTTCATAGCATCATACAACATCTGTCCCTGCACCGGGTCAGGAGCACTGGCCCAGGTGGACGTGTAGCTGGGCAGGTAGCGGTAATAATCAGGTCTCGGATCAGCAGCGTTATACCAATCAAGGGCCGTTATACTTCTGTTGCCAAAAGAATAGCCGGCTGCAGTAGTAATGCTGGTATTATTATTGATCCTGTAGTCATGCGTCAGGATGATCACGGGTTGATGACTCCTGGCGATACTTGCATTTCTTTTGACCCCATTCTGATAACCCCAGTTGGGATTATAATAATTGGTGCCTGCCAGGTCAATCATTTCCTGTACAGTAGCGCCTTGTCTTCCATTTTCAGTAGGTGCGCCAAATACTGTAAAAGAAAGCAAATGATTTTGGCCGATTCGTTTGTCAACAGCAGCAAAATAACCCCAACCATCATAATATGTACCCGGAACGTATCCCTCTCCTGCCCAGCGGCGGCTGCCACTAACAGTAAAAGCCCATCCTTTTTTACTTAACCCGGTTGAATGGGTTAGCATAAGCCGGTTATTATAGTTCCTGTTGGAAGATGCGTAGCTAAAGCTTGTTTGCACCCGTTGCCTGCTGGCACGGGAATCAATATTGGTATTGCTGCCTATATCACCAAAGGCAAAAGTATTGTAACGCAAACCCCAGGATACATCCCTGTTTCGCATTACATCATTTAATCCGCCCCACAAACCATAAGGAGTAAATCCGTTATCAAGGTTATCCATCGGAATGCCGTTCATATAAGTGCTGAACAGGTCATTATCATACCCACGGATCTTGAAACGAACAGCGCTGAAATTAAAAGAGGCGGCAGAATAAAAAGGGTCTCTTCCGGCTGTTAATAAAGAGGAGGTACTCTGGCTTCCACCATCACCCAGGTCATTCTCATCAAGAGAAACAGTAGGAATATTATCCAGTACTCCCTGTTTTACGTCTTCAATGATGGAAGTGTCTTTTTTAGCTGTTGAATCAACCTGTGCCATCGCAGCAGTTCCGGCACACAAAAACAGCAATAGCAGCAATCTCGTTTTAAGCATGTTAGATTTTTTTGACAAAGTGGCAAAAATAATATTGTTATGGGTATCTCTCGAAAAAAGATAGACACACCTGTCCCGCCAATGGCGTGGATAATATTTATTTAATGCTGCCCATCCATTCCGGCATTGCCAGCGTCCTTTGTTTCTGTATGTTTGCCCCTTATTTGTTTTTAGTAATATGAAGAAAGCTATCGTAATAAGCCTGATAATAGTTTGCTCCTCTTCTGTTTTTGCACAGAAAAAAGATTATAAACCCATCATCATCAGCTTTTATAATCTCGAGAATTTTTACGATACGGTCAATAATACAATGGTAAACGATGAAGAATTCCTTCCGGATGGCCCGAGGAACTATAATACGGCCATTTACCTTGACAAAATAAATAAACTCGCTACTGTTATTTCTGAGATTGGAACTGAAATTAACCCTGACGGACCTGCTATTCTCGGCGTAGCCGAAGTGGAAAACGATACTGTACTGAATGACCTGGTGCACAATAAACTGATAGAAAAAAGAGGATATAAGATCGTTCATTATGATTCTAAAGATGTCCGTGGTATCGATGTTGGGCTTTTGTACAATCCAAAATATTTTACTGTAGAGGCCAGCGATAAGCTCTTTGTTCAATTACCCGGCGGCTCAAAGGATTCCTATTTTACCCGTGATGTGTTATGGGTAAAAGGAAAACTGGACGGGGAAACAGTTCACATCTACGTCAATCACTGGCCAAGCAGGGTGGGTGGGGAAGTCAGGTCTGCACCGGCAAGAGCTGCTGCAGCCATGGTTTGTAAGAAGCATATGGACAGCATAGCCAAAGCAGATGGTTATCAAAAAGTGATCATTATGGGGGATCTTAATGACGATCCTGTTAGTCCCAGTGTTGCCAAAGTGCTTAATGCAAAAGAAAAAGAAACAGATGTTCACCCGGGCGGGTTATACAATCCCTGGATTGAATTGTATAAAAAAGGATATGGCACCCTGGCTTACCAGGATGCCTGGGGATTGTTCGACCAGATCATGATCTCTTATCCCTGGCTTAATAAAGACCAGGATGGCTTATTCTTTTACCAGCAACATATTTTCTTTAAAGAATATTTGGTAGAAAATAAAGGAAGATACAAAGGCTACCCGATGCGGACCTGGGATGGCAATACCTACCGGGGCGGCTATAGTGACCACTTTCCAACCTATATTGTTTTTCTGAAAAAAATTAACCCGGCAAAAAAAGGGTTTTAATCATTTTCTCTTTTAAAATCAAGGGTTTGAGCTTTTAATGGCCATGGAAAAGAAAGACAAAATTTCTTCCTCAACATCCTTTTGCTTCTGCCCCCAAACCCCTATCTTTGCCGCCCCAAATCTGTATTCGCAGATTCTTCCCGACGGTATCGTCGGGATGTCCATTGGGATAAATCGAATTTAAAAACTTTAAACAGGTAAAATGAACAATTACGAATTGATGGTGATCTTTACCCCTGTTTTGAGCGACGATGAATTCAAAGCGGAGCAAAAAAAATTTGCGAAGCTGGTTACCGATGCAGGTGGCTCTATCGTGGCTGAAAATCCCTGGGGACTGAAATCACTGGCTTACCCGATCCAGAAAAAAACAACAGGATTGTACTGGGTGATGGAATTTACATCCGCACCCGAATTCATTGAGAAGCTGAAAATTCAACTGTTGCGTGACGAAGCAGTACTTCGTCAACTCTGCACTAAACTCGATAAATACGCCGTCGTGTACAATGCAAGAAAGAAAAGTGGCGCTAAAACAGGAACCGAAAAATTAGTGGAGGTATAAGCCATGGCAAAAAATGAAATAAAATACCTTACTGCCATTAAAAGCGATAAACGGGTTAAGAAATTCTGTCGCTTTAAGAAATACAAGATCCGCTATATCGATTATAAAGACGTGGAGTTTCTTAAAAAATTCCTGAACGAGCAGGGCAAACTGTTGCCACGCCGCCTTTCCGGGAACAGCCTGAAATACCAGCGCAAAGTTTCTGATGCGGTGAAAAAAGCACGGCAGATGGCTTTATTGCCTTACGTAACAGATCTTTTAAAGTAAGCTGTTAGCCATTAGCTGTTAGCCATTAGCTAATAGCTGGAAGCTGAAAGCTAAAAGCTAAACAACATGGAAATCATTTTAATTCAAGACGTAGATAATCTTGGCGCACGGAACGAAGTGGTAAAAGTAAAAAACGGCTATGCCCGTAATTATTTACTCCCGCGTCAACTTGCTGTTGAAAACAGTCCCAGCAACAGGAAGCAACTGGAAGAAAGAATGAAACAGGTGAAGAAGAAAGAAGATAAAATGCTGGCTGAAGTGAACAGTGTAATTGAGAAGCTTAAAGAAGCACCGTTGAGACTCGGGGCAAAAACCGGAACCAGCGGGAAGATCTTCGGCAGTGTTACTTCATTGCAGATCAGCCGTGCAATCCGTGAGCAAAGAGGATATGACATTGACCGCAGGAAAATTCAAATCATAGATGAAGTGAAAGAACTCGGTACCTACAAAGCCAGTATCGAATTCGGTAATGGTCACAGCATTGAGGTTGAATTTGAAGTAGTATCAGAATAAAACGCCAAAAAACAAGTCATAATAGTCTCTCATTCCGGGGGACTTTTTTATTTCAACAACCTGCTTTTTCTTCATAAAGTGTTGATTATGTTTGGCCAAGGTGATAGAAATCAATAAAGATCTGTTTACCTGCTGCGGAGTATGGCCCTGGCCTATAAAAATTTGGCAATATCTGGGAAAAAAATCCGTTATTTTGTCTTGCATTTGGTGCTCTTTCAGTTTCACAAGTCCTGAACGATTCGAAAAACCGTAGAATGTTCATAGGTTACTGTTTACTGTTGACACTTTTATTTTTTAAAAAACCTCTCAAAAATGAACATTTACGTAGGAAACCTCAGTTGGAACCTGAAAGATCAGGACCTGTCCAACCTTTTTGCCACACACGGCGAAGTAGTATCAGCAAAAATTGTTACCGACAAATTCACTGGCCGAAGCAAAGGCTTTGGTTTTGTGGAAATGGCCAACGATGACCAGGCACAGGCAGCTATTGCCGCATTGAATGGTTCTGAAGTTGACGGTCGTAACATCGTAGTTAACGAAAGTCGTCCGAAACCGGAAGGTGGTGGCGGCGGCGGCTTCAAGAAAAGAAGCTTTGGTAGCGGCGGCGGTGGCGGCGGCTACAAAGGCGGCGGCGGCGGTGGCGGCTACAAAGGCAAAAGTGGTGGCGGCGGCGGCGGTTACAACCGTGACCGTGGCGGCAGCGGTGGATACAATAACGATTATTGATCAATAACGATATTTATCTCGCTTTACTAAGTCTGGTTCGAAAGAACCGGACTTTTTTCTTTGTACTCCGTAGCTTTAGCGAAGGAGTATTTGCTTAATACCTGACTAAAAGTTTCGCAGGTAAAATTTCAATCTCCAGTTTATCAGCGGAATAGTATTCACCATCAAGATGTGATTGAATGATGGAATTGCTTTCAATTGATATTTTTTTTGCCTTTGAAATATGAATGAAGGAAAGACCGGGATGTTTTCCTTTTTCAATAACCGGTAACCAGCGCAATCTTTTTAACGGATGCAGCGCATCTATCAAAACAACATCAAACAAACCATCATCTGCCCTTGCCTGGGGCGCAATATGGAAACCGCCGCCTGCCCTGCTGCCATTACTGACGTCAATCATCAGATATTTTTTTGCAGCAATTGGTTTATCATCCGCTATGACCCGGTATGCAGTTGAACGGTATGAAAATATTTTTCTCAGTATCATGGCCATAAATGATGCTTTACCTGCTTTTTTCTTTTTGCCCGTAAGACTTCTTGCCACTTCTCCTTCAAAACCAACGCCAACTCCGTTGATAAAGAATTTTTCATTACAGCTGCCAAGGTCAATTGGCTTGGGTTCCGCTGATAAAGCAAGTTGCAGTTGTTCTTCAAAACTTATTTTCCCATAGAGCAGCCAATGAAAATCATTTCCTGTGCCTCCATTGAAAATAACAAGTGGTATTTTTATGTCTAGGTAATGATTAACAAAATAATTCAAGGTACCATCACCTCCAACTATCCATACATCTGTAAATTCATTAAAACCAGCAGGCCATTTTTCTTTGAAGAAAGAATGAGGAATTTGTTTGGCTGTTAGTTCAGATAGTATTTTATTGGCTAACGTTACTGCCCTTCCTGCTCCTGCCAGTTGATTACAAACAATGGCGATATTTTGTATATCAGTTTGCATTAAATGAAAAAGTCCCGCCCTTCGACTTCGCTCAGGATGCGGGACTATAAATCTAATATTTTTATACTTTACTGCACCACTCTCACCACTCCGGCCCCATTATATGAATGATACTCTCCATTATACATTGCATCGGCGCTTACCGGTCCCATTTTATAATTACCGGGTGATACGGCACGGACGGCATAATAATAGCTTTGTTTATTACTGTTCGCATCCACAAAGAAATGAATACGGTCATCTCTTACATCCAATGCTGTTGGGGTCATCCCATCTTTTATCCAGTCCATACCCGGTATTTCTTTGGTTCTTGGATTTTCAATTTCAAACCCGGCCGGTAACAGATCAGTGATCACCACATTTTCAATGGGTGTATTAAAAGAACGTTCTAATGTAAGTCCGATAATGACCAGGTCATTTTGCTTAAATGAATTTGAAGTAATGGGTTTGCCATTCCTGTCATAGAAATGTTTTCTTACTTTCAGGTA
This sequence comes from Chitinophagaceae bacterium, assembly GCA_041486045.1. Lineage (GTDB taxonomy): Bacteria > Bacteroidota > Bacteroidia > Chitinophagales > Chitinophagaceae > JJ008. The sequence continues at coordinate 22,558 of JBGPKR010000008.1, read as the reverse complement.
ACTGTCTTCTTCTTTATAAGCGCCGCTGGCACTGATGCCTTCGGCCTCCCAGAAATAATAGAGTCGGCCATTGCCTTTTGTCACGATCTCCACATTATTATTCCCCAATGCTTTCATATCACCTGTCCATTGTCCGCCATCCACTTTGGCAATCAGCTTACCATTTACTTTTATTTCTGCGGTTGCCGTTGAGTTATTAGCAGCCCTGGCATGTTTACCAAGGGCAAGAAAAGCAAATGCCCTCTCCTGGGTGCTTAGCCATCTCCTGTTCTTCAGTTTATCGGCCACATGTTTCACCATCGTTCCTATCTGCGCATTGCCCGGGTCAACATCAATCAATGCATTTAAGGCAATAGCTTCATCTCTTACATCCGAATAATAACTGCCGCCGGATTGAGCAACCGATTCTTCCCCGCTGAATGATGCAGGCAACATAGCGGTAAAAGATTTCCTGTCACCGGCAGTTGCATACGCTGCGGCTAACAGGTAGCGGCTGTCCAATGCCAGGATAGAAGGATTGGCTTTGTAATAATTCATCGCAGGTACATTTGTTCTTCCCGACAGCGCCAATACATATAAACCGTACGCTACTTCCTTCGGGGCGATCTTTTTATTCTGGTCACGGTTGTAGAAGTAAGTGATCGTTTCCTTGTTCTTCAACTTATTGTTGATATAGTTCAGCATGGTTTCCAGCAAACTGTTGTCAACATCAAAGCCTGCCTTTCTTGCTTCCAGTAAAAAATGTGCTGCATAGATAGTAGCCCACCAGTCTTCTTTGCCCTCGCCATCCCACAATGTAACAGCGCCATTATATAATTGCCGCATTTTTATTTTGCGGATAGCTTCCATGATATTACTGTTTGCATTCAATTTGTTTTGTGCCTTGTTCAACTGCATCAGATCAGACAGATCTCCATAATAAATCTGCGGAAAAGCGGCTGAAACAGTTTGCTCGGTGCAACCATAAGGATATTGTACCAGCCATTTCAATTGTTCACCGAGTTCCAATGCGGGAGAACGGCTTACCACCAAACTGTAGTTAGTGCTGCCCGGAATAAAATCACTCAAGCCAATATTTACATTCTGTGTATTGCCGCCGGCTATCGAACCACTTCCTGTTGATTTTTGTAATGTGGAAGGCGGACGAACAGAAATTTCTGTTGTGTCTGTAAACTTCTCTCCTATTCCATTTACAGTCATGATTACTTTGCCAACATTGATAGTAGGGTCAGCGACTATTTTAAAAGTTGCTCTACCTTCACTTTTTGCAGCAAGGTTTACCGATTGATTATTTCCACCCACTATTTTCATCGGGCCTTGCACTGAAATGTTTGCTGTTACATTCGCGGCCTTATCAGTCGTATTGGTCAATGTCACCGGTACATTCACGGTATCACCGGGACTTAAGAATCTTGGTAAGGCCGTACTGACCACGATCGGATCGGCAACGATCATGGTATTATCAGCAGCGCCGAAACTTTGCCCTTTGTATGAAACGGCCATCAGTCTCAGTTCACCACTGAACTGTGGAATATCAAATTCAAATTCAGCCACACCGCTTCCATTGGCTTTTTTGATACCACCCCAATAGCTTACCACTTTTATTCTTTTTGCAGGCATGGGGTTCACTCTTTTATCCATTGCCATTTCAGCATCACCACCTGTGCTGCTCAACTTTGCTCTTATTTCGGCAAACAATAATGGATATAAGTCAAACGCTGAAACTTGCAATGCTTTCTTCTGATAGAAATAATCATAAGGGTCAGGCGTTTTAAAATCACTTACCTGTAATACACCATTGTCAACGGCAGAAAGGGAAACAAAACTACCCGGGGCTGCTTTCACCGTTACTTTCTGATGGGTTTTAGAACGAACCGTTTTTTGTGCCATTATTTCTACAGCAATCTTCCGGCTCTTATCTTCCACTGTTACATTTTTAAATCCGTGTGCAACTGTCAAAGGAATATCGGAAACTTCATGTGGTTTAATCAAAGTAGCAGTGATATAAACATTCGGTACATGGTCACTGGTTAAATTAAAATCAACACTGGCAGTTCTATTGCTGACATCAACATACTGATGCGAAACAACATGGTCGGTTTCCATGGTCACCAGCATTCTGCCACTGAATGGTGTTTTGAACAAAGCTTTTACACTCTCACCGGTAAAATAGGATTTCTTATTAATCTCAATTTCAATATTGCCTTCTTTACTCACTTCAAAAGAAGTGTTGGTGGCTCCCCAACTTCCGTAGCTATAAAATCCGCGGCTTACATAATTGTTAGCGCCGGGCCGATAAACTTTTACTTCATAATCGCCGGGACTTCTTGGCACATACGTATAAACAGTATTGTTGCCAACGGTGATCTGTTGCTCAATCATCAGTTTATCTTCCTTCTGTGATTCATACCGGAAATAGCTGCCACTTTTGGTCAGCACTGTCCGGTATTCATGTTTGATCACTTCCACCCTTGCCGTTGCACCCGTTGCATTTCCCTCTTTGTTCACAGCCACGAGGTTAAACCTGACCGGTTGATTCAGCGGATAATAATAAAACCAATCCCTTTTGATGCCAAAGAATACATCCTGTGTAAATATGTCAACTTTTGAGGCACGGCTCACCGGCCTCCCGGTCTCATCAAACACGGTTGTATAGAAACTGGTTTGCAAAGCACCCATATTTGCATACGTGACTGGAACTGTATATTCAATGATGGCATTACCTTCTGCATCAGTCGTTCCTTCCTTTACTTGTTTATCAAAAAAAGTATTTTGATTGGCCAGGCTGAAATCATAGTCATCAAATTTTTCAGCAGAAAAATATTTTTGCTTTACCTGTATCTCCGTTTCATATTTACGGTTAGCAGCAGGAGGGCCAAAGAAATTCATGGCATTGATAGAAAGTTTCGCCATATCACCTGAACGCAAAAATTCCTTATCCAGTTTTGTATTCACCCGGATACGGTCAGGCACAAATTCCTCTACGGAGAAATTCTTTGAAGCCAGCAATATATCTGTTGAAGTATAAACTTCCAAAGTGTAACTACCGGTGATAGCTGCATTAGCGATATCAATACTTCCTTCCACCGAGCCTTCTTCATTCAGACTTTTCCGGAATGATCTCAGCTCCTTGCCATTCGGCATCAGGAATTTCATCTTCAATGGCACATCACCGGGATTTTTCCATTGTGCGTCACGAAGGATAACAGAGAAATTGATCTTCTCGCCGGGACGGTACACATCCCTTTCCGCATACACAAAGGCATCAAAGCCCGAGGGGTTATTTCTTTTACCGCCCACATCAAACCTGGATGTATTGACCCTTGTATTGCTAAAAGGAAGATAGTTGAAGTCGTCAGCGGTTTTTGCAATGATCATCGCCGGTTTAAATCCACTGAAATCTTTTTTACTGTAAGCAATGGTCGCCACACCGTCATTATCAGTAGCACCGGTACCTATCAGTTGGTTGTTGTTCGAATAAACGGATATATTAACTCCATTTACAGGCTCCGCCGATTTAATAGAGTTGGTAAACACATAAATCTTATCCTGCCCTTCTTTGGCGATCAACCCAAGATCAGACAAAGAAATATAGCGGCTGTCTTTCACCCAGTAATCTTCTGAAGAACGGATGACGATATGATACACCCCTTTAAAATCAGGCAGCCTGTCCTCAAACTGTGAAAAGTTCAATAACCTTCCCGCACCACTCTTTGGCAATGAACGGGTATCAATTTCTTTTTCATAAATCACATCTCCCAGCATCGCATCTCCACCGCCATATTCGTCATAATAATCTCCTTCATAACCCTCATCATAACTTGCATATTCAGGGCCACTGCGTGATTCCTGCGGGGAATAACCATATCGTTGCGCCAGCAATAAATTATTTTCATAGATCTTGGAGATGATCAGTTTCACTTTGGGCACATTGGTGATCTGCACTTCAATATTCTTGCTGCCATTTTTGGAAAGATAAACGGCTTTACTGTTGGTAAAGTTTATGTTTGCTTCCAGTTCTCCAAAAGCAACGCCGCCATTATAATCTTCTTTTAATACACCACCTATTTTACCACGAAGACCTTTGGTAATGGTGAACGCATAACTTTTCTCCACATCAAACTTATCACTGCGCAGTGTGAAGCCATAATCATTTGCTTCAACCGTGTATGCCAGGTCGGGATCAAATTTTATAAATGTTTTCAGGCTTTCCCCCGCCAGTTGCTGACTGGTGGTCACTTTTACAAGCCCCTCTGTGCCGTCATGCTCTGATTCCACATTTTGAATGGTCAGTACATAGGGCGATGGAATAGTAAATGAACTGCTGATGGCTTCGGCTGTAGCAGTATTACCTCTCTCCGGTTTTAATCCTTTTTCAATAACAATCTTTGCATCAATATCCCTGTCATCGGTTTTCAACCCATTGATGCGAAGGGATATTTTATTATCCGGTGAAATGGTAATCATGTTGAAGTCAGCTTTCTTTCCTTCCACTTCAATGTTCAGTTTACTTTTCAGATCTTCCGGGTTCACCCGGTAATTGAAATACAAATCAACCTGAGGTATGGCAGCCGTGCCGCTTTCACCGATCCAGATGATCTGTGAATTATCCAATGTCAGGTCTGGTGTGTGGAAACTGATCTTATCTCCGTTCTTCACGGAATTATATTTACTGAATTTCAACACAGCGTTTTTGATCTTTGCTTTGTAACTGGTGGCAGGGTTCAATGGCTGCGATGGTGAGAAGACCAGTTCATCGGGGCTTTCCCAACGAAATTTACCGGCGATCTTTGGTTCGAAAGAAATATATTCCGTCGAGTCCCAGGCATTGAGCATGGAATCTTTTGCCAGCGAATGGCTGAAACGGAATTGCAGGTTACCGAGTTGAGGCACTTCTCCTTTGGCATTGGTATAAGAAAGGGAAATAGAATTTTTTTTACAGGCAGATAAAAAAATAGTTCCGGCTATCAGCGGAACAAGGAAGGTTTTGATACGCATATAAGGTGTGGTTAAAGAAGTTTATGAATGAGAAGTTAAAGAAGTTTGATGATGTAAAAAATTAATCTGTACTTTTCTTTCCGGCCTTGCTCCGCTGAAGCTTCAGCGAAGGCGATGCAGGCAGATTCATAAAGTTCGTCCGCCTGTGGTGGAAATAACAGAAATGATCAGGCTGAAAAAGCTAGGGAGGAATGTCCCGGGTGGGGCGGGACGAATCGGCGGAATCCATTTTATTAAAAGTAATTTCACCCGAAAGATAATATGATGTAAAGATTAGTTGCAAATCTGGTTAGATAATTATTTGTTAAGTGAATGAGGGATGTTGGTAAATAGACGGAACTTTTGCGTCAAGACAGATGCTGACCAACCGAATATTACATTCATGAAAAAACTAAAATTCAGGATCACCAAAAAAGGGGTCATCCGTTTCTTCAAACGACTGGGAACCGGCATCCTTGGGTTGATCCTGCTTTTCTTTATCCTGAACTGGATATTCCCCCTGCCGGATAAAATTGAATACTCCACGATTATCACTGATGATAAAGGGGAAGTTGTTAATGCCTTCCTGACAAAGGACCAGAAGTGGCGGATGAAAACAGAACTGGATGAGATCTCACCGTTGCTCCAGAAAACCATTATTGCCAAAGAGGACAGGCATTTCTACTCCCACCCGGGTGTTAATCCATTCGCTGTGATCAGGGCTTTTTTCAGTAACATCTTTCATATGCGCAGGATGTCCGGCGCAAGCACCATTACTATGCAGGTGGCTAAAATGCTGGAACCGGGCAAACGAAACCTGTGGAGCAAGATGCGGGAAATGTTCAGGGCGTTTCAATTGGAACTCAGGTACAGTAAAAAAGAGATCCTGCAGATGTACCTGAACCTTGTTCCCTATGGCGGTAATATTGAAGGAGTGAAAGCCGCTTCGCTTTTGTATTTTAAAAAGAATCCTGACCACCTTTCACTGGCTGAGATAACAGCATTGAGCATTATTCCCAATAAACCGGGTGTGATGATACCCGGAAAGAATAATGATTTTATTGTAAAAGAACGAAACCGTTGGCTGGAAAAATTCGCCAAACGAAAAGTCTTTACCAAAAAAGAAATTGAAGATGCATTAGCTGAGCCCTTAACTGCCGGCAGGGGATCGGTGCCTCATTATATTCCTCAGCTTTCTTATAAATTAAAGAAACAGGGTGCTGATATTATTAAAACAAACATCAACCTGAACACTCAACTAAAAATTGAAAAACTGGTGGAAGATTATGTAAGAATACAACGATTAAAGAATATTAAAAATGCCACTGTGGTTATTATTGATAATAAAACTCACAAAGTCATTACTTATGTCGGTTCGTCTGATTTTAACGACACAACCGATGGCGGACAGGTAAACGGCGCTAATGCAGTGAGGCAACCGGGGAGCACTTTAAAGCCTTTGATGTATGCCATGTGTTTTGATGAAGGATTGCTGACGCCCAAAACCGTGATAACAGATGTGGCTGTTAACTATGCCGGATATGCCCCGGAAAACTATGATGAAAAATTCAATGGTTATGTAAGTATTGAATATGCGCTGGAACATTCATTAAATATTCCGGCAGTGAAAAGCCTGCGGCTTCTCGGGCATGAGAAGTTGATACAAAAATTATCCAACTGCAATTTTAAACAGATACAAAAAGACCGGAGAAAACTTGGCCTTTCACTGATATTGGGAGGTTGCGGAACCACGCTGGAAGAACTGACAGGTTTATTCTCTGCTTTTGCCAATGACGGAGTTTATATTGCTCCATCATTTACCCAAAACGATACCCTGCACAACAAAGTAAACGTTATCAGCCCGGCGGCCAATTTCATGATCAATGAAATTCTGTCAAAAGTTAACCGGCCTGACTTTCCACTGAATTGGACAGCAACAGAACGGATGCCAAAGATTGCCTGGAAAACCGGCACCAGCTATGGAAGAAAAGACGCCTGGAGTATTGGATATAATAAAAATTATACGGTGGGTATCTGGACGGGTAATTTCTCCGGTGTGGGTGTGGCTGATCTGAGCGGCGCCAATATTGCCACGCCTTTGCTTTTTAAAATTTTCAATACGATCGATTACGACAGCGATGAAGAATGGTTTACCCAACCCAAAGATTGTGATATCAGGAAGGTTTGCAGCGAGACCGGTTTAGTTCCTTCAGAACATTGTACCAGTTTGGTGACAGATTATTTTATCCCGTTGATCTCATCCACCAAAGTTTGCAGCAACTGGCAAGAAATAATGATCAGCCCCGATGAAAAAATTTCATATTGTAAAAGCTGTGCTCCGCAAACCGGTTATAAAAAGAAATGGTACAAAATCGTTGAGCCGGATATGCAGGCATGGTTTGAGGAGAACAGGATCGCTTATCAGAAAATACCTCCGCATAATCCCGGCTGCGAACTGATCTTTAAAGGAGCTGCTCCCTCTATTACTTCCCCTGTGAATGGAACAGAATATTTAATTAATAAAAAAGACCGGGAGCCATTGCAACTGATCTGTAAAACCGCCAATGATGTAAGCAAGGTCTATTGGTATATCAACAATAAATTTTATAAAAGCAGTAATGCCGGAGAGAAACAGTTCTTTATACCGGATGAAGGGCCGGTAAAAATATCTTGTACAGATGATAAGGGAAGGAACAGGGATATAAAGATCACGGTGAAGTATGTTAATTGGTAGATGATAGATAATAACTAAAAGATGATAGTGCCGAAAAAATTATCATCTATTCTCTATCATCTGTCATCTTTTTATTCTGCTTTCTTGACACTGCTCGCTCCACTTGTTTCCTGCGTTACAGTGGCATTCCCCTTATATATTATACTGCTGGCGCCGGATGCATGCAAATCTAACTTTACACTGGCAAATACATCAGCATGACTGGCGCCGGAAACTTCCACATCCGTTTCTTCGGACATAAGATCAAAACATTTTATACCACTTGCGCCAGATCCGTCTACCCTGAAGGTTTTGGTTTTGCCGTTAAGAGTAATATGGCTGGCACCAGTTAATTCTGCTTCCACTTTCGGAGCATCAAGCTCCATTTTTATATGGCTGGCACCCGAAGCATGTATTCCTATTTCGTTGCTATCGCTGATCTTATTTTCGCTGTAAATACCACAGGCTCCGGAGGCTTCAAAATGTTTTAATGACGGGCCGCTTACATATACTTTGATCCCTTTGGCTGATTCAGGGTTAAAACCTTCCTCCTCTTCTATTTCCAGGGTACCACCATCAGCTTTTATATGCACATACTCCAGGAGGTTTTCATCCGTTTCTATCCTTACCGAAGCAACAGAATCCTGTTTTACATATACGTCAATATCTCCGCTTACATCAATATTGTTGAAGGCACCCACCGTCCTGTTTTCAGATTTAATTACTCCGTTACCAGAGATCCTCTTACCGGATACAAAGTGGCAGGAAGTGCAGGCAACAGTAAAAATTACGGCTGCTAAAAAAATACATTTCATAATGATTGGCTTTGTGGTATCAAAATTAAGTTCAAATTTTTCAGGTTTCCAGACATTTTTGACGTTGTTGTTCATGAAAAGGTTACAAATCCGGCGGAGTTTGTTGAAATACGCTGAAATGCTGTCCTGCAGCGAACCTGCCCATCCGGCAGGCAGGCTTTAATCCTTAGCAATTAAACTTCAAACCCTTTATTTATCTTCGCAGCAACATGACCGAAAAGATCCTGATTCTTGATTTTGGTTCCCAATATACCCAATTGATTGCCCGTGCCGTAAGAGAGGCCAATGTGTACTGCGAGATCATTCCCTATCATAAAACAGTTGAATTTGAACCGGGGTTGAAAGGTATCATTCTTTCCGGCTCTCCTTTTTCTGTAAATGAAGAAAAAGCGCCTGATGTAAATGTACAGGCGTTTATTAAAAAGGTTCCGGTACTGGGTATTTGTTATGGCGCCCAGTTAACAGCCAAACATTTTGGCGGAGTGGTTGCAAAGAGCAATAAAAGAGAATATGGCCGCGCCATTTTACAAAGAAAAAAAGAAGATGTGTTGTTTAATAATGTGAGTGACAGTTCGCAGGTTTGGATGAGCCATGCCGATACGATTTTAACAATGCCTGACGGGTTCGAATTACTCGCCACTACTGAAAGTATCCCTGTTGCTGCTTTTAAGAAATCTTCGAATGGGACTCCCGAATCCCGACTCCCGACTCCTGACTTTCCTCTCTACGGCGTACAATTTCACCCGGAAGTATATCATTCCAAAGAAGGAAAAAAGATCCTGAATAATTTCCTGGTAAATGTCTGTGGCTGTTCACAGGACTGGACAGCAGCACATTTCATTACCGATTCTGTTGAAGCATTAAAAAAACAAATAGGCGGCAGAAAAGTTGTCATGGGATTAAGCGGAGGTGTGGATTCCACTGTTGCCGCCACATTAATTCACCGGGCTATTGGCAAAAATCTATACGGCATCTTTGTTGATAATGGTGTGCTTCGCAAAAATGAATTTGAAAATGTATTAAAAACCTATGATCAGCTGGGGTTGAATGTAAAAGGTATTGATGCCAGGCAACGGTTTTATAAAGGGCTTGCCGGTAAAACAGACCCCGAAGAAAAAAGAAAAATAATCGGCAGCCTGTTCATTGATATATTCCAGGAAGAATCAAAAAAGATTGAAGGTGTAGGTTTGCTGGGCCAGGGGACTATTTACCCGGATGTGATCGAAAGTGTTTCCGTGCATGGGCCATCCGTAACAATAAAATCACATCACAATGTTGGCGGCTTGCCGGAACATTTGCACCTTGAACTGGTGGAACCGCTTCGTTCCTTATTTAAAGATGAAGTAAGAAAGGTGGGAAGAGAGCTGGGAATACCGGCTGAAATGATTGACCGTCATCCTTTCCCCGGCCCCGGTCTTGCCATCAGGATTTTAGGAGATATTACAGAAGAAAAGGTACAATTGTTGCAGGAAGCTGACCACCTGTATGTAAAAGGGTTAAAGGATGCCGGTTTATATGCAACGGTATGGCAGGCCGGAGCTATCTTATTGCCGGTAAAAAGTGTCGGGGTGATGGGAGATGAAAGAACCTATGAATTTACTGTAGCTTTAAGAGCCGTGACAAGTGTGGATGGCATGACGGCGGACTGGGCTCATTTGCCGTATGAGTTTTTAGCCAATATCTCCAACGAGATCATTAATAATGTAAAAGGAATAAACCGGGTGGTGTATGATATCAGCAGCAAGCCACCGGCAACGATCGAGTGGGAGTAGGACAATTGACAACAGACAATATGCAATTATTTAATTTGAAAAGCAAATAATGAAAGACAGATCACAACATACAAAATCACTTCTTTTGTTTATTGCCTTTTGCCTGTTGTCTGTTCTCTCTTTTGCACAAGACAGTATCCCCAAACACAGGATTGCCATTTTTGCTCCCCTGTATCTTGATTCTGCTTATGATGAAATGGATGAATACCGTTACGCCAAAAATGTATTTCCTAAGTTTATTAACCCGGGGCTTGAATTTTATGAAGGCGCCCGGCTGGCTTTGGACTCCCTGAATAAAGAATATGCACCGCTGGAGGTTTTTATTTATGATACCCGTTCCGCAAATGAAACCATCCTGCAGCAACTGAATAAACCCGAGATGGACAGTGTTGAACTCATTATCACACATTGCAGCGGCAATGAAGTAAAAATATTTGCAGATGCCGGGTTGAAAAAAAACATTCCTGTCATCAATGCCAATATTCCCAATGATGGCAGCGTGACAGCCAATCCTTTTTTTGTAATGATCAATTCCACATTGAAAACGCAGTGTGAAGGGATTTATAAACACATGCAGAAATACTATTCCCTCAATCCCCTGGTCGTATTCAGGAAAAAGGGACAGCTGGAAGACCGGATTAAATCCTATTTTGATGAATTCGGGAAAAATACCGTTGCTATTCCATTGCAATTAAAATATGTTGAGTTACCAGACAGTTTTACCGTTAATCATCTCCTGCCATATCTTGATACGACCAACCAGTCATTGTGTATCGCAGGCAGCCTGGATGAAAGTTTTGGAAAACGATTGGCGCAACAACTTGCTATCTTAAAAAAACAGAAATACCAGTCCGTGCTGATGGGCATGCCCACCTGGGACAACATCAAAGAATTCAATAAACCGGAATATAAGGGCATTGAAATCATTTACAGCACCCCTTTCTACAACGCAAAAATTGATAAGGTAAGTCAAAGCATCACTAATTATTTTAATAAAGTAATGTTTGCCCGGCCCAGCGACATGGTTTTCCGGGGCTACGAAGTGACATGGAAATATGCCCGGCTGTTATTGCAATACGGGAAAGACATTGCTTCCAATCTTGCCAATAAGCAATTAAAAGTATTTACTGACTTTGATATCCAGCCGGTACTCAATAAGCAAAACATGACGCTGGATTATTTTGAGAACAAGAAGCTGTACTTCCTGAAGTGGCAGGATGGTGTTATTAAAGGAGTCTATTAAACTTCATCAACTATTTTTCCGGTCAGCAGCCTGCAGCTAATGGTTTTCGGAAAATCCTTCATTGAAGAGCATCATTTCATCATCCGGTGAAAGTATGACCGGGATCCTGTCATCACTGTTTAAAACGGAGTTTGATTTTGTATAAACCGATGCCCTGTATCGTGCAGTAGTGTCGTAATATTCGTTGGTATAAGGATCAGTTATTGCCCACAGATCAATCAGAGGTTTATTCACGCAAACGACATGTAATTTGGACGGTGGCAATTCCTTTGAAGGCTCATTTTTACCGTCACCTTTTATTGATTTCAACAACATAAAAAAATTCTTCATCCTGGTTTGTTTTTGTGTAAGAAAATAAAAACAGTTACGATAGAGGTCTTTCAGAACAAGAATCTTTATAAAAGGGATTTCGCGGGATTGGAATAAGGATTGACAAGAGCCGGGTATTCTAACCGACCAGTTGTTGTTTGTCTTTGTGAAGGAAAATGGATCAGACCAGAAGAGCTTTGCGGAAAAACTACCTGGAACAGCTAATGTAGTACAGTTATTCGGAAACTGCAAGGCTTTCGTAGATTTACCATGTCTTACCTGGCAATGACAAACACAGACGTATAAAAAGAGGAGACTAAGTTTCAATATGCTTCCAGGACTGAAAACAACAACCGGGTATAAAATAGTCAGTGAATGGCTTTCCGGCAGGGGATATCAACCTTTTGTTTTTCAGCAGCAGACCTGGCAGCATATCATCAATGCTGAAAGTGGTTTGGTAAATGCCCCAACGGGCTGCGGTAAAACCTTTTCTGTTTTTCTTGGCGCCCTTATTGACTTCATCAACCAGCATCCTGACGATTATAAAATAAAAAAGAATATAGGGTTGCAGCTATTGTGGATCACCCCGCTCAGGGCATTGGCAAAAGATATTGGCCGCGCCATGGAAGAAGTGATTGAAGAATTGGGAATGAAATGGAAAGTGGGGATAAGAAATGGTGACACCAATATTGTTGAAAGAGCCAGGCAGAAAAAACAAATGCCGGAGATATTAATCATTACCCCGGAAAGTTTGCATTTATTGCTGGCACAAAAGGGATATGCAGAAATTTTTTCTTCGCTGAAAATTATTGCAGTAGATGAATGGCATGAGTTGCTTGGGAGTAAAAGAGGGGTGCAGGTGGAGTTGGCGATTTCAAGAGTAGTCGGGAGTCGGGAATCCATCGGCCGCCATAGGCTTGCCGACGGCGATGCAGGAGTTCGGAGAGTGGAGTCCCGACTCTCTATCTGGGGTATTTCGGCCACTATCGGGAATCTTGACGAAGCAAAAGAGGTTCTGATCTCTCCTTTGAAGCAGTTACAAAATAAGGAAGTCTCCGAAGTCTCGCCCTTGTGGGGAGATTTAGAGGAGGCCGGAGTTATTGTAAAAGCAAATATTCAAAAACAAATAGAAGTTAATTCCATCTTCCCTGATAAGATCGAAAAATATCCATGGGCCGGCCATCTTGGTATTAAACTGGCACATAAACTTATACCCATCATTCAGCAAAGCAAAACCACCCTCATCTTCATCAACACAAGGGGCATGAGTGAAACATGGTACCAGACACTTCTGAATGTTTGTCCTGAACTGGCTGGTTCCATGGCGCTCCATCATGGCTCTATTGATATGGAACTTCGCACATGGATCGAAGAGAACCTGCACAGCGGAAACCTGAAAGCGGTTGTATGTACAGCCTCTCTTGACCTTGGTGTTGACTTCAGGCCAGTTGAAACTGTGATACAAGTCGGCTCGCCAAAAGGTGTGGCAAGGTTTTTACAAAGGGCCGGCCGTAGTGGTCATAGTCATGATGCGATCAGCAGGATCTATTTTTTGCCCACACATTCATTAGAACTGGTGGAGGCCGCAGCTTTAAAATCTGCTATTAAAGAAAATTTGATCGAAAGCCGGGAGCCTAAACTGCTTTGCTATGATGTGCTCATTCAATATTTAAATACCCTGGCCATATCTGATGGTTTTATTCCGGAAGAAATTTTTAAAGAAGTCATTTCCACTTATTGCTATAAAGACCTGTCAAAAGAAGAATGGGAACGAATTATTCATTTTATTACCGAAGGGGGCAGTGCCCTGCAGCAATATGATGACTTTAAAAAAGTGGAGATCGAAGATGGGCTGTATAAGATCAAAAGCCGGAAGATGGCCATGCGTCACCGGTTGCATATCGGCACCATCGTCAGCGATTCAATGATGAAAGTAAAATTCATTACCGGTGGTTATATCGGGGTGATCGAGGAATATTTTATTTCAAGACTGGAACCGGGAGACGTATTTACCCTGGCGGGAAGAAATCTTGAATTTGTGATGATAAAAGATATGACAGCTCTCGTAAGAAAATCAAATTCAAAAAAATCAATTGTGCCAAGCTGGACCGGCGGCCGGATGCCATTGAGTGCAAATTTGGGAAAGAAACTGAGATCAACGCTGGATCAATTGGCAACGGGCAATAAACAATTGGCAAGAGAGCTTGACAAACTAAGACCCCTCTTTGACCTGCAGCAGCAACTCTCTCATGTTCCTGCGGAAAATGAATTATTGATAGAACAAATAGAAACCAAAGATGGCTATCATCTGTTTGTTTATCCCTTTGAAGGACGATTAGTGCATGAAGCGATGGCAGCTATCCTCGCTTACCGCATCAGTCGCATCATGCCCATTACTTTTTCTTTCGCCATGAATGATTATGGATTTGAATTACTGAGCGATCAGCCCATCCCGGTGGACGACGGCAATGTGTATGAATTATTTTCGATTGATGATTTATTGAATGATATTCAGCGCAGCGTCAACAGTACGGAAATGGCGAGAAGAAAATTCAGAGATGTAGCTGTTATCGGCGGTCTTATTTTCCAGGGTATGCCCGGAGAAAAAAAGAAAGCAAGGCACCTGCAGGCATCTGCATCTTTGCTCTTTAACGTTTTCAGTGAATACGACCCGGACAATTTATTATTGCGACAGGCTTACCAGGAAGTGATGGAGCAGCAAATGGAAGAAGCAAGGTTGAGAGATATGCTGGAAAGAATTCAACAGTCAAAAATTGTGATCACTTTCCCGCAGCAACTCACTCCTTTCTGTTTTCCTGTTAAAGTGGATAGCATGCGGGAAGATCTTTCATCCGAAAAACTGGAGGACCGGGTAAGAAGAATGCAAATGGAACTTGAATAGGTTGTCGCCCCGATTCATCAGGGTGGCGGCCCTTACGTATCTTTGTCCACCCTTTGAATGCAGAACCCCATTCCCCATATCATTAATAACAATACCTTCTGGGTTTCTCCCGAACGTTGCCTGTTCTGGGAAGATCAGAATATTTTAATACTTGCCGATATCCACCTTGGCAAGACGGGACATTTCCGCCAGGCTGGTATCCCGGTTCCGGAAGGAGTGAATAAAGCAGACCTTCAGCGGCTGATAGCACAACTTTTTTTCTTCAAGGCCGACCGGGTCATCATCGTTGGTGATTTCACACATAGCGAAGTGAATAAAGAACTAGAACTTTTTAAAAAATGGAGAAAAGATTTTCCCTTATTCCGCTTCGACCTGGTAAAAGGCAATCATGATATTCTTGAAGATCACTGGTACATAGAAACCAATGTCACTATTCATAAAAAAGAGCTGCTGATCGGAAATTTTTGTTTCCGGCATGAAACAAGAACGACAGACCCATTTGAAGATTCTGCTACTGCATCATTTGTTTTTTCCGGACATGTGCATCCGGGCATCCGCATCAGCGGAAGGGGCAGACAGGCATTGCGGTTGCCTTGTTTTTATTTTTCGCCCGGCCATTGTATTCTCCCGGCTTTCAGCAAGTTTACAGGAACTTATAAGGTGGATCCTAAAGAAGGAGAAATTGTTTATGCCATCACGGGGGCAGAGTTAATAAAAAAGCCTTAGCGTTTTTTGTGCAGCTGGTTATAATCCAGGAAATAAATGAAACGAACTGTAAGTTCGTTACCGTGCCGGAGATCAAACACTTCACCCAGGTTTTTTAAGTAACTGTTTTTGCCGGTAAGGTTGACCACTTCTTCTTCACCCAACCAGTTCTTGTAGCCAACGATAAAGCGGCTTCCCAAACGGAAATCCCAGGTGAGAAAAGCATCAAGATTAAAAATATTCACATTCTCATCCTGCCCGGGGATAAAGGCTCTTGGCAACAGATAGCCTTTTGCATCTACATTGTGAAAACTGGTATAATTAACCTTGTTCCAGTAATGTCTTGCCCGCAGGGTCAGATTAAGTTTTGAAGTAAAGTTGTAAATACCTGACAACACAGAAGTAAAATCCCGGTTATCCCTGAAACCAACAATGGGTTCATTATTTATTTCCCGCATAAAAGCATAACCCAGCTGGTTGCTTTCAAACGATGTGTTGGTCTGCAGGTCAAGAGAAAATTTATTAGTGAACCGGTATCGAAATCCCAGGCTCATGTAAGTATATACATTATCATATTTTGAAGCAATTGCATAAGTGGCTGCATATCTGAAAAACAGCTTTTTTCTACTGTCAGAACTTCCCTCTATTTCAAAATCATAATTAGCAGGATAATTGAGATAGCGGCCATCTGTTCTTAATTCAAAATAATTATGCGACCATCCCGGTGATATATGTGTGGTAAAAGTTACATCCCAAAAGTTTTTGAATACCCAAAAAGCTGTTCCCGAGATATCAAACTTGTTGTACGCATATGGTTTGTAGAGATATTGCAGGCGGGGGAAAAGGCTGTAACTGTAAGTGATAAAATTATTGGCCGGTTGAAACTGCCGGTAAGTAAGACTGGCCTGATAAGTAATTTCATTGGGTGCAAATAAAATGCCCAGGTCATTAGGATCATATTTTTTTGATTCTACATTACCTGAAAAATTATACTGCCAGTTGCCGCTTACTTTTCCAAAATTTAATGTTGTATTATAGCCATCATAAGGATTGGTTCCCCATATCTTGCTGTACCGGACGGTTCCCCTCAGGGCATGGGAGTTTCTTTTATTATAAAGCGCTACATCAAGTGCTGTTACGTTGGCATCCCTTCCATCACCGCTGCGCAGTACGTTGGTATTGGTAAAAGTAATGGAAGAACGGCCTTTCAATGCCTGGTCAAGCACCACAATATTATAATTGGCGGCCGGCTCCGTCTGAATAATAGAATCTTTTCCTGAAACTTTATTATGGATCTTCGCTTCTATGGGCGCGGTAATGGCATTAAAGATACCTATACCTAATTTTTGTTTTGTCCGTCCCGAAAATTTTGTAGCGTTATACAATTGTGTTAACGAAGGGTTTTTTTGTATTTTCCAGTCCGAATTATTTACAACAAATTCCCTGACGCTGTCATATTGCGAAGGAGTGGCTCCTACTCTTCTTGAATAAAACAAACCGGCTTTGTTAAAAAGTTCAGTCCCTTCTGTAAAAAATTGCCTGTTCTCTGTGAATTTTACTTCGTAGGGTGTAAGATTGTTAATTACATTATCGGAAACCACCTGTCCAAAATCAGGGACCAGGGTCCCATCCAAAGTAAAACTTTCATTAAGACCATATTTCACATCCATACCCCCATTGCGCAGCCATTCATCCAGGTAACCATTTGTTTGAGGTGAATTTCTGAAACCGGTAGTCACATAAGGAGAAAAACTAAGCCGCAAAGGCGGTAGAATATTTTTAAGTCCATTCAGTTCGCCAAACTGGTTGATAAAACCATTTATTTTTGGATCAACGGGACTCCAGTAACAGCTTTCATTATTACGGCGGAAAAAACGCAACAGCTGAAGCCCCCAGTCCTGCACATCTTTTTTGGCAAACCGGAGTGATATATATGGTATCCGCATTTCCACCACCCAGCCATCCGGTTTCATACTTACTTTACTATCCCATACAGCATCCCATGTTTTGTCGCCAAAGTTTCCAAAAGTACCGTCATAGCCCGGTCCCATCTTGGAATCGGTTTGCACATTGGCTGTTGTTACCAGGAACTGAAAACCGTTCTGATCGTCATTGTAAGTATCAAAAAAAACGGAGAAATAATCCACGTCACTTTGCCCCTCGCCATCCCTTGCTGTTATCTGTTTCCTGATAAGGGCAGGATCATCATATAAATAAGCTCCTATATAAATGGCCGCATTGTCATAAATAATCTTTACTTCAGTTTTTTTAGAAGCCGGCAATCCGTAAGTTGGAAAATTTTGAATAAAATCTGTAAGAACGGGCGCATCAACCCATGCTGCATCATCCAGGTTGCCGTCTATTTTTGGCGCCTGATCTGTTTTAACAGCCTGTAACGATTTTTGCTGGGAGTACAGAGAAACACAAACCAGTAACAGGGGTAAGCAGATAAAGTTTTTCAAAAGCAATGCAGGTTTTTGCAATCTGCAAATATAAAATACAGATTTCAAGGCAGGAAGATTGCCGGGATAAATATCTTTTCATCGTGTTGCAGCTACATATACAAATTCAGTTCATCCTCTTTTTCAACGAGATAACCTGTTCCTGAAGGTCGGAAACAATATTGCTCAGCTGGTTCATATCCCATCTTTGCTGCGTGTTCGCTTTAGCAATTACTACCTGTGCCTGCCACATCTCAACAACTTCCTCCGTATTTACAGTGTAGGGATGAAAAGAAGGATTATCGCTTACCAGCGTCAGTTTATTTTTTTGCCGCCCGTTTTTCTGCACTCTTTTGTAAACAATTCCTTCATTGCGTGAAATGACAATACAGGCTGCATTATTTTTTAATTCCTCCACATTTTCCACCTTTTCACCTACAATGACAGAACCACTGGGCGTAGGAAGCATCGAATCACCAATGATCTCAAAGGCCCTGTAATTACCACCGGCAAGCATCGGCAGGGTGAATGTATTGAGTTCATCAATAAATTCAGGATCCGCATAACCGGCTAAATAACCGGCTGCTGCTTTAACCGGGACGAATGGAATATCCGGTCTGCCTGAAGCCAGTTTCATGGCCCGGCGTTTGGCGAGATAATTACTTTTATTATCACTTAAATCTTTCCGGAGAATGTCATCCAGTGTGAGTTTAAATATA
Source organism: Chitinophagaceae bacterium (assembly GCA_041486045.1). Classification (GTDB taxonomy): domain Bacteria; phylum Bacteroidota; class Bacteroidia; order Chitinophagales; family Chitinophagaceae; genus JJ008. The sequence goes on along the minus strand of JBGPKR010000008.1, from coordinate 3,962 downwards.
TCACAAACTACTTCCAGCACATCAATGCGAGGTTCCGCCCTTTCCTCCTCATAAGCGCCTAGCAAAGAGCGTTTGATGCGGATTTTGCTGGCAAATTCTTCCTGTGTCCAGCCACGGAGTTTGCGAAGGTATTTCAGATTTTGATTGGAAATTGCCATAATCACTAATTTAATTAGCTGCAAAATACTAATTAATTTAGATTTTCAAAACCTTTTCTTTCCCGGTTTTGGTCAACCCGCAAAAAACAAAGATTTTTGTTTGTGTATGGCAAAGAAAACTTCGGCAAGCCTGAAAAGCAGAAAACCTGTTCCGGGAATGAAATCAGCCAAATCTTTGGTTAAAGAAAAACCGGTTATCCTGATCACCAATGACGATGGAGTGACGGCTCCCGGCATTATGAACCTCGTAGAAGCGGTAAAAGACCTGGGAAAAATAGTGGTAGTTGCCCCTGACAAACCCCAATCCGGCATGGGCCATGCCATTACCATTGGGCAGCCGTTAAGATTACACAAGATACATGTCATTGATAATATAGAAACATGGTCCTGCACCGGCACACCTGTTGATTGTGTAAAGCTTGCCGTTGACAAAGTGCTGCACCGCAAACCAGACCTCTGTTTAAGCGGAATAAATCATGGCGCCAATCACAGTATCAATGTGATTTACTCCGGCACTATGTCTGCAGCTGTTGAAGCAGCGATAGAAAGTATTCCTTCCGTTGGTTTTTCATTACTCGATTACGATATTAATGCTGATTTTACAGGGGCAAGAGAATATGCAAGAATAATAGTGGAAAAAATGCTGAAATCAACACTGGATAAACACACTGTTCTTAACGTCAATATCCCCTCCATACCAGTTGAATTATTGAAAGGCATGAAAATATGCCGGCAGGCCTATGCAAAATATGTAGAAGATTTTGTGGAGCGGCAGGATCCTCATGGCCGTCATTACTATTGGCTCACGGGAGAGTTTGTGAATTTTGATAAAGGCAAAGACACCGATGTCTGGGCACTTGACAATAATTATGTCAGTGTGGTCCCTGTACAATTTGACATGACGAATTACGTTCTAAAGGCCAAACTGGAAAAAATCTGGAAATGAGCAGCAAAAAAATATTCGTTATTATTCCACCTGGAATGAATATTTTTTTGGCTGCGGATTACATGTGACAAAAATCAAAATAAACACATGAAGTAATGATATTTAAAAAAGATAACCTTCGTCTGGGATTAGCGCTGGGATTGATCGGGCCGCTGTTCGGACTTGTCATTATTTATTTCGTCAAGTTCCCTTCTTATTCGTTCATGGATTTTCTGACCTATTTCATGAATGATAACCGGATGATCACCTCTGTGGGTTCTCTGAGCCTGCTGGCCAATGTTATTTTGTTTACCCTTTATATCAATACACACCGGGATGATACAGCCAAAGGAATCTTTGTTATCACGTTGATTTATGGTATCGGCATTCTCATATTGAAGATCCTGAATTGAGGTCTTGCCGGACTTCATTATCTTTAAGATTCATCCACCTTCCCACAATGAAAAAGATTTTCACCAGTCTGTTTTTTACCCTCTTTCTGCTTAATGTATGCTTTGCACAGACAGACAGCATTGGTTTTTACAAGAAAACTTCAGCCATGATCCCCATGAGAGACGGGATCAAATTACATACAGTTATGCTCAGCCCTGTCGGCGCTTTACATCCTTCACCTGTTTTAATACAAAGAACTCCTTACGGGGCCAGCCTGAGTGATTTCCCGGACGACACCATTATTCCTTTATCGAAAAGATCTTCCATATACAACATGGCTGTGGAAGGATATATTTTTGTTTTCCAGGATATCCGCGGCAAGTACAGGAGTGAAGGAAGGATGGAAATTCATCAACCTCTTATTCATTCCACACAAAAAGGAGCGATTGATGAAAGTACTGATACATGGGATACGATAGACTGGCTGGTTAAAAATGTACCGGGCAATAATGGCAAAGCAGGGATTTATGGTATATCCTATCCCGGCTGGCTTGCATTGGTTGGTTCAGTCGATCCGCACCCGGCCCTGAAAGCATCATCCGAGCAGGCCTGCATGGGAGATTTGTTTTTGGGAGATGATTTCCATCACAACGGCGCTTTCCGTTTGAGTTACGGTATGGAATACACTTATGAAGTGGAGTTTAATAAGACAACCGACAGCGATTTTCCATTTCCACAATTCGATTTATTTGACTGGTATTTAAAACTGGGTTCATTAAAAAATGTGAACGAAAAATATTTTCATAATAAAATACCTACCTGGAACAATTTTGTGCAGCATCCGGCTTATGATTCATTCTGGCAGAAAAATTCCCCGCTGAATTATGTGGAGTATGCCCAGGTACCGCAATTACATGTGGGCGGTTATTACGACCAGGAAGATATTAACGGCCCGCAACTGATGTACCGGAACATGGAAAAAAAAGATAAGGCCAATAATAATCATATTGTGCTGGGGCCATGGAATCACGGGCAATGGGGAGGAAGCAAGGGAGACAGCCTGGGTAAAATTTCATTTGAAAGCAATACCGGGGTTTGGTTCCGTGACCTGCAAAAAAAATGGTTCGACTATTGGTTGAAAGGTAAGGGCGATGGAAAATTTGAAGAAGCTTATTGTTTTCAAACGGGAAGTAATCAATGGAAAACTTATAACGCATGGCCGCCAAAAGAAGCCGTGATTCAAAAATTATATGCCGGGCCGGGAAATAAGGCATCATTTAATAAACCAACTACTGCAACAGGCTTTGTGAGTTATATAAGTGATCCCGCCAAACCCGTTCCTTACAGGACATTCCCAATTGAAGCTACCTACGGCCCCGGAAGCAGGTGGAGGCAATGGCATGTGGAAGACCAGCGCTTTGTTACCACCCGGCCTGATGTAGTTTCTTTTACGATGGATTCATTAACCGAAGACCTGACTGTAACCGGGAAGATCATGGCTCATCTTTTTGCAAGCACATCAGGCACTGATGCCGATTGGATCGTGAAGTTGATTGATGTATATCCAAACTTTGATACAAAAAGTTTGACCATGAGTGGTTACCAGCTACCCGTCGCCATGGAAGTGTTCCGGGGACGATTCAGAAAAAGTTTTTCCGCCCCAACCCCGTTAACACCCAATAAACCCGAAGAATTTGTAATTGACCTGCACGACATCAATCATACTTTCAAAAAAGGTCATCGCATAATGATCCAGGTTCAAAGCACCTGGTTCCCGGTCATTGACCGCAACCCGCAGAAATATGTAACTAATATTTTTGAAGCGAAAGAATCAGATTTCATCAAAGCGGAACAAAGGATTTATTTTAATAGTTATATTGAATTGCCGGTGATGAGGAATTAATCGGGGTATCGCATGAATAAGGTGCTGATCATATTATTGTTTTCTCCAGTTATTAGCTTTTCTCAAATGAGAATGGATTTTGGAAAAGTCAAAGGAGATAGTACCTGCGACTTCAAAGATGCAGCATTTGCGGATATATGTAACTCAAGAAATCAACTTGATATTTTTCTTTTAATTAGAGGCATGTCATTAGGGGTTGAAGCTGCAAGCTTATCATTTGATGGGCAAAAATGGAAAGCTGTAAAGTATGAAGGACAGTGGTATAAAGTCAAAAAAGATTCCTTTGCGCTGATACCGGCCGTTTCATTCGACAGCGTTTTCTCCGCTTTAAAAGCGAATAATATTTTTCTTCTTCCAGACCAATATGAGTTGAAGAATGTAAAAGGTGAAGTATTAGATGGGACATGGTATGATGTTGCTTTCAAGGCAGAGAATAAATTCCGGCACTACCACACAAGCAATCCTGATGTTTATCTTGAATATAACAAACATATTCCCGAATTCTACAATTACGTAAAGATTATTGAAATTCTTACTACTTGGTTAAAAAAGGAGAAAGAGTAATAGTAATGGGCTATCCGTT
>JBGPKR010000007.1:0-54669 GCA_041486045.1 Chitinophagaceae bacterium | reverse complement strand
ATTTTGAAAAACTGGATTTCGAACTGGAAGCGGCGATCGTTATATGCAAACATGGAAGAAATATAAAAGCAAGTGAGGCGGAAGAATATATCGGCGGACTGATGATCATGAATGATCTGAGTGCAAGAAGATTACAGATGGAAGAAATGCTGTTGAACCTTGGCCCTGCCAAAGGAAAAGATTTTTCTACCGTGATAGGCCCGTGGCTGGTGACACTGGATGAATTGCAATCATTCGAAATTCCCTGCAAAGAAAATCATACCGGCGTCAACTGGAACCTGCGGATGCAATGCTGGGTAAATGACAAACAGGTAAGCGATGGAAATCTTGGAGATATGGACTGGACCTTTGCAGAAATTATTGAAAGAGCTTCTTACGGGGTTGATCTGTATCCCGGCGATGTGATCGGCAGTGGTACGGTGGGAACAGGATGTTTTCTTGAACTGAATGGTACAGGCAAATTGAATGACCCCAATTATACAGAACAATGGCTGCAGCCCGATGATGTAGTGGAAATGGAGATCGATGGTTTAGGGAAATTGAGTAATACGATCGTGGCAGAGGAAACGGATTGGAGTATTTTAAAGTTAAAAAAGAGTTAACAGAGATTTTTAGCGCAGAGAACATGAGATAAAGAGTTAACGCAAAGAAATTTTTAAACAAAATGGATAGAGCAAGATTAAACGAGATCGGAGCAATTATTCTGGATGCTGCGATTACAGTACATAGAGAATTAGGTCCCGGGCTTTTAGAGTCAGCCTATCAGCTTGCTTTAAAAAGAGAGCTTGAATTAAAAGGTTTGAGGGTAAGAGCCAAAGTTCCTGTTGAGTTAATGTATAAGGGTGCTTCTCTTGGTAAAGCCTATGAAATTGACTTACTGGTAGAAGAAGAAGTGATTGTAGAAAACAAATCAACTGATGGCATTGTCCCCATCTTCACATTTCAGGTAATTACCTACCTGAAACTATATAACAAAAATCTTGGCTATCTTATTAATTTCAATGTCCCCTTATTGAAGGATGGATTTAAAAGGATAGTCTATAATTTTTAAACTCTCTGCGTAACCTTCATTTACTCATGTTCTCTGCGCTTAAATAAAAATTATGATTTTCGATCTTAAAGACCTGAAGCCCGCTGAAAAGCAATACTACCTGCAACATGTAGTGGCACCCCGACCCATTTGCTTTGCTTCTACTATTGATAAAGCCGGTAATGTTAATCTAAGTCCCTTCAGCTTTTTTAATTTATTTTCCTCTAATCCGCCCATTGTTATTTTTTCCCCCGCCAGGAGAGTGCGGGACAATACCACCAAACATACCTTACAAAATGTGCTGGAAGTACCCGAGGTTGTTATTAATATTGTCACTTACGACATGGTGCAGCAAACATCATTGGCCAGCTGTGAATATCCTAAAGGAACTAACGAATTCATGAAAGCGGGGTTTACAGAAGAGCCTGCAACTATTATCAGCCCACCGATGGTAAAAGAAAGCAAAGTGAAAATGGAATGTAAGGTGATCGAAGTAAAACCATTAGGTACAGAAAAAGGTGCGGGTAATTTAGTTATCTGTGAGGTCCTAAAATTGCATATTGATGATTCACTACTTGACGAGCAGCATAAAATGGATCAGCGGAAAATTCATCATGTGGCCAGGCTTGGCGGGGATTGGTATTGCAAAGTTGATGAAACCAACCTGTTTCATGTTGCAAAGCCCAATACTGAATTGGGTATTGGTGTAGATGCATTGCCTGCATCCATCCGGAACAGCAGCATTCTTACAGGAAACAACCTGGGACAATTAGCCAATGTAAATGAAATGCCATTTATTGATCCTGCATTTGATGATCCACGTCTGAAAGAAATCATTCAATACTTCAGCATCAATCCTGATGAGATGGAAAAAGAGCTCCATACTTATGCCAAAAGTTTATTGGATGAAGGAAAAGTAAAAGAAGCCTGGCAGGTTGTACTGGCTGATGCATAAAAAAATCCCGGAAGAAAACACCCGGGATTTGAGCAACTTTTTTTTATACGACATTATTCTGAACTCAGGTCTTTCCGCAATTTCATGATAAAAACCTCCCGGCTTTCAATATTTGCATTATTTTCCAGCACTTTTTGCCTGGCATCCCATGCATCATAGCCATAATCCTTTATATAAGCATCTTTGAATGCGTTGGGCCGATTAGCCATAGGGTTGGGTCCATAATAATTATTCTCAAGTTCTTTAAACCCGTCTTTTAAATTCCTGATTGTGACAACAACCGGATCAGAACCTGCCCATATTTGAATAAAGTAATTATAACTAAACGGGCTGGTTGGATTTAATTTTGCGTTAATCAGAGCTGATCTTTTGGCTTCCCGTAAAGTTTCCACCTGCATCCCGAATTTTACATGTGTAACAGTAACCTGGAATTTATCTGCTGTTACTTTCCCGTTTAAGCTGGCTGTATCATCCCAACGAAAGGTTCCGTTCCTGCTATTGGGTTCCAGGTAGGGTGAAAAATTTTTTTCCAGGTCGAGGCCATGCTTTTCTGCATCAGGTCTTTCAATATCCATATCTGCATAGGAAATGGGGCCTTCCACAATATGAAATTCCCCGCTATGGGGTCCGCTCAGTACTTCATACACCGTCCTTTTGTTATCTGTCTTATGAAATTGGGCAAGGTGGGCCTTCCATTTAGCCTCAAAAGTGGACTGCATTCCGGCTTTTGGTTTCACAAAGTTTACTTCATAAAGGGTTTTACCCTGTCCGTTTGCGATGAAAGCAGCTGCAGCAAACAGCCACAGAAAAAATGTCTTTTTCATTTGTTTTTGTTTTTGGTGAATAATAAAAATGGCTTCCCGGGTGCAGGGTTTTCAAGTGCGGAATCAATAGTCGTAAAAGTTCAGTAGGCAAAGGTTAAGAAAGTAGAGTAAGGGGGTAGAGGTGCTGAAGATATGTATTAAGAAATGAAAAATCAAAATAATATGACATTTTTTTTTATCTTTAATAGACTTCTCAATGTTTTTTAATGTACAAAATCAAAATACCATATCTCTTGCTTGGCGCATTCGTTACTTTTAGTTTTTTTTCCTGTGTAACGCAACAAAAAACGATCTCTCACAAGCAACAACTTGCCGTACTGGACAGTCAATTGGCACAGCATAGCAAAAAGCTGAAGGAACTGGATGCAAAACGGCAAACCAAACAGGATCAGAATGAAATAGATGATACGGCCAGTGCCCGCATAAAAAAATATATCGGTCTCGCCACGGCTGAAATTGACAAACTGGTAACACAGAATTCCATTCTTATCGGTAATACGGAAGTAGACAGGAACGACTGGAACAGGCTTAAAAAAGCATTGGTATTATCAAGAGCCACATCAAAAATGATCAGTGACAAAGTAGATTTCATCAACGACCTCATCAACAGGAATATGGTGGTGAAACTGGACCAGGATGTTTTGTTTCAGTCCGGCAAGTACACGGTAACCCCTGATCAGGCCGAAGCGATCGGAAAATTTTTTGAACCCGCGGCCAAAGAAATTGACCTGTTCACTCAAAAATATCCTGACTTTCCCCTGTCCTTGGTCATTACGGCCAAGGGATATGCCGATGGTACTTCTATCGTGGAAAGCACGCCACTTCATAAAGACCTCTCGGATGGTGTAAAACTAAGTGGTAAAACTCCTGACAATAATGAGTTGAATAAAGAGTTATCCAGGAGAAGGGCCGAGGCCGTTATACAGCTTTTTAAGAAGTACACCTATGGAAGGTCCACCATGGGAGGCAGTGTAAAAAATATTTTATTTCTTACAGAAGGAAAAGGAGATCTTCTCCCCAATCCAAAAATTTTGGATTACAGCATCGATGATGCGAGAAGAAGAGTGGTCTTGTTATTCTGGAGTGTGTTTCCCGAATGATTAGTTATTTCCACCGAATACTTTCTTCAGTATATCGGTTGTTCTTGCAACAGGGTTTGCACGAATGTTCGCTTCTTCTTTTGCTACCTGGTCAAACAAAGCGTCAACTGCCTTACCAACAACATAGGAAGTGAGGTCCGGGTTAATTTTTTTAAAAGTAGTAGGCAGGTTATTGTAAGTGTTGATAATATTTGAATAATATTTGGTGGCATCCACTTTGTCCAGCGATGTTTTTACCGAAGGGGCAAATGCAGCGATCAGCTTTTCTTTCGTCTTTTCTTTAAAATAATTCGTCGCCGCATCTTTCGGGCCTTTGATGATATTCAGGGCATCGGTTAATGTCATTTGCCTGATGGCATCCACAAAAATGGGTTTGGCATAGCCTACGGCATCTTCAGCGCCGCGGTTGATGGAAAGAATGGCTTTATCCACCTGGGCGCCCATGCCGATACTGCGCAAAGTCTTTTCCACTTTTTTGGCATCAGGTGGCAACAGCATTTTGTAGAATTCACTGCCAAAAAAGCCATCCGTTTTATTAAGATTCAAAACAGCATTGGTAACACCCTGTGATAAGGCTTCTTTAATTCCCTGGCCGGCTTCATTTTCAGTAATTCCGGATGTTGCCTTTTTCCCTGATAATATTTTCGACAAGTCAATTTGCGAAAAAGATACAGCAGGTAGCAGTACCAGGTTGAAGAGGATAACGCCAAAAGAAATTTTCATATGGTTTGTAAATTTGTAATTGCTGCAAGTTAACAGCAATCTGTCCTGTGAAAAGATATTGCAGATTATTTGACGATATTTTAGGTTATAAGTTGCACGGGTCACATAATTTGTGCCCTCCCGGATATTTTTCAATCAAAATTTTAGGCTTTCTTTACGGTTTATAATTTTTTCCCGGATGATCCGGAAAAAGCGGGCCCTTTCTTTTTCGCTTACTTCGCTGATGAGAGTCGAACGCTTCATTTGATTTGTCAGGTGTTTATACATATTATTATTAAATCCTTCATCTTTCGTAAACATGAAATTGATTGTAGTGTGAGATATATATGACATTTTTACGCCATCCAATTCAACCAGCATATTATTATCTCCCAATAACACTTCGTTGAAAAACATTTTAAAATCACTGATCTTTTTTTGTTTCGGGTCGCCATAATTGAATTTGTAACCCAATGCTGCTTGTTTTTCCAGGTGTTCCCATAATTTTTCGATGGCATCATACAGCCTGTAAATATCTTCATCAGAAGCAAATACCTGGCTGTCCCGGTAAAATTCTATCTGCCTGAAAAAAATATTCATGCTTTCCAGGTTCCATATTTCTATACTGGGTATCATATTATACAGGTCCAATACTTTTTTTTCGAGGGCAAATAATGCTTTCGGGTGGTCCTTAAAATGAAATTTTTTATGTTCAAACTCCGGAAACTGAAAATAGGTTCTTAGCCATAAGAACCATTTAAAGGCAGCTATTTCCGGGATATGATAATGATGAAAAATGGGGAGATCCTTGCAACTGTAATAAAAGGTCTTTTCTTTAAAACTATTCATGTACGTCATGTTCTGGATCATGCTTTTGATATAATCCTCAAGCCTGAATGTCTTTTTATCCAGGTATTGGCCATAAAAGACTACTCCCCCGGCCTTTATCTCCATTAATTGATCCAGGGAAACTTTATAATGCACACAAAGTGTTTGCAACTCATCTATTGATAAGGTTTTCTCTCCCCGCATACGCCGGTAAGCGCTGTCAGTACTGATGTTCAGCAATGCAGCAATTTCTTCTGCAGCCGTGCTGTCTTCGGCCATTTTGCTTTTCAGGAGTGTAAAAAGTTTTTGCTGTAATTCCCCCGTTGTCATACTATATATTTTGTTTGCTATCCCGGATCTTGGCTAAAAAAACATGAAAAAAAACATTGCGTTGCCGTTCACTGCTATGGCTGATCTGCGTGGATCGTCGGATGAGGTTTTCAAAATCATGATACAATTCGTTGCAAAAATTTTCATCCCGGGTTTCCAGGTAGTTTAAATGCCCGTAATTGATAAAAGCAGTTTTTACAGAGTTGGCAATGACCATGACGGTATTGTCCCCCAGTACGACCCGGTTGAAAAAAAATTTTAAATTTTGTTTGTAACCGGATGGATCTTCCCCGGGCATAAACTTATAGCCATGTTCTGCCTGGTCTTTTATATGATGAACGGATTCTTCCAGTGCATCGTAAATCAATTTTAAGTCTGAAGCCGATTTGAAATGACCCGAATCCTTCGAAAACTCGATTTGAGAGATCGTGCTGTTGATGCTTTCTGTATTCCACATTTCTGTGGATGGGATCATGCAGTAGGTTCGGACAATGTCTGTACTCAATTTTTCAATATCAGCCGGCAATAGATCAAAGTCAAATGGCAGCTTTTCAAAATCCGGGTGCGCCAGGTGTGTCTTCATCCAGAAAAAATACCGGAACGCAATTAATGGTTTGAAATAGAAGTTATGAAAAATCGGAATGTCTTTGGACATGTAGATGATCTCTTTCTGTTGAAAACCTGCGAGTGCAGTCATTTGATGCTGTAAAACCTGAAGATATTGCCGGTAAGTGAACCCGTGGTTCCGGATCCGGACATTCCGCAGAAGGACATCATCCGGTTTAAATGCCATTAACTGATCCAGCGATAAATTAAAATGTTTGCAGAGCAAGGCGGCCTCTTCCAGCACCAGGGGTGTTTCGCCACGGATTCGCCGGTAAGCACTATCACTGCTCACATGCAGGATGTCCGACACAGCATCTGCCAGTGAATCAGCCTGTGGCAGCATTTCTTTGATGCGTAGAAATAAATAATCCTGTACTGTCTGGGTGGTTGTCATTGGTTGTCAAATGCCTGCCTGAAAAAAAATGAATGCGGCAAAACCTTTTCCAAGGGCAAAAGTTACCTGATTTTCAGCAGAAAATCAATCCTTCCATCGGGTATTTAGTAATTATTGCAACTACCGGAAATGTTAAGGCAAAATTCAGTTATCAAAAAGCAGGGTTGGAAAGTAGGTTTGGTTTTTCAATTCTTTCACCGCTTTAAAATTAACAACCATGAACCCCAAACTAAAAAATGTTGCAAGCTATTGTTTCATCATTTTTCTTTTCAATTGCTTTTTTACTGCAAAAGCGCAAACCAATGAAAACCCCCTGACTAAATTCTACCTCCAGGGAGCCGGCGGGGCTAGTTCGAGATCGGGTAGTTATTCCGAATTGAGTTTACAGGGAGTGGTACATAACAAATGGAGTTTCACTTTATCATACCATGATTTAATAATGAAGCCCAAAAACCTGCCTTCAGATTACCAGCCTGAAACGGGTGTTGTTTTTTTTATCCCATATACTGACAATGTAGAAGTAAACATGAAGTTATTCAGTGTTACTGCGGGCAAATATTTTCCGTTGGGAAGAAATAGTTGGTTTACCACAGAAGCTGGATTCTCAGTTGTGAATGGAGAAAAAGCAACTTTTCAAAAAACTCCCAGCCAGGATATTGGCTTTTTATTTTTCTGGGGCACCACTTCAAATTATAAAGCCACTATTGAAAAGAAAACTGCTGTTGGAGGCATGCTTCGGGCTGATTTTAACTGGGCATTCTGTCGCTTCATGGGACTTGGCACGGGTGTCTTTGCCAACTTTAATTCCATTCAGTCGCCAATCGGATATAATGTGAAATTAACCCTGGGCGCCATGGGGTGGCACAGGAAATTGAAAGCCAGGAAATGATTTTATTAAATTGTTTATACCTTTTTTACACTCGTAGACGAAAAAACATATTCTTTACTATTAAATTTTCCTTCTATGAAAAAGATTTTTTCTCTATTCATCTTCTGTCTTGCCTCTTTATCGGTTGGTTTGGTTTATAGCTGTAAAAAAGACGGTCCTCCGGCGCTACCACCTAACCATAATGAAGTAAGTGCTTCTGTAATACTTACATCCGGTCCGGCAATCACCATCAATGCGAAAGGAACAAAAGCGCCGATGGGTTTAAACGGATGGTTGGGGGGCGGCGGGTATGTAGATGGCACCAATGATGCCGGTAATGCCGTTTATATCTCGATTTTTCCAGGAATTTCAGGGCCCGGCACTTATGATTTAGCCAGCGGGTACAGGTGCGAATACCGTATAAATGCAACATCAGGAACATCTCCGATCTATATGAATTCAGGGGCTAATGCAGGAAGTATAACCTTCATTAAAGCCAATGCACAGGAAATGGAGGGAAGTTTTACTGCTGTATGCAGGTACGGAACAGATTCTGTTATTGTGTCCGGTACATTCAAAGGGGACTATATCGGGCCAAAGTAAATCAGCCAGGAAGAAGCTTTCTAATAAAGAAAAAACAAGAATATTTATAATCACAACAAGCATTTACGACGGAAAATATGCAGACAGCAATTTTTCCGCACGGTTCACTTTGTCACCTTATGGAACCAGCGCAGGTTAGGCAGACATTACCGAAGGTGAATTTCATAATGTAAGTATTTACCAATAACAATTTATGTATTCATTTAAATTTTCTGTATGAAAAAAATTATCCTTTTCGCCATGTTGCTGATTATGTCAGCATCATCTTTCAGCCAACAGATAAATCCTTCGCCAACGTTAACTAAACAAGATTACCTGAAAAAAAGTAAAAATCAGAAAACAACAGCCTGGGTTCTGCTTGGTGGAGGAGCGGCGTTTATTCTCATAGGAGACCTGATCGGCAATAGTAAAGAGTCCTCCTTTAGCGATGCCGGGACCGGGGTCGTAATAGCAGGGGTTGGAGCGCTTTCCATGCTGGGCAGTATCCCTTTATTTATTGCCTCAGGAAAAAATAAAAGAAAGGCTATGTCAATGTCTTTTAAAAATGAACTGATACCGCAGTTGCAAAATGGCAGTTTTGTAAACCGGGCGGTTCCTGCATTATCATTAAAGATCAGTTTATGAATAAATTGATCATTGCATTTGTGATTCTGCTGCCCCTGTCAGTACCTGCCCAGCAGCGGCCGGGGAAATATTTATTTTACATCCAGGGCGGATATATGAGTTCAGGTTACATAAAGGAGTCAGGGCAAAAGGAGATTGTTTCAGAAACGGAGACACAGCATCATAAGTGTATTATATTTAATGCAGGTTTGCTGGTAAGTCTTTCTGAAAAATGGCGGATAGGGCCGGCATTTACGTATGATCACTTTGGTACCAAACACCGGTCTGTGGAACACAGCAATTTAAGTTATATGATGCGCTGCGACAGAATATGGAAAGCAACCAAAAAATATTCGTTCTATTCAGGGCTTTCTTTAGGAGCCAGAAAAATCAGGCGATTTGAGGATGAAACAGAAACAGAAAGTCATCTAAGTACGGCTTACCAGGTTTACCTGCTGGGCGCCGATTTCAAAATAGATAGATTTCTAATTGATGTAAATTCCGGCTATGGTGTTTCCGGCATTTTGAATATTGGATTAAAATACCGGTTTTAATTAAATAGGCCATCTACCGGAAACCAGGGCCGGATAAGCAAAAAGAACAAAAGACTGCCCGCCCGTGATGAAGACAAGCCCCTGGCTTTCAGCGCAAAACCGGGTCTTTTTTATTTGCCCTTCACGACACATCCATTATCTTTGCCTGCCCGAATGACCATTATTTAAATAATTTGTGGTCAGGCGGGCCTGCCGGGTAAAAAAGACCGGCTAAAATTTATAAAAGTCATTATTTTTAAGCTACTTTTCGGATGAATTGATTCATGCCATATCTTGTGCACCGGGAAAGGAAACCCCCGAAAAGTGGCACAAGGGGCAAATAAAAAACTACTGTTTATGAAAAAGATGATCTTTATTTTAACTGCATTTATTTTCTGCCTGAACATCGCGGCCCTGTCTCAAAAAACACAAAAAACAAGAGTGGGAGTTACCGGGGGAATAGCTATAGCCAACCTTAGTAAAACTATCGGTGGGGCAGACAAGGACGGTGAATACAGGCTTGGCATTATGTGCGGAATGCAACTTGAAGTACCGCTGTGCAAAAAATTCTCTTTCCAGCCCGATCTGCATTATATTCAAAAAGGAGCATCGGAAACATCCACCACTCCTACGCTCAATAAAATTTATACAGCGCTTCGTTATGCAGAACTGTTCCCCAATGTTGTATATAATTTTAAAGCCGGTAAAGGATGTTTCTATCTTGGCGCAGGCCCTTATATAAGCTTTAATCTTCCCTCCAAAAAAGTTACCCATGCTCCCGGTACTGATAAAGTTGAATCTGAAGTCCTCTTTGGCGATGCCGTAGCAAACGATTTTAGGGGTGTTGATTATGGCGGTAATGTGCTAATGGGATTCAGACTGGGCAATGGTATATTTATTGCTGCCAACTATATACAGGGCGCCAGGAACCTCGTTCCCCAGGAAGTTTTAGACCTTCCCGGTAATGGTGATAATAAAATAAAGAATATTGCTTTCGGGATCCGGGTTGGTTTTTTATTTAAAGCCGCTTCCAAATAAATCGTATTTTATTTTTTGCATCATATAACAGCACTGCAAAAGCCCTGGCAATATTGCCAGGGCTTTCTGTTTGTTCGCTGAATCGTAACCAGTACCTTTGCCTGTCCGACTACCGGTAAATTAAAAATAAAATGGAAAGGCGGGCCCGTATATCTCACCATACATTAATGAATACAGCACACTTATCTGAGCAGGAACAACTGCGACGTGAAAAACTGGCCGAACTGATCATGATGGGCATTGAGCCCTACCCTGCTCCCCTTTACCCGGTAAACAGCAACTCGGTCACGATTAAAGAGAATTATAAAGCAGAAACCAAGGAACAGTTTGCGGATGTTTGCCTGGCCGGGCGCATCATGAGTGTAAGGGATATGGGCAAGGCAAATTTTGCCGTGATACAAGATGCACCCGGCAGAATACAATTATATATCCGCCGCGATGATATTTGCCCCGGCGAAGACAAATCACTTTATGATATTGTCTGGAAAAAATTGATTGATATCGGCGATATAATAGGCATAAGAGGTTATGCTTTTATCACCAAAACCGGCGAAACCTCAGTTCATGTAAAAGAACTGACCCTGCTCAGTAAATCACTCCGCCCTTTGCCCATAGTAAAAGAAGCCGAAGGGCAAACATTTGATGCAGTAACCGATCCGGAATTCAAATACCGCCAGCGGTATGCTGACCTTATTATTAATCCGGCGGTAAAAGAAACTTTTATAAAACGAACCAAACTGATCAGTTCAATCCGAGAGTTTTTAGATACCCATGGCGCCCTGGAAGTGGACACTCCTGTTCTGCAAAGTATTCCCGGTGGCGCTGCGGCAAGACCCTTTGTTACCCATCATAACACATTGGATATGCCCTTGTATTTACGTATAGCCAATGAACTCTATTTAAAAAGATTGATCGTTGGCGGGTTTGACTGGGTATATGAATTCAGCCGCAACTTCCGTAATGAAGGCATGGATCGCACCCATAACCCCGAGTTTACCATCCTGGAATTCTATACGGCGTACAAAGATTATTTCTGGATGATGGAAACCACGGAGCAGTTATTGGAAAAAGCGGCGCTGGATGTTTGCGGAACAACTGATATATCTGTTGCTGATAAAACTATTTCTTTCAAAGCCCCTTTCAAACGCATCAGCATTTACGATGCTATAAAAGAACATACCGGTTTTGATATAAGTCGCATGAACGAAGAACAACTGCGTTCGATCTGTAAACAATTACACATTCATGCTGACAATACGATGGGTAAAGGCAAACTGACTGATGCCATCTTTGCCTCTGCATGTGAAAAGAATTATGTACAACCCACTTTCATCATTGATTACCCGGTAGAAATGAGTCCGTTGACAAAAAAACACCGCGACAAGCAGGGACTGGTGGAACGTTTTGAGTTAATGATCAATGGAAAAGAAATTGCCAATGCTTATAGCGAACTGAATGACCCGGTAGACCAGCGGGAACGATTTGAAGAACAGGCCAAATTAATGGAAAGAGGTGATCATGAAGCTATGTTTATTGATTATGATTTTTTACGGGCATTAGAATATGGTATGCCGCCTGCCTCAGGCATTGGTATCGGCATTGACCGGCTTTGTATGCTGCTTACCAACCAGTTTTCTATACAGGATGTGCTGTTGTTTCCGCAGATGCGGCCGGAGAACAGGCCAGAAAAAACAAATGAGTAATTATTAATTTAACGTTTTCTCTGTTTTTTGTTAACAAGAAGGTTTGTTCCTTTATGCAAACCACCCAACATGCAAAAGAAATTTACTCTCTTTGCTGTTTTTCTTTCCTTCAGCATAATCAGCCTTGCTCAATTTCAAAAAGGAACCGTTACTGCCAACATCAGCATCGGTGATATCAGGAACTTTAGTATCGGCAATAAACATTTTGACAAACGGAACGACATCACTTTCAATCCCGGTATCGGTTATTTCATAAAGAATAATTGGGAGATCGGCGCCGGCTTCAGCTATCGCAGTGTTCATCTTAATGACAGTGCCCATGGTGCAAGCTATGAGAACACCCGGATATACCAGTTGTACATTTACAGCAATTATTATTTTGGTAAGGGGAAACTGAAGCCCTATCTCGGGTTTCAAACCGGCTGGTCACATGCAGAAGGAAGAGGTTATTATTATGGGCAAAATATGTTCTCCTTCAACAACAGCGATCTTTACTATGGACTCAGCGCAGGTCTTAACTGGAATATCAATTCCCGTTTCTCGTTATTTGCAGAAGCCTCGTTTATCCGGGACTCTCCTTTTAACCGTTATGGTCACGGACGTTTGAATCTTACAATCGGCGCCAGGTTCTTTTTTAATAGAAGTAAGAAGCATTGATCACACAAACAAATCCGTATACAACTGTGCCCCCGGCACCACCGAGTATTTTTCCAGGTCAGTAATGCCTTCTTTAGCCAGCACCTGCTCATCAATAAACATGTTGCCGGTGCATTCTCCTGAAGGTCTACTCAGAATATAATAAGCCGCATCAGCGAGTATATCCACCGTGCGACTCATGTTGGCAAGTACCTGTCCACCGAGCAGATTTCTTACCGCTGCTGTGTCAATGGTTGTTCTTGGCCATAATGAATTGGCGGCTATCCTGTCTTTGGCCAATTCTTTGGCCCAGCCGATCGTCATCATACTCATGTTGTACTTGGTAAGGGTGTAGGCCACATGTTTGTCAAACCATTTGGGGTCAAGATTTATGGGTGGTGATAAAGTAAGAATATGCGGGTTGGTTGATTTTTTTAAATGAGGTATGCAGGCTTTTGTTACAAAAAAAGTTCCCCGCACATTGATGTCATGCATCAGGTCGAAACGTTTGGGTTCGGTTTGTTCGGTAGCCGTTAAAGAAATAGCGGAGGCATTGTTTACTAAAATATCTATGCCACCGAATTTTTCGATTGTCTTATCCACCACTTTTTGTATCTGGTCTTCAAACCGGATATCACATTGAACTGCCAGCGCCTTTCCCCCGGCTGCTTCCATTTCAGCCGCCGCAGAAAAGATAGTGCCACCGAGCCTGGCGTTTTCTTCTACACTTTTTGCAGCGATAACAATGTTAGCTCCCTCCTTTGCCAGCCGGAGTCCGATGGCTTTTCCAATTCCACGGGTTCCTCCGGTAATAAGTACAGTTTTGTTGATGAATGACATATGCTGGTTGTTGGTTTCTTGTTACTGGTTATTGGATACAAGGTGACACACGTTATTTAATATTCAGGCAGTACAGGTTTGGTCTGAACAATTTCCTCTACCTGCTGCATTACATCATCATTCAGCTTTTCAACCGCATCCAATGATTTAAGGTTTTCCAGCAACTGCTCCTTGTTACTTGCGCCGAGGATTGCTGTTGTTACATTTGGGTTTTTAATACACCAGGCAATGCTGAGTTGGGCCATTGAAATGCTGAGTTGCTGCGCGAGGTTATTTAACCCCTTTGCTTTGGTTAAAAACTTTTCCTGCATCCACCGGTCCTTCAGCCAATCAAAACCATCTAATGCAAAGCGGCTTCCTTGCGGAACGCCATTATTGTATTTACCACTTAATAAACCCGATGCAAGCGGACTCCAGATAGTAGTGCCCATCCCAACGGTTTTGAATATCATCAGGAATTCATTTTCCATTTTGTTCCGTTCAAACAAATTATATTGCGGCTGTTCCATGGACGGGCCTATCAATCCATATTGTTGTGCCACCCGGTGAGCTTCCATTATTTCCACTCCACTCCATTCGCTGGTGCCCCAGTATAAAATTTTTCCCTGCTGAATAAGATTATGCATCGTCCAGACCGTTTCTTCAATCGGTGTTCCCTTATCGGGCCGGTGGCAGAAAAACAGATCAAGGTAATCCACCTGTAATCTTTGCAATGCTTCATGGCAGGCTTCCACCACATGCTTTCTGCTTAGTCCTGATTGATTGGGTTTATTTTCTTTTCCCCGCCATCCCCAAAACACTTTTGATGAAACTATGTATGATGTTCTGTCCCAGTTTTTCTTTTTCAAAACCCGACCCATCATTTTTTCGCTTTCACCCAATGCATACACTTCGGCATTATCAAAAAAATTGACCCCGTTTTCATGAGCAATGCCCATCAGCTCATCGGCTGTACTGTCATCGATCTGTTTGTGAAAACTTACCCAGCTGCCGAATGAAAGTACACTCAGCTGAAGCCCGGTTCTTCCCATGCGACGGTATTCCATATCTGAAAGTTTAAAGCTGAAAGTTACTTAAAGAAGTAGCTAATAGTTCATGGCCCAACTTGAGTCTTGTACCTTGTGCCCTGTGCCTTGAATAGTAAATTTATTTTGGAAAACCATTTTGAGAGGTCTGGATCGTTCCGGTTGGGTCATTAAAAATAATACTGTTGAGATCCTGTGTGGCTACAAGCCCCCTGCCGCCATGAATAACTTTTCCTATACCGTGGTAAACAGCATATTTATCCGTGTAAAACAATTTAGTGTTCTGGTCCCACCACAGGTCGGGGCTCTTTAGTGTATCTCCTTTTACTGTGATTACCGTCACACTATCCCTTAAATAAACCTTTCCCAGGTTTTCAAAATATTTACCATACCTGCTGTCGAGCCTGGTTTCGATATTGGCGCTGTCATCATAGAAATCAACATGAAGGCTGTTGGGAAACTCCACATACAATGTATCAGCCAACACCCGCAGCATCAGCGGGGCTTTTAGCTTTGCTTTCATTTTTCCCTCCTGACTCAGGTAACCTTCAATTTTGATAGCCTCTTCTTTCATCACTTTCTTTTCAGTAAGATCCTTAATCTGTTTTACATCATTTTCACAACTACTGAAAAGAAAAGCTGCAAGCCACAAGCTATGAGCTACGAGCCTTACAGAATAGCGAACAAGATTTTGATAGTAATCTGCCGAAGTATTTGAAGATTTTATTTTCATGCAGACTCTTTTAAGCCCCCTTTAGTGGGTTTGGGGGCTAATCATACTTATGTTTTCCAAACCAGAGGTCGCTGAGCGAAAAACCAAGAGAAAACCTGAACATGTTTTCTCTCAGTAAATTTTTAGTATTTCCCCGTTTGCTGTATTCAAGAGCCACGTTGATCAACGTGAACTGGTTGGGAGCCTGCCTGCTTATCGCAATCGGTAACCCCATGCCAAATGATGCGCCGAAACGGGATAATGTTTGTCCTACTTTAACGTAATCAGGTCCCATAAAAAATCCTGCGCGGTAAGTTACATTGCTGAAGTAATTTCTTTTGGGAACAGGATTGATCTGACCGCCGATCCGTACTTCCCAGTTATTTTTTACTGAATCAACCTGTCCATAAAAACGGTACTTGTTCCAGTTTTGCATGGAGAAATCCATACCGACCATCCATCCTCCCTGCTTTCTGTCTTTTTCGATTATGATCGGTTTTTGTGCTACAAATCCAATGGTATATGATGCAGGAAGAATAATCTTTCCTTTTACATTGAGCTGGTCTGATATACTATCCAGTCTTATTTCACCAAGATTGTCATCAAACCCGAATATTTCCACCAGTTTATCCTGCGATGCGTTTAATTTCTGACCAAGGTTGCCGAAAGCCCCGATAGTCAGCGAAATCCTTTTGCCGCTGTCAAGTGGTAGTTTATACTGAATACCTCCACTAATATATATGCTGCTGTAGTTTGTTTTGGTTTCAAAATTTGCCTGGTAATAATCCACCGTATCATTAATAAAGCTTCTTTTGGTACTGTAATCTTTTTCTCCAAACAGGAAACCTGCATTTATGCCAACGCTTAGTTTCTCTTCCATTTTATTCGCCCTCTGCTTTGTAAATAAACTGAACCCGGTGCCAACGGATGCTAAATAAGCTCCGCCCTTGCCTTCATTCCTTGTAAGGGTGCTGTCTATTGGAAGACCTGTAAGCGGATCAATATATCTTTCATTGCGGGATATTTTATAGCTGATCCTTGAAAGGGGACGTAATCCAAAACTTAAACCCCAGTTTTTCTTCAATGGCATACCTACCTGCAAATAAGAAAACAGTGCATTACTGGCAACGAATTTTTTTGCAGGTGCCGATTCCCTGAGTGTTCGGTTTTCAAAGTCCAACCCGATATCAAGTACTACTCTTCCGGAAGTCATTTTCTTTGATTTGGGTTCAAAGAAGCTTTGAAAAGAAGAATAGGATGCCGGATTATTGAAATTGATGGCGACTACATCTGTGTATCCTGCTGAAATTCCACCCATACTCCGGCCAATGACATTCGAGGATGGAATAAGGTCACCGATCCCAAAGCGGGAATAAGGAGAATTGTCCTGTGAAAAAGCAGGGGTAAAAGCAGTAAAAAGTAAAACCAGGATCGCCAGGGAAAAGCAGTGTAACGTCTTGATTATCTTAGGGGTTATTAACTTCACTAATTGCATAAAGACCTTTAAATATTAAATCAGGGTCTGCAAATATCTTGTTTTTAAGGTGCGAAGCCAAATAGACTATATCCCCCCCGGTTAACAGGACGTTAAAGTTCCTGAACCGTTCCCTGTATGCTTCTATGAATCCATCAATTTCTTTGGCCATCCCCAGCACAACACCGGTGAGTATATTCGTGTTGGTATCGTAGCCGATCAGGGGAACATTAGCGTCGGCTTCCACGAGCGGAAGTTTTGCGGTGTAAAAATTCAATGCCTTCAGACGCATTTCAAGCCCGGGAGAAATAGCGCCCCCGACAAACTCATGATATTTATTAATAAAATTGTAAGTAATACAGGTGCCAAGGCCAATAACAAAATTATTGTTATCCGGATAGTAATGAACAGCAGCGGCTGACAGGGCCAGCCTGTCGGCTCCGATCGTTTCGGGTTTGCCAACAGGTGTTGTAAATAAAACTTTGGTAAGATGGCTCAGCTTATGAAATTTCGTATTGACCCCAAGTAATTCTTCAATAGCCGGGTTGTGTTCTATGACTGATGAAAGTATCGATTTTGCCGGTTGAAATTTTTTGATAAGGGATTGAATAGTTTCAACCGTATCATCGGGCAATGTAATTCCTTCTTTCATTTCCTCGCCATGAAAGACAGCTACTTTTTTGCGGGTGTTGCCAAAATCAAAACAGAGTGTTACTGACATGATTTTTTTATTAGAATTATTTCTCCAGATCGTAACCCCCCAGGTTTTTAAAATGCCCGTTCCCTTTAATTTTTTCTTTCAATTGTTCCATACCGGCCAGCATCGGTATTACTTTAGCTAAATGCTGCTTCAGGTATTCCTGCCTTTGTCTTTCATTCAGCAAAAGAATCAGCTCATATTCTTCTTCAAGCGACAGGCCGATATGATGCGCCACATCATAACAGGTCATCTCTTCATCTCCCTTTTTGAATTCCTTGGTTACTTTTAACAACCTGTGGAGGTCCCGGATGCTTTTCATCACTTTGCGCATCACAGCAGGACTTCCTTTTTCATGATTGTCCGGGTAAGTAACAATCGCCCCGCTATATAATTTTTCCGGAACGTCTTTTATTATTTCCAGTATACGAAAAACCATTACTCCTTTTGTCTTTATATCCAATTCACCATTATCATGCAGTTTCGATAGCTCTGTTATCTCCGCCACTGAGCCATAATCCTGTACTTTATTTTCAATGACCGCCGGTATGCCAAAATGTTTTTTTGATATATTACAATCTCTGATAAGCTGTTTATATCTTGGTTCAAATATATGAAGGTTCAGGTCCTCGCCGGGATAAACCACAATGCCAAGAGGAAATATGGGAATGAAATTGGTCATAAATCAATGGGCAATTTGCAATGAGCAATTGGCAACTGTAAATTTAAGGCGTCTCCTGCTTATTGCCCATTGTCCATTGCTGATTGCCTATTGAGCTCTCTAAGCTTTGCATATTTCAAAAAAGTATACCAGGAAGTCATTCTTGCACACAGATACCCGGCGTAGCCATCCAAAAAACCCAGTTTTAAAATAAAATAATTAAAAAAACTGAGACCAGGCGCGACACGGATCTTGAAAAAGGAGGATCTTTTTCCCTGCCGCTGATATTTTTCTGCATTCAGCATGGCATACCTGAACATTTTTGCAGCATAGTCATTAATATCCTTCATAGTTTGGTGCAAAACATAGCCGTTCAGTTTTTTTATATTCATTCCTTTGGCTATCATCAGTTCTTCATGTACGGATGCATCGTCCCAGTATACTTTTTTACGATTGAATAAGCGGATATGTTTATCACCGCCCCACTCACCGTATTTCAGGTATTTATTTCCAAGGAAATTTTTATACTTTATTTCATAAACATCTTCTTCTCTTGTTAACTGCAGCACCAGCAATGATTTTTTCAGGTCCTGATCAATAGCTTCGTCAGCATCCAGGCTAAGTATCCAGTCATATTTTGCCAGCGCAATGGCTTTATTCTTGGTTGGGCCGAATCCTTCCCATGTTCCCTGGTGAAGTTGCACATTGAATTTTCTTATTTGTTCAATGGTATTATCCATACTACCATTGTCATATACAATAATATCATCACAAAGCCCTTCCAGGCTTTGCAGGGTTTGGCCGATAACATCTTCTTCGTTTTTACAGATTATGACTACTGATAGTTGTTGCATTTCACTACAAAGATTACATCTTTTCTGTCTTCAGCCACCGCCAGCACCATAAAACAATAAAGGAATAAATAAAAACACCAAACTGAACTTCAAGTCCGGTATCAAACAAAAAGCTGAAAAAGACTGTTACGTTCAGCAAACACCACAGTAACCTGTTACCTGTTTTTATCCAAAAAGGAATGATCATCACAAAACTGAACAATAAAAACCCCGGCCAGCCGCATCCTGACCCATACATCATCCATTCGCCGGAAGGATAAATTTTATCTGCTTCCAGCATTTGTGGAAAATTCCCGGCGTACCATTTTTTTGTTTCTGAAAGAACATCACCAAAACCAACCCCGGTTATGGGCTGCTTATTCATCACAGCCCATCCTGCTTTTAATGAGATCACCCTGACCGCATCGTTGGCCCCGGGCAGGTAATGGGTTTTTTGGAAATACTCCATGTCATACAAAAAATATTTCACCCGGTTATGAAAAGTAGGAAGTGACAGGTAGGCAATAACCGGAAGAGCTATCAGAATAATCAGCAGTGCAGTGCCATATTTCCATTTTGCTTTTTTTATAATAAACCAAACTGCGGCAGCAGCCAGCATGATATAAAATGAGATCAATCCTGTCCTGGCAGCCAAAATATGCAGAAAAATAACCAGCCATACCAGTATGATAGCTAAAGCCCGGGCAATGGGTTTGCTTTCTTTTCTCTTTGCTGCCCATAACCATCCGGCCAGTAATGCAGCCACACTGATCAGCCAGCTGAAACGGACATGATCGTTTTCCAGTGCTGTTACAATGGTTTTAGCCCGCAGGTACCCTTCGTTTGCTGCGGAAATATTGCTTACATAATGCACCATGCTCCATATAGAGGCAACAGTAACAAGAGTGATAAAAATAAATGCCAGCCATTCCCATTTTTTTTTTTGAAAATGAATGGGCCCTGCAAAAGCAAGTGGCAAAACAAATAGCGGCAGTTTAATCCGGGTCATTTCCAGCCATTCTTTTTTATCCTCGCTCCAAAAACCAGAAATCAGCGGTAGAAAAAAAAGCAAACTCATTCCCCATAAAAAGGGGGATGCAAAAAAAAGACTAACATGCTTTTTAAAACCAGGATGAATCAATGAAATGGCTGTAAATGCAATGATGGCTGCTGAAAGGACAGCACGGGAGAAAAACAATGCTGCCATCATTATTATCATCAGTATAAAAATGATGGGGCTTCTCCATTCATTCTGTAACTTGCCCGGCATACATTTGTAAACGTACAACATCCCGTTCATTCTATGTGGCAGGAATTACTCAATCAATTACAGCAGGGCGATGCGAAAACACTGGCCCGTTGCATTTCGCTGGTGGAAAATGAACATCCCGGCTACGAGGCCCTGTTGCAGTCGCTTCCCTCCTCTCCTGCAAAAATTATTGGTATTACCGGTCCTCCCGGCGCAGGTAAAAGCACATTGGTTGACCTGCTGATCGGCTTATTGGTAAAAGAAGGAAAAAAAGTGGGCGTGCTCTGTGTTGATCCTTCTTCCCCTTTTAACCTGGGCGCCTTGCTTGGCGACAGGATACGAATGAGCGATTGGTACACACATCCCAATGTGTTTATCCGTTCATTGGCCACGAGAGGTTCTATGGGTGGTCTTCATCCAAAGATCATTGAGATAACCGACCTGATGAAAGTTTTTCAATTTGATCATATCATTATTGAAACAGTTGGAGTAGGACAAAGCGAAATTGAAATTGCAGGGTTAGCAGATGTGACGGTAGTTGTTGTCGTTCCGGAAGCGGGGGACGAAGTACAGACAATGAAAGCCGGTTTGATGGAAATCGCCGATGTATTTGTTGTAAACAAAGCCGACCGGCCCGGTGCCGATACATTTGTAAAACACCTGCGGCTGATGCTGGCCCCCACCTTCAGCACACATTATAATGAAGTGCCTGTGTTAAAAACAACCGCTTCCCAAAAAGAAGGCATCAGCGAACTGCTGAATATCATCCTCCATCAATTACAAAAAGCTCATTTGTCTGACAAAAAATTCTGGCTGCTGGCAGAAAGAGCTTATTACCTGATCGAACAAAAGAGAATGAAAGGCGTTGATAAAACAGTACTGAAAAAGGAGATTGAAACGGCTTATCAAAAAGGAAATTTCAATCTTTATAAATTTATAGCTGATAAATAATAACCATGGAAGAAACGATACCCAACGAAGGACTACCATGCATCGCCCATTGTGAACCGGTGGGTATTATGGTTGAACCGGGCAAAGTATATTCATGGTGCAGCTGCGGGCTCACCGAAAAAACACCTTTTTGCGACAGCAATCATAAAAAAATAGAAGGTACTCCGTTTAAAAGTGTAAAAGTTGTGTTTGACCAGGCGGAAGAAATCTGGTTTTGCCAATGCAAGCAAACAAAGACGCCGCCATTTTGTGACAGCAGTCATAAAACCCTCCGTAAATAAGCTCTGCATTCTCTGGTATTTTTTGTATTTACATAGTTATTAAGGGCTGTGGATTTTACTTATTCCCCAATCAATTAATTGTTACTAATTTGTCAGATTGTAATGGGAAAAATTTATATAAACTTCTTTCCGTATCAGGCTGTTTTCAAAAGAATTTCAGCTGCCTGCTTTTTTATTGTACTGTCTTTCTTTCCGGTCTATGCACAAACCACTAATATCAGCGGCATCATCAACACTTATCACCGGGTAGTTGAAATAATTCCCTCAAAGGCCTGTGTTCGTGTTGCCGATATTACGGGGCTAAACGTTAATAGCAGGGTGATGCTGGTACAAATGAAGGGCGCCTCTGTCATCACAACAAATACCTCCGCATTCGGAGATACCACTTCTTTAAATGAAGCTGGCAATTATGAAATAGGAGCTGTTTGCTATATTATCGGCGACTCTGTCTTTCTCTTTCATAATCTTTTAAATTCCTACAATACTTCCACCGGGAAAGTACAATTAGTGCAGTTTGCAGAATATTATTCCGCCAACATAGTTGATACTATAAAAGCAGCCGCCTGGGATAGTGTTGCAAGTACAGGTGGGGTGATCGCAATTTTTGCCTACCAGGACATAACATTAAATGCGCCAATATTTGCCGATTCAAGCGGATATAGCGGAGGAGCTTATTACAATAATAGCGGCACCTGCAATCTTTTTCAGCAAGCAGGAACCGGTTATGCTTATGACATTACTTCTACATCCAATCTGAATGGGGCATACAAAGGTGAATGTGTTGCAAATATTCCTGCCACAGTGAATTCGGCAAAGGGAGCCCCGGCGAACGGTGGTGGCGGTGGTAATAATCACAATAACAGTGGTGGCGGCGGAGCCAACCTGACCACTGGTGGCAATGGAGGAGGTAATAGCAGCAGCGGGCCAACAGGTTGTAACGTCAGCAACAACTGGGGGCGTAGCGGAAAAGCTCTCAGTTCATGGAGTGGTTCAAAAATATTTATGGGTGGTGGTGCCGGTGCCGGACATGCCAATAACGGTTCTGCTTTATTCAACTATGGTGGCAATGGCGGCGGCATCATATTTATCTGGGCAAATAATTTAATTGGAAATAATTATTCAATAAGTGCCAATGGGGGAAAAGGTGGAGCCTCGCAATCTGATGGGGCTGGTGGTGGTGGGGCAGGTGGCACTATTATTATGCATGTATCCGGCTACACAGGCAATGTTTTCATAAATGTCAATGGCGGAAACGGTGGTTTGTCTGATGACGGTATTGTTTCGGGAAGATGTTTTGGCGGCGGCGGTGGTGGTGGTGGCGGCGCCGTTTATTTTACAGGGGCCACCCCGGCTGTTACTGTATCAATCACCGGCGGTGCAGCCGGTGCCGAAATAAACCGGGATGCCGGTTGCAATGCTGCTGTTCCGGCATCAGCAGGTAGTAATGGACAGATTTTTTCCAATTATACTTTTTCAAGATCAACAGACCCTGCAGGATATTGTCAACTTTTGTTACCCGTAAGGCTGATAACATTCACAGCCTCCGCTATGAATGAAAAAGTATTACTTCAATGGCAAATTGATAACCCTGCCGATGTAAAAAAGTTTATTATTGAAAGATCCGTTACTGCCAGCCAATGGATGGAATTAAAAACAATACCATGCAACGATCAAAAAAAAGATTATTCAACTATTGACGAAAACCCTTTACCGGGAAGAGTTTATTACCGGATAAAATTTATTGAAAAAAATAACTCCCTCTACTATACTCCGGTAAGACATGTAACAACAGGAAGTAATGATGAATTTATTATTTATCCCAACCCCACAAGTGCTAATATCATAATTGCGGGTAATATTAAAGCCCAGGCTGATATGAAACTGTTTGATGTAACCGGGAAAACTGTCTTTCAAAAACATATCCTTGTCCTTCCTGCTGAAATCTGTTTGCCTGCTTTGCCTGCCGGTATTTATATGCTCAGCGTCAATCAATCCGTTAAAAAACTTATTATTCATTAATCAATTATTCATCCCAATCACAGCCAATCGGAGCACCCGGCGGAATTTCTTTGTGAATAGTTGGTTTAGCCTTTTCTGGTTCTTTCATTCTTTCCAATGCCAGCAGCAAATGTCCTTTATACGTTATATCAATTGTCGTTTTGAGTTTTGCTTCAACAAATGTCTTTAATTGCTCCAACGCATTTTTAAGGATGGATTTCACAACAAAAGAATTATTATCATTCACACTGGCTGAAAGCAGGTAAGTCAGTAATACCTGCTCCGTTTGTAACTCTATCAGTGCATTGATCCCTATGCGCCTGTTCGATCTCCATGTTTTATCCAGCAGGATATTGATCATTTCATTTACCCCCAATCCCCCGTTCTCCGCTTCATATTGCGCCATGCGGTTCAGCCTGTCAGCATTAAACAGAAAAGAAAAAGGAAGATCGGCTGCTGTTTCGGCAGGTGACAATACATCAAAAGCAAGCCCGGTCCTTTTTCGGAAAAGTTCACGGGAAAAGTTATATCCCGCAGGTCGTGGAGGGATCAGTTTGGCGATTGTAGAGGGAATCGCCAAAACTTTTGGGTCAATGCAATCGATCACTGCATTCAAAGCTCTTAATTGCTCGGTCTTATTCACTGCTTCTGTCGCTATTCTTCCATCACCCCGCAATGTGTAGGTGTAGGACATGCTACCTACAACTTTGGTCGCAGCCTCCAGTTGGTAACGATGATAAAAATAAACCGGCACCAGCACATCTTCCAGCATGGCCATTGGCATACCAGACCGGATATTTTTTTCACCAAACTGGTTCATGGCTTTTGTTCTTACTTTCATTACTTCTTTTAATTCATCAACAGCATTTGTTCCATTGTCCCACAAATGTGTGCGGGGATGCAATGCACCGGCCGGTCTTGCATCCTGGTCGGTTAAAAACTCAAGACCTTTTCGCTGGGCATCATCAATTATTTTATTCAATGCAGTTTTCTCATTGCTGTCCCCGGTAAGATCCTGGTAGCCCCATGTAATAGCGATCTTATCCCATTCACCGATCTTATTATCATACGCATTGCTTAAATCAATTTCTCCATTACTATTTATTTGTGCCAATGGATGAGGATAGTCCATTACACTGGCCCGGTTGTCCGTACTGGCAATATAATTATGCATCAGCCCCAATGTATGTCCCACTTCATGAGCGGCCAGTTGTTTTAATCTTGCCAGTGCCATCTTCAGCATTTTGTCATCAGCCGGCATGCCATTTTCAAAAGGAGCTAATAGTCCCTGTGCGATCAGGTAATCCTGGCGAACTCTTAATGAACCAAGCGTCACATTGCCTTTAATTATTTCTCCTGTCCGTGGATCCGTAACCGTGGCACCATAACTCCAGCCTCTCGTTGAACGATGCACCCAGTTGATCATATTATAACGGATGTCCATCGGGTCAGCATCTTCGGGTAATAGTTGCACCTGGAAAGCATTTTTATAACCTGCTGCTTCAAAAGCCTGGTTCCACCAGCTAGCCCCTTCCAGTAAAGCGCTACGGATGGGTTCCGGTGTTCCGTTATCGAGATAATAGATGATGGGTTTCACCGCTTCGCTTACTGCTGCATTAGGATCTTTTTTCTTCAGGCGATGACGACAGATAAAATATTTGGCGATCGGTTCTGAAACAGGAGTGCTGTAATCAAAAAAAGAAATATTGAAAAAACTGCTGCGCGGATCAAAAACCCTTGGCTGGTAATTATTGTCCGGCAACTGCACAAAAGAGTGATGCATCCGTAATGTTATTGCTTCCGGTGATGGAGTAACTGAGTTTACATAATTGCCCGTAGTACCATCGCTGTTGACAAATGTTACAGAGGTTTCAAGTTCTGTATTGAAAGGAAAGTTTTTTGTACGGGGCAAATAAATGGACGACCTGCTTTTATCTAATGAATAATTTCCCTGCTGGTTGCTCCGAAGCCGATTGGTCACCTGCATGGCATCCCGCAATAAAAAATCTGTTGCATCAACGAGATAATGATCCCCGGTTTCTGCTTCTTCTGTAAAACCCCAGATAGTTGACTGGGCGAAAGATTGCTCCACCGCTCTTTTTTCGGCTGCATCATTGGTAATGGCCCGGTATTCATAATTGGGCTGAACCATTAAGATCTTTCTTCCCACTTTTGAAAACTTTATTATTTTTTCTCCTCCCAGCAAACCCCTGTCCAATCCAATATCATTGGAACCCAATCCGGCTGGCAGCGATGTGACATACAAAATCTCTGAATCAAGCCTGCTTATCTCCAGCCAGATCTTCCCGGTATTCTCATCCCAGTAGAAATTGAAGAAACCTCCATATTTTTTCAGGTCCTTTGTTTTTTCTTCGACAGACGGCAGTCCTTGCCTGCCGTCAGGCAGGTTCTGTCCAGATAAACAAACAGGAAATAAGAGCAGTATTAAAAAAAGCCTTTGCATAAAGAGATAATTTTGTTTGCTCAAGTTAAGCAATGTAAAAAAGTAATCCCGGAAATTTTTATAGGTGGCGTTTAAAAAAAACCGGAGTCTGAAGCAAATATTTTACGACATTGCATACTATGAAAACCTTTGACTGTTTTACTTTTTTTAATGAGCTTGATTTACTGGAATTCAGGTTAAAATTTCTTGACGAATATGTTGATTATTTTGTCATTGCTGAATCTAACCTGACCTATAACGGAAAACCCAAGCCTTATAATTTCCCACCGGAAAAAGACCGTTATAAAAAATGGGAGCACAAGATCATTTATTTGCCTGTTAAACAAAGCACCGAAGGGCTGGTCTTTGAAAATGACAAACAATATAATCCCGAAAGCGCCGCCTGGAAACTGGAAAATGAACAACGGAACGCTTTGATCCGGGTGGCTGATAGAATGGATGATAACGACATCGTAATGGTAAGCGACCTGGATGAAATACCGGACCCATCCGTTTTGCAAAAGATCAAAGCCCCCGCTGAACCTATTGCATTTTCACTCTTGTTCCATTACTATTTTCTTAATTGCCAGAACAGGGGTAAGAGCCGCTGGTGGAAAGGATGTATTGCCTGTACGGCCAAAAAGTTTAAAGAAATTACACCCCAGGGATTAAGAAACGGGCGGGACGTTTTTCAATCTGTCAGCGCTGGTGGCTGGCATTTTTCATTTTTAGGGGGGGTAGAGAAGATCAAATATAAAATTCAATCCTATGCCCACACTGAATATAACAAAGATGAATATGTGGATGAAAAACATATTGAAGAATCTATCCGTAAAGGTGCTGATATATTAAAGAGAGAAGGAATGTTTTTTAAATTTGTCCCCCTTAGCTATTACCCGGTGAAACTCCAGAAAATAATGAAACAATATCCGAAGTTATTGTTCCTGCAAAACAAAAATCCTTTCGTTGCACTTTATTATACTGTCCGCAGGATCATAAAAGGAAATTTTTGATTTGTCATCCCCTGCTACCATAAGGCCACTTGTTTCCGTAGTGATGTGCACCTACAATGGTGAAAAATTCCTCCGGCCGCAAATAGGTTCCGTACTGTCGCAAACCTATGTAAATCTCGAACTGGTCATTGTGGATGATGCATCCTCCGACAATACGGTGCAAATTCTTGAAGAATACAGCAGGAAGGACAGCCGGGTGAAATATGTTGTCAATGAAAAAAACCTGGGCTATAATAAAAATTTTGAGAAAGCCATATTGCTTGCCCCCGGTGATTATATCGCCACCTGCGACCAGGATGATATCTGGGATGCTTCCAAGATTGAAACCATGATGAATGAATGGCCGGAGGGTTCGTTGTTTGTTTACTCATTATCCGGCAGTTTTACTGCTGATGATTTTGAAAACAGGACAGGTGCACCCGGGGTTTATTATTCTGCCATTGATGATGTTCACAAATTAGTTTTCAACAGTCCCGTGCATGGCCATGCCTGTATGTTTAAAAAAGAGTTGGTGAATCGCTGTCTTCCCTTCCCTTCAGATATTTTTTACGATTGGTGGATCAGTATGCATGCGGCAAGTACCGGCATTATCGGTTGCATACCGAAAACGCTGACATGGCACCGGGCGCATGATAAGAACAGCTCCCGTACACTTACTTCCATTAAAGACAAACAGGAAAGGGAAAACCAGTTGAGAAAAAAATCTGTCTATTTTCTCGAAACTTTTTTTGAAAGGCCTGTGGCAAGGGACAAAGAAAAAGAATCATTGCTTCAGTATGCTGCAATTTTAAAGACAATGGATGGGAAAAAATTTTCTTCTGCCATGTTCCGGTATGTGATGGGGAACAGGCGTCTTATCTTTCATTATAAGAAAAAATCTTTTGTGTTTTTTTCTCATCTGAAACATGCACTTCGCATGGCCCGTAAAGGATTGTTGTAAAATTGTTTAACCCGTTCGCCGGTTAGTTTTCCACCACCTGTAAGCCACAAAACCAACAATGGCAAAAGGAGCAAAGGCAAGATAAAGTATCCCTGAATTCAAACCCTGCGCAGGTTTTTCACCCAACTGTTGTGCTGTTTTGGTGCAGATGGAGCATTGGGCGGAGGAAATATAAAATAAGGAATGAAAAATAAGAAATGAGAGAATCAGGACACACCGTTTCATACTTCTTTATTTTACTGCAAAGATAATGCCTCAGATCTTATGAACCAGTCGTTCCGCAATTTCTGTAAATCGCTTTCCCCAGATATCCCAGTTCAGTCTTTCTTCATAATACTTTCTGCTGGATAGCTTTAGGCTTAGCATGGCTTGCGGATCCGAAACAAGTTGTTCAATTTTTTGGGCATAAGCATCAGCGCCGGCATTAATGGGAAGAGCATACCCGTTTACAGCATCCTGCACATAAGTCCTTACTCCGCCGGTTTCTGTAGTTACAGAAGGGATGCCATAAGCAGATGCTTCACTGAAAACAACCCCGGCACATTCAGCCCTGGTCGGAAGCAAAAGAAAATCGGTTTGAAGGAATATTTTGTGCAGTTGCTGAAAATCTTCTGTATTATTTTTATCCAGGAACGGAATGACCATAATATTTTCTTCGCTTGAAAGGTCATGCGGAGGCACGCAGCCAATTATATGCAGTTGAGGGTTAAGTCCTTTTTCTTTCAGTATGTGATATGTTTCCAAAGCTATATCGCCTCCCTTCCTGTTCCACTCCACTGCAAGGAATAATAGCCGGCATTGGCCGGAGGCATCCATGCTCAGTTCTGTTGATGCAGGAATCATATCCATATTAGCGCCGCAGGGTACTACAGAAATTTTTTGCGCATCAATCCCATAATCATTAATAACTGAATTTTTATTCCATTCCGATGCCAGCATGCAATGTGAAGTTTTTATAAAAGCTTTTTTATCCAGTTCTATACCTTGTGTGATATTATATGCTGCCAGGTTGCTGAAATAAGGATAATATCCCTGTAATTGCTGAAACGTAGCATCTGTCATGTAGATGATCGGGATATCTGTTTCCAGGTAAGCAATGAGTTGCGATGAGGCAGAAACAAACAACACATCCACTGGTCTTTTCTCCAGGTCTTTTTGTAATTGTTTGCTGAAATATTTTGCGTAGCTCCTGAGAAATTCAACGGCAGTTTGTTTTTTAAAAAATCTTCTGTTCAGACTTTTTTGCATGGTGAGCCATTCCCGCACCCGCCAGGTCCATTTGTAATTGAAGATCTCGACCTCATAATTTTTTTTGATCTGTTGATAAGAATAATAAGCAGTCCCGGACCATGACCGTTTATCAAGTGGGTTCAACCTGGAAGCAAATCCGATTTTCATCTATAAATATTTTCTGGCAATAAGATTATAGGTTGTATTCTCCGTCTTTATTTTTTCTATAGTAAGTTTTGAAAGATATGGATCCCAGGAAAATGACTCCCAGAGATGATGAAGATACGCTTCGGGGAATTCTGCCACTTCTTCAAACATTGATTTCAACCCCGCTTTATCATATAAAGGATAATGAAAAGCATAAGGACTGAGTTGGGTGATCTTCTCCGGGTGAGCTGCTGCTAGTTTCTCCGGCACCTGCACCGAATGTTCGTTCCAGTATTTATCTCTTCCTTCGGAACGAAAAGTTTTGTATTCGTCCAGCCAAAGATTTACAAACTCACTGTTTTTTTCTGACAGCAACACTGCATTGCACAAACCAGTCGCATCTTTTGAATTTTCCTTTATCAACCCGAGTTTGTATTTGATTCGTTGCCGCCAGTTTTTTGGAACATATTTTGGTTTGAGCTCCTGCCCAATGGCAAATGAATGATCCAACAGCCCGGTCAGCGGTTTTACACTGATCGTGTCAAGATCAAGATAAATGCCGCCGGTTTCTTTCAATGCCTGTAACCTAACAACATCAGCTTTATGTGCAACATGATATAGTGGCCGGCCCATAAATGAATCGGGAGCCGCAACTTTATTTAAAGTAAGAAATGGCTTTGTTTTCTGCCAGCACTCCCCTTCCGGCTCATATTGATAGTGTAAAATGGCAGCGGTTGGTTTATTTAATTCAACAGCAGATCTCACTGACAGGTAATGTACCAGCGAAAAGGGCTTGCCGCCAAAATCCGGCGCCATGCCAAAAACAAAATGAAGAATGTTGGGAATCATTTATGAATGCCTGTTGCTATAAAGCTAAAGAAGTCTGGTGATAAGTTATTATTATAAAAAATACCGGGCGAAGACCCGGCATTAACAGTAAATAAAGTCAGTAACTCCTTATACCGCTTCCGCTTCCATCTTCTTCTGCACTTTCTTCCTTTCATCTTCATTCAGTATCACTTTCCGCATACGAATGAAATTCGGCGTTACTTCTATGCACTCATCCTCCTGGATATATTCCATGCATTCTTCCAGCGTCATTTGTATTTTAGGAGCAATCCGGGTAGCATCATCACTGCCGCTGGCACGGTGGTTGGTCAATTTCTTTGGTTCCGTTGCATTTACTACCAGGTCGCCGGGTTTGATATTTTCTGCAATGATCTGCCCGGCATACACTTCTTCAGCAGGATCAACAAAAAAGCTTCCCCTGTCCTGCAATTTATCTATGGAATAACCTGTTGTCTTATCTGTATTCTTGGAAAGCAATACCCCATTGCTTCTTCCGGGTATCTGGCCCTTCCATGGTTTGTATTCCGTAAAACGGTGAGCCATCACTGCTTCGCCGGTAGTGGCTGTAAGCATTTGTGTACGCAACCCGATCAATCCCCTTGATGGAATTTCAAACTCGAGGTGCTGCATTTCGCCTTTGGTTTCCATCACCAGCATTTCACCTTTGCGGCGGCTGACAAGGTCAATCACCTTGCTGGCAAATTCCTGCGGCACATCCACCACTAAATTTTCGTAAGGCTCGCATTTCTTTCCGTGGATCTCTTTTACAATTACCTGCGGCTGACCAACAGTTAATTCATATCCTTCCCGGCGCATGGTTTCAATTAATATCCCCAGGTGAAGAATGCCACGGCCATAGACCATTAAGCTATCTCCATCCTCACTGTCCTCCACTCTCAATGCCAGGTTTTTTTCTGTTTCTTTCATCAACCGGTCACGGAGATGTCGTGATGTAACAAACTTTCCATCTTTACCAAAGAAAGGTGAATTGTTTACGGAGAATAACATGTTCATGGTTGGCTCATCCACACTGATGGTCGGCAATGCTTCCTGAGTTTCTGCATCCGAAATAGTGTCACCAATATTAAAATCTTCAATGCCTACTACAGCACAGAGGTCACCGGCTATTACTTCCGTTACTTTCTTTTTACCCATTCCTTCAAAAACATACAACTCTCTTACTTTGGTTTTTTTAATGGCTCCATCGGCCTGCATTAAAACAATATTCTGGCCGTCTTTCAAAACACCACGGCTTACTTTACCCACGGCAATCCGGCCAAGGAAGGAAGAATAATCCAGTGAAGTGATCTGCATTTGTACCGGACCCTCGTTTACTTTTGGTGCCGGCACATATTTAATAATCCCATCCAGCAAAGGATTGATATTGTCGATCTCTACTAATGTATCATTGAACCAGCCATGTTTGCCTGAACCATAAAAAGTTGGAAAATCGAGTTGTGCTTCGGTTGCATCGAGGTTAAAAAACAATTCGAAGATTGCATCATGTACTTCATCAGGACGGCAATTCGGTTTATCTACTTTATTGATAACTACGATCGGTTTCAGGTTCAGGTGCAATGCTTTTTGCAACACAAATCTTGTCTGCGGCATCGGGCCTTCAAAAGCATCTACCAATAATAACACCCCGTCAGCCATTTTTAATACCCTTTCCACTTCACCGCCAAAGTCGGCGTGACCGGGAGTATCAATCACATTAATCTTAACGTCTTTATAAACTACTGCGGCATTCTTACTGAAAATAGTGATGCCCCGTTCCTTTTCGAGGTCGTTGCTGTCCATGATCAGGTCACCGGTTTCCTGGTTATCACGGAATACTTTGGTGGTACGTAATATTTTGTCCACCAGGGTGGTTTTACCGTGGTCTACGTGGGCTATGATCGCAATGTTTCTGATGTCCATATTCTCAATTTCAAACGAGCGGCGAAGGTACGGCAATTAGGCGGGGGAAGCAAACGAAACCAGCATTTAATACAGGCTTAATACGGTTTAAAACGGGGATTTAATGTAGTTTTAGGAAAATAGTTTTCATGAAATTCCTCAAATGGCTCGGTATCTTCCTTTTACTGCTGATTGTTGTGTATTTCTTTGGCCCGCAACCCGCCTCAGCAAAATTCACAAAAGACCTCCCGGCTGTTCCTGCTGAACCGGCTGCATTAGAAAAATATATCAAAGACCATGAATCGCAGCATAAACTGAAACCGGATAATGAAGCAAGGATTTTATGGCTGAATGACAGCTTGAAAGAAAAAACAGAATATGCGGTCGTTTACCTGCATGGATTTTCTGCCAGCCAGGAAGAAGGCGACCCGGTGCATTATGAATTTGCACAAAAATTTGGATGTAATCTTTATTTATCAAGACTGGAAGATCATGGTGTGGATACCACAGAACCTTTGGCCAATGTAACTGCCGACAGGCTATGGAACTCCGCCAAAGAAGCCTATGCTATCGGGAAACAACTGGGGAAAAAAATTATCCTGATGTCCACTTCAACGGGAGGAACATTGGCCTTAAAACTTTGTACTGAATATCCTGATATAGCAGCTAACATTATGCTTTCTCCCAATATTGCTATCAACGATGGCAGTGCATGGATGCTGAATAACCATTGGGGGCTGCAAATAGCCCAGTTAGTTTCCGGTAAACACCGGGTAACAAAAGACACTACGGCTTTATATGCTCAATATTGGAACAATCGCTATGCAACTGTTTCATTGGTTCAGCTGGAAGAACTGATTGAATCAACAATGAAAGAGTCGACTTTCAGAAAAATAAAACAACCTACCCTGTTGTTATACTATTTTAAAGATGAAAAACACCAAGACGCGGTGGTAAAAGTTTCTGCCATGAAAAGAATGTTCCTGCAACTCAGCACTCCTGAAAATTTAAAACGACAGGTAGCCATTCCGAATGCCGGTGATCATGTGATCGGCTCTTACGTAAAATCAAAAGACCTCCAAACGGTGGAAGATGAGTGTGAGAAATTTGCGGTGGAAGTGCTGCATCTTTCACTTAAATAATAATCTTATAAGTTCATTTGGTAATAGTTGTTCTCCGGTATAGTTTCATTTCTCTCACAACATGTCACGGTTTTGGCGTGGATTTCCTATCTTACTTGCTTAATTGCTTGCTATGATAAGAAGTAGAATTGCCGGTATCGGCATGTATGTGCCTGCCAATGTGGTAACCAACAACGATCTGCTGAAGTACATGGATACCAGTGATGAATGGATACAGGAACGCACCGGTATCAAAGAACGCCGCTATGCCCACCGCACCAAAGAAACCACCGCTACCATGGGAGTAGAAGCTGCCAGGATCGCTATTGAAAGGGCAGGCATCAGCCCGCAGGACATTGACTTCATCATTTTTGCCACCATTTGTCCTGATTATTATTTTCCCGGCTGTGGCGTACTGTTGCAACGGGCCATGAAAATGAAAGAGATCGGGGCGCTGGATGTACGCAATCAATGCAGCGGGTTTGTATATGCACTTAGCGTCGGCGACCAGTTCATTAAAAGCGGCATGTATAAAAATATTTTAGTGGTGGGTGCTGAGAAACATTCTTTTGGTCTTGATTTCAGCACCAGGGGAAGAAATATCTCCGTGATATTTGGCGATGGCGCCGGCGCTGTAGTATTGCAACCAACAGGTGATGAGAGTCGTGGAATTCTGAGTACGCATTTACACAGTGATGGTAACAGCGCCGAGATACTGGCGATGTATAACCCGGGTACGCATGCCAATCACTGGACAGAGCAAAAACTGGCCGACTTTGATGAAGCAGAGATGGGTGAAATGTTTATGAGTCATGCCATGATAGATAATGCACAGCTCTTTCCCAACATGGATGGCCCGGCTGTATTTAAAAAAGCGGTGGAAAAATTCCCGGAAGTGATAATTGAATCATTGAAAGCAAATAACCTTCAGACCTCCGACCTCAGGCTCCTGATTCCTCACCAGGCTAATCTCCGCATCAGCCAGTTTGTACAAAAGAAACTCCGGTTAAGTGATGACCAGGTCTATAATAATATTCAAAAGTTTGGCAATACAACAGCAGCCTCGATACCTATTGCATTATGTGAAGCATGGGAAATGGGGAGGGTAAAAGAAGGTGATTTGGTTTGCCTGGCTGCATTTGGAAGCGGGTTTACCTGGGCCAGCGCTTTGCTGAGATGGTAGCCTCATCCCCCACCTTCGTTGAGATTTCGGTGGGCGGCCTGCCCTTTTCTATAAATGGAGAAGGGGAATGGAGCAACGTTCATTATTAACGCAACATCATTATAGTGGCATGATTATTTAATAACTTACAGCAGAAATAAGCCATAAAATGAAATATATTGTTGCCATATTAACCATGTTGATGTCAACGCTTTTTGTAAATGGACAGGATAGCTGGAAGATCTCACTGAATAAAGCAACTGTTCTGATCAGCAACAAATCGGATGAATTGATCAACATTAAAAAGATCAAATCAACTGAATGGAAAAAGAACGGCTTCCTGGAAGTTACTTTCAAAGAAATCACTCCAAGCAACTGGCTACATTCATTACAGTTTTCTGATGAAAAGGGCAATCCGCTTCTGGTGAAAGACAGCACTACGACTGCCAAAATTCCTATCGTCACTCTCCGGAAATTATTTGCCGGGAAGAAGCAGTTGAAAATTTATATGGTGATCAATCCGCCCAACCCGATGATGATGGCTCCCACCCGTATGTTACATTTGGGTACACTCCGGCTTCCTTAAGTCATGCGAAATATCATTTATATCATCAATCCTGTTTCTGGCACAAAAGCAAAAAAAGACCTGCTACAATTCATTGAGAAAAAAACAACTGATCAAAAAATTGTGTTCCAGGTATTTCCTTCTGTGGCCAGCGGCGATTATTCTTTTTTACGACCTATTATTAATGAACAGGCCATTACGGATGTGGTGATTGCCGGTGGCGATGGCACCGTAAGCCAGGTAGCAGGTAGCCTGATAGGTTGCGATGTAAACTTTGGCATCATCCCCTGTGGCTCAGGAAACGGCTTAGCCTTTGCAGCTAAAATTCCCAAACATCGGGCCGGGGCAATGGAAGTTATTTTCAATGGCAATGCGGCTGCCATTGATGGGTTTTATGCCAATGATCATTTTGCCTGCATGCTCTGTGGGCTTGGTTTTGATGCCCGGGTGGCACATGATTTTGCTGGTCAGCCCAAAAGGGGGTTGGCAACTTATGCAAGGCTGGCAATAAAAAATTTTTTTTCCATGAAACCCTACCGGTTTCAATTACAGTTACAGCATGCAAACATTGAAACAGATGCTTATTTTATCAGTATTGCCAACAGCAACCAGTTTGGCAACAACTTTACCATTGCACCCCAAGCAAGTCTGACTGACGGGTTGCTGGATATAGTAATTGTAACCAGTAAGAATAAAATAAGTTTCGTTTGGCAGACATTAAAGCAACTGGCGGGCTGGAACAAATTACAGGCAGCATCATTGGTAAAAGAGAATAAGGGATTGATCTATTTTCAAACAGATAAACTCAGTATCCTGAACCTGTCCAATGCTCCACTTCATATTGATGGCGAACCGGCCGAAACCGTAACAGAATTGAAAATAGCAGTAAAGAAAAAATGTTTCAGGCTCCTGCAGCCTGTATGATCTGGTAGTGGCAACCTGTTATTACCAAATCCAGGGCTTGATAATATTTCTCCGGGTTGAATCCGGCAAAATTTTTCTTTCAAATAGCGTCAGTACCTGCTGAAAACTTTTTTGGTTGCCAGCTGAATTAATAGATGACATGATGTCTTTTTCTTCCCGCCTGGTAAGATGAAAGTTTAGCGCTGCTTTATTTTGTTCATTACTGGCGGCATACTGAAAAGTGATTTTATACACGGGGTTTCCGCTGTTAGTGCTATAATAACTCAGCATATCATTTTGAAAATATTCCATCATCTTAAACCAGTTATGCTGCAGCAGCAAAAAGGGTTTGGTTACATGATCGCTTAGATCATCTGAAACATAGGGCATCTCCCAGCCCCCCGTTCCCCGGTCCCTGATCTGCAGTACCAGCACGCCGCTGGTATTGTCCTTTATCCAGTCATCAAAAGATGATAAAAACCGAAGGGTGGTTTCCTGCCCGAAATTATCCCGCAGGCCGGCATCCATTACATCTATCACCGGGTTGGATGGAAGCCACACATTCGGTAATACGATCGGGAAGGTCGCATTCATCCTCAATGCAGAAAGAATACGAATGTTATACGGATCCTGTTTTGCAAAAAAAGAAACAAAATCTACTGCATCCGGATCCATGGACGGAATATTTGTTGTGTCATGACGCCCCTGCATCATAAACCGGACAGGTTGTGTGCTGATGATCATTTTACGGCTGTCCCTTGTTACCACTGAATTAAAAAACATCAATGGGATGTTAGCGGCTTTTTCATCTGCCACATAATCTTTCAGTTGTTTACTTAAAAACCCTCTTGTATTCGTTCCGAGTTTTTGTTCAAAGGCATAGCCCCTGTCTTTTACATAACTATATGGACCCACATTGAATTTTTGCGCCGGGGAAATAAGGTCCCTTGCAAAAAAAGAAGTGAACAAAGGGTTCAGCAGGTCGCCTGCAATATCATCAACATATTTGTTGTCCTGCAGGCGGATATTTTTTCCTTCCTGTTTTTGTTTGTATAATTCCCTGAAATAGGCAGCACCGATCATACCTCCTGAAGCGCCATTGATTAAAAATGTTTTTTTCAGAATGGCCCCCTGTGTCATACTGTCTAATTGCTGCAGCACACTGAAGGTAAACGTAGCACTGCGGTGTCCTCCCCCGCTCGTATTGATCAATACGAGCAATGGTTTTTCGCTGTTTTGTTTTTTCTTCCAGGCATTTAATATACTGATCATATTTTGACGGTCTGCCTCCACATTCTCTTTGCTGCACAACGCCAGTAACCCCTCCCTTGTATAAGCCGGTCGTTCCTTTTTGTTCCAGTAATTCAGTCCGTAAGCTTTGTTGCGGGGATCAATCCAATCCAGTTTATAAAATACATTCAGCAGCAATACAAGACCGATCAGGTACGGAATGCTCCAGCTCTGCAGGAAATAAGTGATGGCCCCGGCCACACCAATAAGTACGGAAAAGAAAATAGTAATGCTGGCGCCGGCCGGTAACTGGAAAAAAGCATTGTCAAGAAAAAACCCGATAAACAGCAGGAACAGGAAAGCAGCAAATACGGAAAGAATAGCTGCAAAATGATGCCGTTTAAAAATAGATTCTATAAACACGTTCGTATAATGTGATACATCTCTTGCCGGTCTTATTTTCATCGGGGATTCAAAATACCATTTCACGTTGATGAGTGGCAGATCGTGGTAAATTTCTTTTATATGGCCAAGATGGGTGATATAGGATCTCGGATCACTGATAACAGGCATCATGCGCCGCTGGATGGAACGATCGGCCCTGAAAAAATAAATAAGTGAGACGGCCAGTATAAAGATCAGGCCGCATGAAAATCCTCCGAATAAAAAAAGAATTTCACCGGTTGGGATCAGTTCTTTGTAATAGTCGAATTGATACGCTTTGAAAAAATAAAACAACACGAAAATTCCGGGGATAATGGAGTTATTGATACAATATTTTAAAAAGGGGTTGGTGGTAGCAGCCAAAAACCGAAAATGCCTGCTGAACAGAATGAAAGTGGAAATATTCCAGCTCATAATGAACATGCCGATAGCTATTCCAAGAATCGCCGCGCTGAGTGAATTGACATTCCCTAAATATTCAGGGGCAAGAAACAATGAATCGGCCCCGAAAGTTTTCATGAAGGTTCCGTTCACGGTGCTGAACAGGATAAACCAGAACAACAACAACGCCTGGTATTTCCTGAAATGCAGGAACACTAATTGTATGGGGAAGGAATAATAAAATCCTTTTAGCCAGGTTTTCATCAGCCGGGAGGTGGTTTTATTAAAAGTAGTGATAAATGGCTGCTTATTCAAATGAAGATATCCTATGAAACATTGGTTGCCTTACTGCGAATAATATAGAGTATCCAAACCAGCGAAACTAATAACAGCATGGCTGCAAACTGGTGGGCCACTGCCAGCCAGAGAAATGAATGAAGATTAACTGTATTCAATACAGTAAGGATACCCAACAATACCTGTAAAAACACAATCAATAATGGCAATGTTTTTGTTTTTTGAAAAACTGTTGTCCCCTGGATTTTATTAGCTCTCCACCACCACACAAATACAAGTACAGAAATAATATAAGCAAGATTGCGGTGTATAAAATGAATGACCAATGGATGACCGGTCAGAAATGAAAGCCCTTGAAATTCCCGGTTTCCAAATGAATGAATGTTACCGGGAAACCAAACGCCATTCATAGTTGGCCATGTGGGGGCTGCAGGCGCTGTTTTCAATCCGGCCATAAAAGCTCCATAAATGAGCTGTACTATCAATAAAGCAATCAGCCAACCATTTAATTTCCGGAGTGGTTTATTAATAGTAATCTGTTCTTTTGGTATTAATAAATCAAAGGCGAACCAAAGAGAATAACAAAGTAAGCCCAATGCCAGAATAAAATGAATAGCCAGTTTATAATGGCTTACATAAACCAGTTCGGAGTCTTCCAAACCGCTCTGCACCATGATCCAGCCAACCAATCCCTGCAGTGCGCCCAGCAAAAAAAGGATCAGCATGGGCTTTATCATTTCTTTTTTAAATCTTTTCTGAATGATGAAAACGATAAATGGAATGGCAAAGGCAACAGCTATCAACCGGGCCCAAAGCCGGTGAAACCATTCCCAGAAAAAAATGAATTTAAAATCGCTGAGTCCGAAATGAGGATTCACATATTTGAATTGGGCGATCTGTTTGTATTTTTCAAAAGCTGTATTCCAGTCCTGGTCATTCATGGGCGGTAATGTTCCCATGATAGGTTTCCATTCTGTTATAGAAAGTCCTGAGCCCGTTAATCTTGTGATGCCGCCCAGTAAAACCTGAATCATGATCATACCCACTCCCACAAGCAGCCAGATAGCCACGGGCCGGGAAGAACGAAGTGCCAGCTTATTATTCATGGAGGGGCAAAGTTAAAAGCAGAGCCCCGCAGGAAATAATTTTTATTCCCCGTTATTTCAGAAATTGCAGGCAAATGCTGAAACCGTTTTACCAGCAGGAATTATCCGAGGCGGGCTGCGATGAAGCAGGCCGTGGTTGCCTGGCAGGGCCGGTATTTGCTGCGGCAGTTATTTTGCCCCGGGATTTTTCTCACCCTTTGCTCAATGATTCAAAACAGGTCAGCGAAAAACACCGGAACCAGTTAAGAAGAATTATTGAGGAGGAAGCCATTGCTTATTCGGTGGCCAGTATTGACAATACAGAAATTGACCGTATCAATATCCTGAAAGCTTCTTTTAAAGCCATGCATGCGGCGCTGGATAAATTAGCAGCAAAACCACAGCTTCTGCTGATCGACGGCAACAGGTTTGCCCGGTATAGGAATATACCACACCGTTGTATTATTAAAGGTGATGCCATCTATACTTCCATTGCAGCCGCCAGTATCCTGGCCAAAACCTACCGGGACGAATACATGCTGGCCCTGCATGAACAGTTTCCCCAATATGCCTGGCAAAGCAACAAAGGATATGGCACTGCCGGGCACCGTAAGGCCATCGGGGAATATGGACAGTGTAAATACCA
Source organism: Chitinophagaceae bacterium (assembly GCA_041486045.1). Lineage (GTDB taxonomy): Bacteria > Bacteroidota > Bacteroidia > Chitinophagales > Chitinophagaceae > JJ008. The sequence continues at coordinate 14,840 of JBGPKR010000007.1, read as the reverse complement.
TCGCAGGAGTTTTCGTTTGCTGGCGGAACAGGCTGGATTGTTTTAAACTGTTAATAATCTGTCAGAGTATCATTCTTCGCTGCAAAATTTAGGTCCCCCATTAAACCCTGCTCCCGCTATCCCGTCTTAAACCCGAACAATTTTGAAAGTAAAAATTCTGACCATGAAAAAGATTTTAGTATTTAGCCTTATCCTTGTCTTGATATCAGCAGCCGCTTCTGCGCAAGCAGGACCCGGCAGTCGTTTCGGCAAACAGAGGATACAAAGGGGATTTAGCCAGGGCCAGTTTTCCCGTCCCGAGAAAATGGAGCTTCGCAAAGACGTTTTCCGCAATCAAATATTGAAACGCAGGGCCCACAGGGACGGTGTTATAACCCCTATTGAGCGCAGAAGGATCCACCGGTCCAAATGCGATACCCGCCGTGATGCATTTCGATTCAGGCATAACGGACGCCGGAGGTTGATTTAGTTGCTGTCAGCAAACCACCATAATAAAGAATCCGTGAGGTATGAAGAAGCACCGCAATTTTAGCGGTGCTTTTTGTTACTTGGTATTACCTGAAGTTATTTACCCGACAATCTGTATTTTCACGCCTCATTTATCTTTGTAAAAAGCAAATCTATGCGTCTGAAACCGGTTGCCACTTTTGATACGATTGAGCCGGAGGTTTTTAGAAAAGAATTCTATGAACCCGGGGTGCCGGTAGTTATTAAAAAAATGTCACATGAATGGCCGGCCTATACAAAATGGAACTGGGATTATTTCAAGCAACTGGTAGGTAACAAGAGAGTGCCTTTGTACCATAATGTAAAAAGCGACGCCTATACCCCTATTAATACTGCAGATGATTATAAGACTTTTGGCGAATACATTGATATGATCAGCGCAGGTCCGGCTGCATGGCGCATCTTCCTGTTCAATATTTTTACCCATGCCCCGCAACTGATCAAAGATTTTACCTGGCCGGAGCACCTGATGAAAGGTTTTGTAAAAAAATACCCGATGCTTTTTACGGGTGGCGCAGGCAGCATCACCCACATGCATTATGATATCGACCTCTCCCATATCCTGCACACCCAGTTTGCCGGCAAAAAAAGAGTGCTGATGTTTCCTTTTAAAGAGCAGTACAAACTTTACCGTAAGCCATTTGAAGTACTCAGTCTTGCTGATTTCTCCAACTATTACGAAGAAGGTAAAGTGGATTATGAAAAATTTCCTGCATTGAAACTGGCAGAGGGTCTTGATTTTATTTTAGAACCCGGCGACACTTTATTTATGCCTGCGGGTTACTGGCACCATATGGAATACTTAGAAAGTGGCTTTGCCATGAGCTTACGAGCCATGCAACCATCATTGGGTGGAAAAATAAAAGGCATGTGGAGTTTGATCGGCATGCGCAATATTGATACCCTGATGAAAAAGACAGCTCCGAAATGGTGGTATAAGAGGAAAGAGAAGAAGGTGTATAGAAATGCAGCGAAGGTACTCGTCAGCACCTGATTCTCCGAAGAAGAAGACATTCACGACTTATCTCCCCCTTAGTTCATCTATTGTTTTACGCATCCAGTAACCAATAACGTAATAGTAACTCACGGCGTGAAAAGCTACTTTTCCTTCTTTATCTACTATCACCTGCGTAGGATAACCCGGTAAAGTGTACGAATCGGCTATCTTTTTTCCGTCCGGTATAACCGTATATTTAAATTCATGTTCCATAAGATAAGGCTCCAGCACTTCTTTTTGATCAAGTGCAACAGCAATAAAGACAACATTGGGATCAGACTTATAATCATCCACTATTTGATTCAGGTAGGGACGTTCAGCCTTGCAGGGTGGGCAGGTGGTAAACCAAAAATTGATCACCAATATCTTTCCTTTTAATTGTTTCGTATCCACCAGGTTACCGTTCATGTCATGTGCACTGAAAGCATCAAACTTCTTTCCGGTTTTAAAGGCGGTGGTCTCGTCAGGTTTGGGAGCAGCCATGGCCCTTTTCAATTGTTCCTCTTTGCTGATCCCCGATAATAAAAACCCTTTGCTTGCATCTTTTGGATTGGCGGGCAGTATCTCGTACTCGCCACCTATCATTACAAGCATGGCTTCATTGTAGTTGTACTGTTTGCCTGTTGAATCCTTAAATACACTTGTCTTCAATACATTGTATTCCCGGCCATTGTAGGTAAAGGAGAACTGGCTGTTGGCAACAGCAGCAGATAAAATAAAAAATGCCGTGATAAGTATTTGCTTCATAAAAGATTTTTAGGCTATTAAATTAAACTGCCTTCACAATCTGAATGAATTATTAATCATTAATTACCAGCTCATACAATACTCCAAACCTCATTCCCCCTTAACAGTTTATCGAGGTCTGCCGGTTTTTTTGCTTTGGCTTCTTCAATCTGCCTGGCCATTACATCTTCATAACAGGGGCGGTTGGTTTGATAAAACACACCAAAGGGCCTGGGTAAATGTCCTTCCATCTTCGGGTCATCAAAAATGCGGGTCAATATCTGCGCTTTATAAATATCAGCGTCATCATGTATCCACAACTCATCGGCGCTGTGGCCTTCATTCAGGTTCACCACAACAGGTTTGAATCCATCCAGTTTTATGCCTTTATCAGCAGCGGCGCCAAAGATCAATGGCTTGCCCTGTTCCAGGAATAAAGTTTCCGTTGCCTTAGAACTCTTTTCAGTAAAAATTTCAAAGGCAGCATCATTAAAGATGTTGCAGTTCTGGTATATCTCCAGAAAGGAAGCTCCTTTATGCCCGTTTGATCTCTGCAACATAGCCTGCATATGTTTGGGATCCCGGTCCATCGTCCTGGCTACGAATGTCGCATCGGCTCCCAGGGCCAATGCCAATGGGTTAAATGGATGATCAATGCTACCCATCGGGGTTGATTTGGTAATTTTATGCACTTCCGATGTCGGGGAATACTGTCCTTTTGTTAATCCATAGATCTGGTTATTAAATAAAAGGATATTGACGTCAAAGTTCCTGCGCAGTAAATGAATGGTATGATTCCCGCCTATACTTAAACCATCCCCATCCCCGGTTACGATCCACACACTGAGTTCAGGTCTTGATGCTTTCAAACCTGAAGCTACAGCTGTTGCACGGCCATGTATGGAATGCATGCCATAGGTATTCATATAATACGGGAAGCGGCTGCTACAGCCAATTCCTGATACAATTACAATGTTTTCCCTCGGGATTCCAAGAGTGGGCATTACTTTTTGTACCTGTGCCAGGATAGAATAATCACCACAGCCTGGGCACCAGCGAACTTCCTGGTCAGTGGTAAAATCCTTGGCTGTCAAAACGGGGGCGGTTGTTATTTCACTCATAACTTTTCAATTCGGCACAAATTTACTGATTAGTTGCATTCAATTCCTTTTATAAAGGAATTACGGAAATACCAACAACAGGATTTCTCATCTTGTGATTTTAAGGCATCAAATGGAGAAAATACACCCTTTCATCAATTACCAGATGCGAAAACGGTGGCTAATTTGTATTTTCAGTATTGAAAAGCAGGCATTGCCCAAGCCCTGGTATTTGGAAAAGATTACCAGCAAGCAATGCCACTTTGGTCAGTAAAAATCCGTCTGTAAAAGATGTTGCAAAAAAATAAAATAGTAACGATGGCCTTTTTCATGGCTTTTGTTATCATTGGCGCAGCCGCCGTCAGCCTTCCACTCCGGAAGGAGCGAAATCTGAAAGTGCTTCCAAAAGATATCAGCGATGAAAAGCTGGACAGCATTATGAAAACGTATACAGTCGCTCTTGGGGTGGAATGTAAATTTTGTCACAGACCTTACAGCAATTTTCCTGATAGCCTCAATTTTGCTTCAGACCTGGAACCTATGAAAGAAAATGCAAGGGAAATGATGAGGATGGTTATTGAAATAAACAGTAAATATTTTTATTTTGATTCAACCCAGCGGCCGGAATACCTGCATACCATTACCTGTAAAAATTGTCACCGTGGACAACCTCTTCCTCCGGAAAATCACTGACAGGCCTTCAACCATTTCTTAATACCATCCACAATCTGGCAGGCAACCGCTTTATGAAATTCGGGATCCAGGATTAATTTTTCATCTTCCTTATTGCTTAAAAAAGCCACTTCTACCAGGCAGTTGGGATAATCCGTCGGGCCGCTTAATGCAAAATTGAAACCGCCTACATTCCCGAATTCATTTAACCCCAGCTGCACCATGCTTTCAAGAATAAATTGTGTTAACGGCCTGAACCCGATATACCTGTAATAAGTACTCACTCCTTTCACACTGTCTTTTGCTGACGAATTGAGATGAATGCTGATGAGAAAATCGGGGTCTTCTTTTTTCAGCATCTCTATTCTTTCTACCATGCTTAAAGAAGTGTCCTTATTTCTGGTCATAAAAACAGTTGCCTTTTGCCCCAGCAATTCTTTTTCCAGCTCTTTGGCAATAAGCAGCGTATATTTTTTTTCAAGGATGCCGGTGGTTCCACCGGGTGCCCCTTTGTTATCTCCGCCATGCCCCGCATCTACAGCTATTTTCATTTTTTCCAGGCCAAGGTCTGCTGGTTGCCTCTTTACTTTTATCACGAGCTTTTTACCCTGGTAATAAATACTGTAGCCCCAATGCTGGGAGTGTTTCAATTCTATTATTATCCTGAACACATCATCTTCCGTTTGTTCGTAATAAGCATTTTTTATTTCCCGAGCTGATGACCTTTGTGTGATCCAGTTGGTATTGCTGGTGGCTCCGAAAATATCAACTACTATCCGGGAAGGGTTAATCTGCTGAATACTCCGGTAGGGCAATTTTTCATCAAGGGAGACAGTTACATAATCATACTTGTCATCACCATTCACCAACCAGCTGCTGGTTAAATAATACGGCTGGATAATGATGGTACTGTCTTTTGAAAAACTTGATTTGGCTAAATAGGCAAAATGATTTTTTGACAATTGTACTTTATAGTTGATGATCGTACTGTCAACTACTTTTACCAAAACGCTTGTATCCACGTAAGTCATTTTAGCCCCGCCAAGCCGGTCCTCACCCAACCCATATTCCAGGAATGGTAAAGTCCCGGTTGTTTTTCCCGCCAGGTAATTATTTTGCACAGGCTGTGATAGGGCCGAAAAACCATTCAGGAGAAATATTAAACATACCAATCGTATCATCACAGAAAGATAGTATAAAAACCCTCATAGCAAGTTCTAGTAGTATTACTAAACAAAAACACGGTTTTACTGAATTTTAATATAAACACCTAAAATTAAGCACTATGTACGGGCTACCCTCGTTAATATTGCAGTGGCTCCATAGCCAGGTGTAGTTTGATTTGAACCCTTATCCTTAGAAAAACCAATAGAGTATGACCTGGAATTCTGTAATGGGCATAGTATCCTCCCTTGCCCTCTTTCTTCCGATATTTCTGATACTGGCTCTCCGGCTGGGTACTTACAGAAGTTTCCCTGTTCTTCTTATTTACTACGCAATGGTTTTTATCTATAACCTTATGACAGAAGGTTATATCCGGGCAAATACTGATGTGGTTCGTATATGGGGGCTGGGCAATAATCTGCTGGATGCGCCGCTTATGTTATTGTTTCTAACTTATTTCAGCAGCTCAGCGATATTTACCAGGCGATTAAAGATTCTTATCCTTTTATTCTTTGTATTTGAGTTATCGGTTATTCTGCTGGTAGGTTTCAATGTCGGAGCTATAACAATTATTCTGGGTCCGGGGATATTTATTGTATTTGCTCTTTGTATGTTCTTGTTTGTCCGCCAATCCAAAATTGTTATCACGAACAGGAAGTCTTTGGGTAAGACACTGATAACTGCTTCATTCGTTTTTGCTTACGGTTGCTATGGTATCCTATACATGCTATACTATGTTTTTAAAACTGAGTATAAAGCGGATACTTTTCTTATTTATTTCCTGGTAACCACTTTCTCCTCATTAATCCTGTGTACGGGTATTATTTTTGAAAGAAAAAGGATTCAAAAACTATTTGAGTTGAAAAAAGCCCGGAAGGAACTGCATATCATTTATAAAGATGTAAAAAAGGCTATCCCTTTCAGAACAGCCATGCTTGATTTTGACAGGGAGCCCTGGAATTAAAAACAGTACTTCCCTTCTGCTATCATCTTATCAGCAATTCTTCTTCTCGCATCTTTACTGTTAAACGATTCTGCTTTGGTAAACCGTTTCAGGCCCATGAGTATCATCCGCTGCTCATCGCCATCAGCAAATCCGTTTACTGCATCTTTTCCTGATTTATTAATCTTATCGGCTGCATCGTACAGGTAGGTCCTCACAATGTCAATATGAAGCTGACAAGCCGCTTCTCCCAGTTTATCAGTCATTTTCATCACACGCAGCAATACGCTTTCGGCATTAAATGTTTCTATGGCCATATCAGCAATGTTCATCAATACTTCCTGTTCGTTATCAATTTTCATCATGAGTTTTTGAACGGCAGCCCCGGATACCATCAGGATAGCTTTTTTCAGGTTGGCAATCAATTTCTTTTCTTTGGCAAAAGGCGTTTCATCTTCTGCAGCAAAATCCGGAATGCTCATCAGTTCTTTTTGCACCGCCATAGCAGGACCCATCAGGTCTAAACGGCCACCCATTGCTCTTTTTAAAGTCATATCTAATGTAAGCAGGCGGTTAATCTCATTAGTACCTTCATAAATCCGGTTGATACGGCTGTCACGATAAGCTCTTGAAATATTATACTCGGCACTGAAACCATTGCCTCCGTGTATCTGTACTCCTTCATCCACCACAAAATCGAGTACTTCACTTCCATATACTTTCAGCATGGCACATTCAATAGCATATTCTTCAGCTCCGCCTAATAATGCTTCATTAAATGGCTTACCGGCTGACAGCAGTTCATGTTCTTTTTCATCAATCCACCTTGCTGTACGATAGAGAGCTGAATCGCCACTAAAAATACGGATGGCCATTTCTGCCAGCTTATGTTTTATAGCTCCGAAATTTGAAATGGGTTGTTTAAACTGTTCTCTTGTTTTTGCATAGACAACACTGTCGGTCAAAGCCATTTTGGCGCCACCTAATGCAGCTGCAGCTAATTTCAAACGACCAAGATTAAGAATATTAAAAGCGATCTTGTGACCCTTGCCAATTTCTCCCAGCAGGTTCTCAACCGGCACTTTGCAATCCTGGAAATATAATTGCACCGTAGAAGAACCCTTGATACCCATTTTATGTTCTTCCGGTCCTTGTGTAAATCCTTCCGTACCTCTTTCAATGATAAATGCAGTAAACTTATCTCCATCCACTTTTGCAAACACGGTATAAACCTGTGCAAAACCACCATTGGTTATCCAGCATTTCTGCCCGTTCAATATATAATACTTTCCGTCCCCGCTGAGTTTTGCCGTCGACTTTGCACTGAGTGCATCACTGCCGCTGTTGGGCTCTGTTAATCCATACGCCCCGGCCCATTCGCCGGTAATGAGTTTAGGAATATATTTTTGTTTTTGAGCCGCTGTGCCAAAATAAAGAATTGGCAATGTTCCAATACCGGTATGTGCGGCAATAGCAACAGAGAATGAATGCCCTGCACCGAGGTTTTCATTGATGATAGTTGATGTAACAAAATCTTTTCCCAGCCCCCCGTACTCTTCCGGAAAAGAAGTGGCCAGCAATCCCTGTTCGCCAGCTTTAGCTACCAACGACTTCATCAGGCCCGGTTCCAGGTTATCAATCCTGTCGAGAATGGGATAAATTTCTGCTGCCACAAACTGAATACACATATCCTTAATCATCAGTTGTTCCTCACTGAAATCATCGGCAGTAAATGTTTCAAATGGAGATGATTCTTTCACCAGCCATTCGCCGCCTTTCAAAACGGTTTTGCTTTTTACTTCGGCACTCATGGTTTATGCATTTAAAAGTTTAAGGTTTAAACCATACCCGGATCTTCCTTTTTTGCTACCCGGTTCAGGTTATTTTAAATTATCATATACAATCTGCAACACCTCTTTACATACATCTATTTTTTCAGCCGGCACTGTTTCCAATGCTTCATTCAATGTTTCCTCAGCCATCGCCATTGTTTCTTCCTGTAGTTTCTGTGCCTGTTTGGTCAGGTATATCAAATTAATCCGCCTGTCATTTTCTGATGCTACCCGTTTTACAAGGTTTAATTTTTCCAGGTTATCTACCAAACGGGTTATACTTGGTTTATCCCGGAAGGTTGCATTACACAATTCCTGCTGGCTGATACCTTCCTGTTTCCATAAATGATAAAGCACACTCCATTGCTCAATAGTAATATTAAGGCCAGCCACATTGAATTTCTTTTGCAGCCTTCGTGCAATAGCAGTGGAGGCTTTTCCTGTAATAAAACTGTATAACTCTCCCTTCTTAAATTGGTTGTTTGGCATATAGTTGTTTGTGCAACTAATCAAAATTAATATTATATTTGAAATGTCCAACTTAATTTTTCATAAAATATTTCTCCCCTCTCAGATTATGGAGCCCCTCCTGCTTACTTTTAGAAATTCTACCATCGGGTATTACCGTTTCGGCTCCGGGCCCCGGGTGGCGCTATGTTTTCATGGTTTTGGAGAAGATGCTACCATGTTCGGTTTCCTGGCAAAATATGCCGGCAATCAATACACTTTCTACTCTATTGACCTCCCTTTTCACGGTAAAACAGATTGGAAAGATGGGTTTACGTTCACTGATTCAGAGTTATTACAAATCATTGAAGAAATTCTGTATCAAAACAAATATGAAATGCAGATTATAAACGATAAACTCACTTTACTCGGATTCAGTCTCGGTGGCCGTATTGCACTAAGTCTTTTCCAGGTCATGCCTGAAAAAATTGAAAAATTGGTTTTGCTGGCGCCTGACGGATTGAAAGTAAACTTCTGGTATCGGATCTCAACACAAACATGGTTGGGAAATAAATTCTTTCACTTTACTATGAAACATCCGGGCTGGTTTTTTGGCTTCCTGAAAATGCTGAACAAACTGAAACTGGTCAATGCAAGTATTTTCAAGTTTGTAAATCATTATATCGGCGATGCCGAAGTGAGGCGGTTATTGTATGACCGGTGGACAACCCTGCGAAAACTGAAGCCTGATTTAAAGCTTATTAAATCTTTAGCCAGGAAAAATGACATACAAATCCGTTTGATTTATGGAAAACATGACCGCATTATTCTTTCATCGGTCGGGGAAAGATTCAAAAAGGGAATTGAAGAACATTGTACCCTGTCGTTAATTCATTCCGGTCACCAGGTGCTGCATGAAAAACATATCAATGAAATATTACCGGCTTTGCTGCACTGACGGCAATGATTAGTTTTGCCTGACTACATGATTCTGCTCTATATCATTATAGTATTGTTTTTTCTCTACAGCTGGCTGATAATTTATTATTGGCTGGCCTGGAAATCAATCCCTGGCTATGCTGCCTCAACTTCATTACCGCAAACAAAAATCAGTGTCATTATTCCTGCCAGAAATGAAGAAAAAAATATCGGGCAGTTATTGCAAGCCTTACAGGAGCAAACTTATCCGTCAGTATTATTTGAAATAATCGTTGTGGATGATCATTCAACTGATGCAACAGCTGCTCTTGTTCAACAATTCTCAACTGTAAAACTGGTACAGTTAAAAGAGGATGGGATTAATTCTTATAAAAAGAAAGCCATTGAAACCGGTATCGCTGCAGCTACAGGTGAATTGATTGTTACAACAGATGCTGATTGCCTGCTTTCCCGGGACTGGTTAAAAACAATAGCAGTCTTCAAGGAAGAAAAAGAAGCAGTTTTTATTGCCGCCCCGGTTGTCATTGATTGCAATTCTTCGGTGTTACAGGTATTCCAGGCAATGGACTTTATGGTATTACAGGGCATTACCGGTGCTGCTGTTTATAAAAAGCAACTATCGCTGTGTAATGGTGCTAACCTGGCCTATGAAAAAAATGCTTTTGATAAAGTAAATGGGTTTGATGACATTGACAATATCGCATCAGGCGATGACATGTTGCTGATGCATAAGATATGGAAGCAATATCCTGCCAAAGTTCATTACCTGAAATCCAAAGAAGCCATTGTTTCCACGCAGCCCATGAAAACATGGAAGGATTTTTTCAATCAGCGTAAACGCTGGGCCAGCAAGACGAAGCATTACGGAGATAAAAGGATTATTCTTGTTTTGTCACTGGTATATCTTTTTAATCTTTCTTTCCTGGCATTGGCAATCGCCGGTTTCTTTTGTCATCATTACTGGCTTTATCTTGCTGGTTTATGGTTGGCAAAAACGATTATTGAATTTCCGCTTGTTTATTCTGTCTCTTTATTTTTCGGCAAACAATTTTTGATGAAGTACTTCTTCTTTTTTCAGCCGATTCACATATTCTACACGATTGCCTCAGGTCTTTTTGGACAGTTTGGTAAGTATGAATGGAAAGGAAGAAGAGTAAAATAGTTGCCTCCCTAAATCCCTCCGAAGGAGGGACTTTGCCATATACAGCCCTGCTATCCGGATATACTGATATATTTGTGTCTACCCGTTTAACAGTATTGCGCATTTATGGATAATTCTCAATCATTCCAGGCGGCAGCATGGCGGCGGCTGAAAAAAAACAAAGGCGCTGTATTTGGATTAATATTGATAGCGGTAGCGGTGCTGGTTGCTGTTTTTGCTTATTTCATTGCCCCGGATCCTTCGCCTTATGCCAACCGCATTATTCTTGAGATCGGCGGAGAGAAGCCGGGTTTCAGACAAAGTTTTATCAGAATAAAGAAGGATAAAGATGTTGCCGCTTCCGGTTTTTTAAAACAATTGGTTTCCGGTAAAGAAGATGCTTATCATTATATCCCTATCATAGGCTATGAGCAAAAAGGGGACAGCATCATTGTACAAAAGTTCATTGACGAAGGGGTGAGTGAGCGGTTGTCTTATCATTCATCACAAACTGCCGCCACACCTGTTATCACAAAAAAATTTCTTTTGGGCGCTGATAAATATGGCCGGGATATTTTAAGCAGGCTGATTGTCGGCACCAGGGTCAGCTTAAGTGTTGGGTTGATCACAGTAATAATTTCATTGAGCATTGGCCTGGTTCTTGGTTCGCTGGCGGGTTATTACCGGGGAAGAACCGATGATATTATCATGTGGTTTATAAATATTATCTGGAGTATTCCAACACTGTTGCTGGTATTCGCCATTACACTGGCATTAGGCAAAGGTTTCTGGCAGGTATTTATAGCAGTGGGATTAACGATGTGGGTGAATGTAGCAAGATTAGTGAGGGGACAGGTATTGGCTGTTCGGGAATTGGAATATGTGGAAGCTACCAGGGCATTGGGATTTTCCGATTTCAGAACGATTGTGCGGCATATATGGCCTAATATCATGGGGCCGGTCATGGTGATCGCCGCCAGCAATTTTGCATCAGCCATCGTTATTGAGGCGGGGTTAAGTTTCCTGGGCGTTGGTGTACAACCGCCACAGCCCAGCTGGGGCCTGATGATAAAGGAAAACTATAATTTCATTATCACTCAAAACCCAATGCTGGCCTTAGCTCCGGGCTTTGCAATCATGCTGCTGGTACTTGCCTTTAATTTATTGGGCAATGGATTAAGAGATGCTCTCAACGTCAGGGGAAGAATCTGAGCTCTTTCTTGTATTTATATCTGTAACAATAAGTGTGGCCATGCATAAAAAGAAAAGGCTTCCGATCTTATCGGTTTCAATAAGGTCGCTTAAAAAATTTACCACAATGATCATTGTTACAATTACACCAATAGTTATGGCTGTTGTCTTGTAAAAAAGATCTTTTACCCGGTGATATAAATACTGGGCATAGTATAACATGGCACCGACCAGGACAATAAAAAATAGCAGACCGGGAATTCCCTGTTCAATAGTGATCAGCAAAAAATAATTATGGACGGTTGAATGGTCTTTATTATCACTCACCCATGTTTTAAATGCCGGAACAGCATATTCTTTATAATTGTCATAAAATGTATTAGGCCCGTACCCGGTAAGCCAGTTATCTTTTATCATCCTGACTCCTGCTATCCAGCGGTAAAAGCGTTCAGCGGTAGAAACATCTTTGAGCTTATAGGTTGCAACGAGATGTTCAGCAAAGTCCTTATGAAATATGGTGGTTTTAAAATCATTGGAATATCGCAGGTAGCGGTCATTATTCTTTAGCCATAGCACAGAAACAATTAAAAAAATAATGGCGGTAATAAAAGCATAGAATAGTAACCGTTTCTTAATAAGCCAATATGCAAGAACTCCCAGCAGGAGAGCCAGCCATGCACCACGGGCATAAGAAAAAGCCAGTGCGATCAAAACAATGATAATAGCGCCGCCAATAAGGATCCGCAGGTTCCTTTTTTTTACCGTGCTGAAAAAAGCAAACAGGATCGGTATTGTGCATGCCAGCATCGCGGAATAATTGACATGGTTGCGAAAGAAAGGGTAAACAGCATCATTGATATTTGCAAAGCGGAATCCATAATCATAATGCCGTACCAGGGCGATCACTGCAACGAAAAACATGGAACCGGCAATTGATGCAGCAGCAATTTTGATGAATTTTTTTCTCCTGAAAATTATTAACGGGGCCAGTATAAATGCCCCGGCATACCAGCCCTTGGCCAGTAGAAATTTTAATGAAATAACCGGCTGTGTTGAAAACAAAACAGTGATGATTGTCCAGCTAAGACTGATAAACAGTAAAAGAAGCAAGGGGTGCTGCAAAAGATTTTTAGATATGGCTCCTGGTGAATAGACCCAATAAGCAAAAAATATTCCGGAAACAAAAAGCATCAATAGTTCATCGGGAATATCCGTACCAAGGCTGGAAGAAAAACTATATTCAAAAGAAAGCGGCAGCGTGAACAATAATACAAGGAAAACAATATTCCGGTTTTGCCAGCCTGCGTAAAAAATAAGTACTGCAAAGGGGACCGACGCCAGGAAATATTGCCCGGTAAAAACTGCTATACCTGCCAGTACAATGAACAGTCCGGCCAAAAAGGAAAACAGGAATTTATCTTTATGAACGGAGACTATCACCAGCTTGATTTTTTTCCCTTTCCATTACCAAAGCCGATAACAAAGCAAATAAAAAACTGAGAATAGCTGTAGCTATCATGATCTGCATCCTCCTGGGCCTGTCAGGCCGGGCGGATGGTTTTGCTAATTCCACAACAATCAGTACAGGTGGTTTACTGTCAACCATTAATTGGTATTCGCTGATCAGTTTTTCATATTGCTGAGCCTGGACTTGTAAAAGTTTTTTTCTTTCAATCAATGGCTCAGAAATTCCGCTAATACTATCCAGTTGTAATTGTATTTTCTTTTTCCCGTTCTGTAGTCCATTTAATGTAGCCTCATTGCCGGCACTTTGCAGATCGGCATGAATAGCCTGTAACCTATCCATAATTGCATTGGCCAGTTGCGGCGCCAGGTTCTTATCCGTGTCCCACACTTTAACTTTCAAGTCACCATATTCACTTTTCATCACTTTCGTGTTTTTTTTCAGCAATGAAGCGGCTTTGGTTCTCGCAGCAGGTCCTTTTTCCCGCATTTTATAGTGATCAAAAAGGTTGAATTGGTCAGCCACAAAGAGATAAACAGTATCAAGGTTTGCTGTACCTAAAATCATATCCAGGTCATCCGGCGTACCCAATGTTGAATAAAGTGCCTGGATATTCTCATTAAATATCTTTCCCTTGTCCGAAGCAAAAGAACTGGCAGGTACAGCTGTCGTTACAGAAAGGTATTGACGTGGTTTTAAAAAAGTAATGATGCCGACTACCAGCAATGACAGTACCATCACGGCGAGCATACGTTTCCACCAATGTCCAATAAGGTCAAAAATGTCGGGCATTTTTTTTATTATCAGGTGAATAATTAAATTTCTTTATCCGCCAATTCAAAAATCATTATTGAATGTAACACTTCCCGGCAAATAAACGAACCGGCCAGGAATTGTATTTATAAAAATAGTCATTAGCCAGGTGACGAAAAGAGATTATATCACTTTTACATTCCGGTTAAAACTTTCATCCAAAGAAATAAATGTTTCAGTCCTTTCAATGCCTTTTATCTTCTGTAGCTGGTCGTGGAGCACAAGTTTTAGCTGTGAGATATCTTTACAAACGATCTCGGCAAACATGCTATAGTTACCCGTGGTATAATTCAACCGTACAATTTCCGGTATTTTCTGTAACTCTTTTGCTACCGAGTCATACAATGAACTTTCCTTCAGGTAGATCCCGATAAAAGCAATTACATCATAGCCGAGTTTTTTGCAATCAACATTATACTTTGTCCCCTTTATCACTCCGGCATCCTGAAGCTTCTTTATTCTCACATGGATGGTTCCTGCCGATACAAAAAATTTTTTCCCTAGTTCCGCATAAGAAATATTGGCATCATTCATCATATGGTGAATGATCTGTTGATCTAATTTGTCAAGATTTAATTGGGAGGTCATTTTGATATCTGATTTTAGAGCATTTCTTACAAAAGACAATAATATTGAATATTTTCTAATTTTTTTGAATATTTATTGAATTATTTGGAACAAACAGGTCGATATGCTTATTTTTGTTCTATCAAGTTCTTGATAATACTGTGGGGTGATGAAATCGCGAAAGCATGGCAGACATACCCTCTCGTCTCGGGGGTGGGGATCACAGGACAAACGAAAAGTAGAGCCGAGTTATCCGCCGAAAGGCAGATAAACCCGACCAGGGTTGACCACTAATCTTTGCTTTTTGGCTAACTGCTCCGTGGAGGTTCGAGCCCT
>JBGPKR010000006.1:0-58514 GCA_041486045.1 Chitinophagaceae bacterium | reverse complement strand
CTTTACAATTTATACAAAAGGTTTTTGAAGTGATGAATAACACACCTCAGCACACTTACCAGGTACTTACAAAAAGATCTGGGCGCCTAAAGGAATTGCATCATCTGTTAAACTGGACCAGCAATATCTGGATGGGTGTTTCAGTAGAAGATAACAGGGTTAAACATCGAATAGATGAATTGAGAAAAACAAATGCCAAAACAAAATTTCTTTCCCTTGAACCTTTAATTGGCCCTTTACGCAAAATGAACCTGAAGAAAATTGATTGGGTGATAGTGGGTGGTGAAAGCGGCAGAAAGCCCAGGCCAATGGATGTGGATTGGGTACTGGATATTCAGGAGCAATGTGAAAAATCTAAGGTCGCTTTCTTTTTTAAGCAATGGGGTGGTACTAATAAAAAAAAGACTGGAAGAATACTCAACGGAAAAACATATGACGAAATGCCTTCAGTTGAACAATTAGAAACTGTTGAAATGTAGTTTTATTCTGACTCAAACTCCAACAACAACTCTTTATCCATATACAACAGCAGTGTTTTATTCTTCACCTCAAACCTGTTCACTTTCTCCAATTGT
Organism: Chitinophagaceae bacterium; assembly: GCA_041486045.1. Taxonomy (GTDB): domain Bacteria; phylum Bacteroidota; class Bacteroidia; order Chitinophagales; family Chitinophagaceae; genus JJ008. Next base: position 57,939 of record JBGPKR010000006.1, on the reverse strand, counting down.
TTGAAAAAAGCATCTTCTGTTTGTTGGATGCCTTCACAATACATTTTGGTTGAGAAAATATCTTTAAAGCTGATTGTATTACCTGAAACAGTTATGCTGCTTCCAAAAGCATTGCAGCCGCCATTACCGCCGGCGCTTTTCTTTTCCTGGTTGAATTTGATGAAAGCTTTTCCAGTTACAGCTTCCACACTATCGGCAATATGAATTTTCTTTAATTCCCACTTCGTATCATACAGAGATGATAGCTGTTTGGCAGCTTCTTTTTTCATTACAAAAGCAGAGAAAAAGATAAAAGTACCTGCACTGACAAAGCTGATTAGTTTCATGTTGTTTAATTTTCAGAGCATGAATCAGATGCAAATGGAGAGCCGTTTGCACAGCAAAACAGTGTATGTATTGATAAAGTCTTGTTAAGGAAGGGAAAAAGGAGTTAATAAATTAGTTTTAGCCGAATAATTGTCGCTGCAATGGCTTTGTCAATAAAGCGCTGTCGAAGAATTTGGGCTTGATCAAATTCAACCCGCAGGCCGCATTCATTTTATCAACCAGGTAAACTGTCAACTCCGGTGAAGTAGCTTCATCATGCATATGCATAAAGAAATATAGCTCTTCTAACCCATGGTCTAACCAATATTTCATTCTTTCTATCCATGCATCGATCCTGGTATAATCAGTCTTGTGCAAACTGTTACCGACATAGCGAATAAAAGCTTTGGGAATAGTCAGGTGCATATGGGCGCAATCCCTTCTCCCGGCCGTGTCTGTTATCACAGCTCCCATATTCAACTCTTTCAGCATAGTGAGCAACTCATTGCGGGGAATTTCTTTCTGAAACCACTCCTGGTGACGAACTTCCAGGAAAAATGGCAGGTCTTTAGGCAAAGATCTCAGGTAAGTAAATAATTCATCTTTTCTTTTAGGAGAAAATGTTTCATTGACCTGTATAAAGATAGGGCCGAGATGTTTTTCAAATGCTACAACTCCCCGCAAAAATTCTGTAGTGATAAAATCCTTTCCTTTCAAGCTTCCCCGGTGTGTAACTCCCTGGTACATCTTAGGGCAAAATTTAAAATCCCTGTCTCCTGCCTTATCAGCCCATTTTTGAATCCCCGCCGGACCATATACTTTATAATGTGTAGCGTTCAGTTCAATTGAATTATAATGCTCCACATAATGCTGCAGAAAATCTTTTTCTTTTGTTTTCGGGGGATATATCTTTCCCACCCATTCTGTTCTCCCCCATTTGGCGCAGCCCACATATACTTTGGGATCCTTCGCCGGGTGGTCTTTCAATATTTTTTTATTGGAAGCCGGCTCTCCTGGTAATGAAAAGTCAATTTTATTTAATTCGTTTTCCGGCACTCTTCCGAACTCCATATTATTGCATTTTATTAAGTCTAATAAAGTTAGGAGTAAAATTTTGTACCTTGTCGCAATACATTTTACCATGCGGTTCCTCCTTTTATCCCTGTTGTTTTCTGTTACTTGTTTTGCCCAACAGCGGCCCAACATCATTTATATCATGAGTGATGATCATGATAATGATGCGATCAGCGCATATAATAAAAAATTTATACAAACCCCGAATATTGACCGGATTGCCAAAGAAGGAATGTTATTCACCCGGGCTTTTGTTGGAAATTCCATTTGCGGGCCGGCCCGGGCAACATTACTGACAGGACAACATTCACATAAAAACGGGATGAAAGACAACCGGACCCGGTTTGATTCTTCAAAAATGACGATGCCCAAAATTTTACAACAATACGGTTATCAAACAGCCATTGTTGGCAAATGGCATTTAGTGTCCTATCCCACAGGGTTTGATTACTGGAAAGTCCTTCCCGGCCAGGGATTGTATTATGACCCGAGAATGATCAGCATGAATGGCGATACGGCCACATTGAAAGGTTATGCTACGGATGTAATAACCGATGAAGCAATCAAGTGGCTGGATAACCGCGACAAGTCAAAGCCCTTTATTTTGTTACTCCATCATAAAGCACCACACCGCAATTTTGTTCCTGCACTTAAATGGCTGGAAATTTTCAGCAAGAAATCTTTTCCTGAGCCTGCTACATTATTTGCTGACATGAATGAACACGGCCAGGCATGGAAAACTCAAAAGATGAGCATACTGAATGATATGACACTTGGCTCTGATCTGAAAATTGACCCGGCATTTCTTGCAACTATCCCCGGGTTAAAACAAGACTCTAATGATATAAGAGGATATAATGCCACGTTCACCCGGATACCTGAAGAAGACAGGAAACGGATGAAAGAAATCTATGCTGAAAGAGGCAGGCTGCTGCAGCAATTTTATGCTGACAAAAAACAACTGTTGAAATTAAAATACCAATGGTACATGCAGGATTACCTGGCCTGTGTGGCATCCGTGGATGAAAATGTGGGCAGGGTACTGGACTACCTCGACAAAAACCAACTTGCCGATAACAGCATTGTCATTTACACAAGCGACCAGGGAATGTATTTAGGAGAAAACGGATGGTTTGATAAAAGATGGATGTATGATGTTTCCATGCAAACGCCTTTGATCGTTAGATGGCCTGGGCATATCAAACCAAACAACATCAACAATACGATGGTGCAGAACATTGATTATGCCCCCACTTTTCTTGCTGCAGCCGGAGCTCCTGTTCCCGGCTGGATGCAGGGAGTGAGTTTGATCCCGCTGCTTACAGGAAAAATAAAAACACTTGCCAGGCATAGTCTTTACTATCATTATTATGAATTCCCTTTTGACCATAATGTAGTTCCCCATCTTGGTGTCCGTAGTGAACGATACAAGTTGATTTACTTTTATACGTTAAATGAATGGGAACTATATGACCTGAAAGCTGACCCGATGGAACAGAAAAACCTGGTCAGCCAGGCAACATACCAAAAAATACTGCTGAAAATGAAAAAAGAATTACTTAGGCTGAGAAACGAATATGACGATCATGAAGCAGCCGGGGAACTTCACTGATACTTTTTTATCAGGTCATAAAGTATCTTCTTATCGCCCTCATTGATCGTTTTTGTTGAATCATTTTGCACAAAATGAAGTTTGAATGATTGAATGGCATTCTTTTCATTCTTTATATCATAGCCGATAATACGCAGGGCCTGTGTGGCATTAAAATCAACCGGCACTTTTACATTAGTGGTATCATACCATAAGCCAAACCCGTTTTGCGACAGTTTTTGCCAGGGAAAATATTTATTGGGGTCAACTTTTCTCCCGGGAGCAATATCCGCATGACCAACAAAATTGGCAGCCGGGATATTGTAAGCCCTTTTCAACCTATCAAGCAAACCAATCAAACTGGTAATTTGTTGTTCAGTGAATGGTTCAAAACCGTTATTGTCAATTTCAATACCGATACTCAGTGAATTAATATCTGTCGCATTACCCCACTTGCTCACTCCTGCCTGCCAGGCCCGCAGGTAATCATTCAGCATATGGTGAATGGTGCCGTCTTTGCAGATAACATAATGAGCACTTACCTGGGTTTTAACGGTAGTAAATGTTGTCAATGTTTGCTCACAACTGTTTTGTGCAGTATGATGAATGATAACAAAGTTTGGCTTACGCAAATTAAAATTGGTTGTTCCTATCCATTCCGGGGCATTAACCACCGAATCTTTTACCGGGTATTGTGCCAACGCTTTTGCAAAAACTTTTGCCTGCTTCTTATAACTTTTATTAGTAGCTGCGTATTTGCTTTGAGAACAGCCATACATAATAACGATTGCAGAAAAAATAAATGCCAAACGATGTTTCATATAGCAAATGTAAAAGTGTATTTGAAAAAATCTGTGTTGATCTGTGGCATGCATCTATCTCCGTTTCGGTGCACCCCTGTGGAATTTTCGCTGTGGCTTTTTATTTCCTGAACGGGTCCTGGGATGATACGTAGGGACGGGTCCAAGTTCTTTTGGCACCACTGCTTTCTCCACTTCTTTACCCAGTAATTGCTCAATAGCGGCAAATTTGTTCTGTTCCTTTTCTCCAATTAATGTAAAAGCGGCTCCATCTGCCTCAGCCCGCGCTGTACGACCGATACGATGAACATAATCTTCGCCATCTCCCGGCACATCATAATTGATCACCACGTCAATCGTATCTATATCAATGCCCCGGCTCAGAATATCTGTTGCCACCAGCACCGGGATGCGGCCACTTGCAAAAGCACTCAATGTGCTTTCCCTTACTGCCTGTTCCAGGTCGCTGTGAATTTCTGATACATTGATCCCGCCATGTTTCAACTCCCTGGCCAGTTGCTTTACGGTTTGTTTGCGTCCGCAAAAGATCAATGCATTTTTGTATTTAATTTCTTTCAACAACTTTTTTACCAGTGGCAGTTTTTGCGGTTCATACACTATAAAGGCTTTTTGTACAATTTTCTCCGGTGGCTTCGCCAATGCGATATTAATTTCCACCGGCTCATGCAAGATCTTTTTTGCCAGTTGCCTGATCTTCTCCGGCATGGTTGCAGAGAATAATAAATTTTGCCGCCTGGCAGGCAGGGCTTTTATCATTTTATTTATATCATCCTGGAAACCCATATCCAGCATCCTGTCTGCTTCATCCAATATTAAAAACTGCAACCCCTTCAGGTTTACATAGCCCATATTCATGTGAGCAATCATGCGGCCGGGAGTGCAAACAATAATATCGGCGCCCATCTGCAATGCCTTTTTCTCTGCCACAAAATTCTGAGCATCGTTACCGCCATAAATTGCAATCGAACTGAGATGTGTAAAATAAGAAAGGCCCTCCATATGTTGAGAGATCTGGATGGCGAGTTCACGGGTAGGAACGATAATCAATGCTCCCACCTGGCCGTCCACATGATTTTGAAGCAGGCGGTTCATCACCGGTAACAAAAAAGCAGCCGTTTTACCCGTTCCGGTTTGTGCCGACGCAATCACATCTCTGCCGGCCATTATCGGGGGTATTACCTGTTCCTGGACAGGAGTAGCAGTTTCGTAATTGAAAGTCTCAATGCCTTCAAGAAGGCTGGGAAGAAATTTAAACTCAGTAAAACGCAAAATGGATTCTTTTAGGAAATATGCGAAGGTATGAGTTTAAAAGCTACCAGTACTGTTAATGGGCAAAAACGGAATTGGTTTTAGAAACCGGCAGCTTGTTCAAAATCAATACGCCGGCTGTCAAAAGTCATTCTTTTCCATCTCAAACGGTTTTAGATTAGCAGGTATAATTTTTTTTCATCACCAAAAATTAAGGTTATGAAATATTATTTTCTTCTGCTGGCATTTGCAGGAACCATTACTGCCAGGTGCCAGGAATGGACAAAACAATATGACCATGTAGACCAGTGTATATGCGGGTTGTCTGTGGTAGGAAAAGGAGATAAACTCGGCTATGCAGACAAAGACGGTAAACTGGTAGTACCGCTTATTTATGATGAAGCCATGGCATTTTCAGAAGGGCTGGCTGCTGTAAAACAAAATGGCAAATGGGGCTATCTGGACAGTACCGGTAAGCTGGTCATCCCTTTGCAATACAGCGATGCCATGTCATTTCATTCGGATATCGCCGTTGTAAGCGCCGGGAATTCTTACGGATTTATTGACAGATCCGGCAAAACAGTAATCCCCTTTGAATTTGAGAATGCACTTGGCTTCTCTGAAGATCTTGCAGCTGTAAACAAAAAGGGGTCATGGGGTTACATTAATACAAGCGGAAAAGAAGTCATTGGCTTTAAATATGGATTTGCCGGAAGTTTCCGGGAAGGAATGGCAAAAGTTTTGAAAGAAAGTAAATGGATAATAATAGATAAGACCGGTAAGAAAGTAAGCGATGCAGAATAAAGCAATTGTTTTTATTGCTGTCAGAATTTAAAATATACAAACAACCTTCCGAAATTCCTGCTGTCATTCTCAATACGGTGGTATTGTTTTTTGATATGAGGTTGTTGTAAAAACCGTTCCACTTTTTTGCGAAGTTGACCGCTGCCTTTACCGGGGATGATTTCCACCTCCCTTATCTTTTTATCTATCGCATCATCAAATGCCTGCTGCAAAGCATTATCAATCGCCCGGCTGTTATTATAAATATCATGGAGATCAACTTTGATACGGGCCATTGAGTTTACATATTTCTACGGTACTGTCCCCCCACTTCGTAAAGTGCATGGGTAATTTGTCCGAGTGAGCAATATTTGACTGTCTCCATCAATTCGGCAAAAAGATTTCCGTTATTGATAGCAACGGATTTTAATCGTTGCAGCATTTCGGCCGATTTGTTTTCATTTCTTTTCCAAAAAGCCTGCAGGTTCCTTATTTGCAGTTCTTTTTCTTCTGTTGTACTCCGGATCACTTCTGTTGGCAAAATAGTGGGGCTCCCTTTTTTATTCAAAAATGTATTGACGCCCACCAATGGCAATTCCCCGGAATGCTTCTGATGTTCGTAGTACAGGCTTTCTTCCTGTATCTTATTGCGCTGGTACATTCTTTCCATTGCTCCCAGCACACCACCTCTTTCCGTGATACGGTCAAACTCTGCCAGTACGGCTTCTTCCACCAGGTCGGTTAATTCCTCTACCAGGAAAGAACCCTGGTTGGGGTTTTCATTTTTAGCAGTACCCAATTCCCTGTTTATTATTAATTGAATGGCCATTGCCCGTCGAACACTTTCTTCCGTAGGTGTTGTAATTGCTTCATCATATGCATTAGTGTGAAGTGAATTACAATTATCATAAATCGCATAGAGAGCCTGCAGCGTGGTCCGGATATCATTGAAATCAATTTCCTGTGCATGCAAGCTTCTGCCGGATGTCTGGATATGATACTTCAGCATCTGGCTGCGTTTATTGGCCTTGTATTTATACTTCATGGCCTTGGCCCAGATCCTTCTTGCCACACGGCCAATCACACTATACTCGGCATCCATTCCATTACTGAAGAAGAAAGAAAGATTCGCGGCAAAATCATCAATATTCATCCCCCGGCTTAAATAATATTCCACGTACGTAAATCCATTGGATAAGGTAAATGCCAGTTGTGTTATGGGATTAGCTCCTGCTTCTGCAATATGATATCCTGATATGCTTACACTGTAAAAATTGCGGATCTTTTGCTGAATAAAATACTCCTGCACATCTCCCATCAGTTTCAAGGCAAACTCAGTAGAGAAAATGCAGGTATTCTGCGCCTGGTCTTCCTTTAAAATATCTGCCTGTACGGTACCCCTGACCTGCGACAATGCATTTGCTTTTATTTTCTCATATACATCTTCCGGCAATACATCTGCCCCGGACAAACCCAATAACCGTAATCCCAAACCATCATTGCCGGGAGGTAAGGCCCCCTTTAATTCCCCTTTTTCAGGAACTACCGGTTTTCCATCTGTACCTGTATATGCGGGTAATTTCCCTGCTTTATATTTTGATTCAATAATGCGGTTGATCTTGTCCTTTAAATTATTCTGCAGAATATATTTTTCACATTGCTGGTCAATGGCTGCATTCATAAAAAAAGCCAGTAGCATCGGTGCCGGACCATTGATGGTCATCGATACCGAAGTTTTAGGATCACAAATATCAAAACCACTGTATAATTTTTTGGCATCATCCACGGTAGCGATACTTACTCCGCTGTTGCCCACTTTTCCATAAATATCGGGGCGGTGATCCGGGTCTTCTCCATATAATGTTACACTGTCAAATGCAGTTGACAATCTTATTGCCGGTTGATCCATGCTTACATAATGAAACCGTTTGTTGGTTCTTTCGGGGCCGCCTTCCCCGGCAAACATCCTGGTCGGGTCTTCGCCTTCTCTTTTTAATGGAAAAACCCCGGCTGTGAATGGAAAACTACCCGGCACATTCTCTTGTGCCTGCCATTTTAGTAAATCACCCCAATCTTTGTATTTGGGTAATACGACCTTCGGGATCCTTGTACCACTCAAACTTTTTGTTGTCATAGGTTGCTTAATCACTTTATCCCTGACAGTATACTCATAGAAGTCTTTCTGATACGCTTTTATTTTTTCATCCCAGTTCTGAATGAGTTTACGGCTAACCGGGGTAAGCTGGTCGGTATAAAAATCAATTTGCTGTTGAATTATTTCCAGCAGGGATTTGTCAGCCTTTTCTTTAAGCGTTTGCAATGAACCCTCTAATTGATAAAGTTTTGTTGCAATAGAAGATTGTTCTTTTACCAATTGATCATAGCCCCTGTTATTTTCTGAAATTTCGGACAGGTATCTTACCCGGTTGGAGGGAATAATTGCCTGCGATACTTTAGCTGTCTCAGCAAAACAATATGCTCCAAAAGCAATCCTTGTTTTTTCTTCAACTTTTTTCAGCAGTAATTCAAACAGGTGATTCACTCCATCATCATTAAACTTACTGGCCATGGTGCCGATGATCGGCAGGTCTTCATCTTTTGCTTTAAATAATTGGTGATTTCTTTTGAATTGTTTTCTGACATCCGCCAATGCATCCAGGGCGCCGGCTTTGTCAAATTTGTTGATACAAACCAGATCAGCATAATCAAGCATATTGATTTTCTCTAACTGGGATGCAGCGCCATACTCAGGCGTCATCACATACATGCTCACATCGCAATAATCCAGGATACTGGCATCGCTTTGTCCCACGCCAGCCGATTCGAGAATAATAAAATCATACCCGGCTGACTTACAAATATCAATAGCTTCCTGTACTGCTCCGCTCAAAGCAGTGTTGTCTTCCCTCGTAGCCAAACTTCTCATATAAGCCCGGGGATGAGAAATTGCATTCATCCTTATCCTGTCGCCCAGCAACGCACCGCCTGTTTTTTTCTTGGATGGGTCAACAGAAATAACAGCAATGGTTTTATCGGTAAAGTTGTTCAGGAATCTTCTTACTATTTCATCGGTAACGCTACTCTTACCTGCACCACCGGTACCTGTAATTCCTAATACTGCCCCCCTGCCCAGCCCCCCTACCCCCCGAAGGGGGGTTCCCGAGGACTCCGATTCTTGTTGGAGTTCTTTTAATAACGAAGAGTAATCATTACCACTTTCTGCCAATGAAATCATTCGTGCAATTCTTCTTACATCCTTCACTTCATCCAACGGAAGTTTTCCGTTCCACTTAGGGTCTTCTTTAATCCCCCCTTCTGGGGGTGGGGGGGTTGCTGTTTTTATCACATCTTCTATCATTCCCTCCAATCCCATTTTTCTTCCGTCATCCGGGCTGTAAATCCTTGTGATACCATATTTATGCAGTTCTTCGATCTCTTTTGGCAAAATAGTACCACCCCCTCCACCAAATATTTTAATATGCCCGCAGCCGTTTTCATCCAGCAGGTCTTTCATGTATTTAAAAAACTCCACATGTCCACCCTGGTAACTGGTGATGGCAATGCCCTGCACATCTTCTTCAATAGCAGTTTCCACAATTTCTTTTACAGAACGATTATGGCCAAGGTGAATGATTTCGGCGCCTTTGCTCTGCATGATGCGCCGCATAATGTTAATAGCAGCATCATGCCCGTCGAACAGGCTGGCCGCAGTAACAATACGAACTTTATCAGAGGGAGTATAACTCATATTAGCAAGAATCCCCAAATTTAACCAAAAATCTACTGTTTGTCCACCTTAGTAACTAATGGGATTGCAACGGGTTAATTACATTTGCTGATGCAACACCTGGTTAAATCTATAGCTGAATTATATATAGAGTGGAAAGGCGCTGAGGCAAGCAGCATAGATGTATTACCACAAAGCGGCAGCGAACGCCGTTATTTCAGGCTCCATGGAAAAAAAGATTCGGTTATTGGCACTTATGGGGCCAATATAAAAGAAAACGAAACCTTTATTTATTTCTCCAAACACTTTAGAGAAAAAAATCTCGCCATTCCTGAAATACTGGCCATTAGTGATGATTTATTATTTTACCTGCAGGAAGACCTGGGAGATACTTCTCTGTTAAACCGGCTTGAGGCTGAAGGTTTCAGCAGCGAAGTGTACGAGCTTTTTAAAAAAAGCCTGGAAGCATTGGCCCTGCTGCATGTAAAAGGAGATGAGGGGTTAAACTATAATATTTGCCTGACCACTACAGAGTTTGGCAAGCAGGCAATCATGGCCGACCTTCTTTATTTCAAATATTATTTTCTGGATGCACTCCGTAAACCTTATGATAAGCAAAAACTGATAGATGATTTTGAAGCATTAAGCAACTACCTGACCCATACCGAGTACAAATATTTTATGTTCCGTGATTTCCAGAGCCGGAACATCATGGTAAAAGAAGACAACTCCATTCATTTTATAGATTACCAGGGCGGCATGAAAGGAGCGCCTCAATATGATGTGGCATCCATGCTCTGGCAGGCCAGGGCAAATCTCCCCGTTGAATGGAAGAACAAACTTCTGGATGACTATATAAATAGCTTAGAAACAATTATCGGGCAAACCATTGACCGGAATGTTTTCAGCAGTCAATACAATGGCTATGTATTGATAAGATTGCTGCAGGTACTGGGCGCTTATGGTTTCCGCGGGCTATTCGAAAGAAAAGCACAGTTTTTAACCAGTATTCCACTGGCATTAAGAAACCTGAAAGAGTTTTTTCAACATCAAAGTATTGGTATATCTGTGCCGGAATTTCGTAAAGTATTAGACATGTGTTTAGCCGATGAGATCATTCAGCAGTTTACTCCTACCCAGGCTACGGAACAAACTCCGTTAGTGGTTACCATCAATAGTTTTTCTTACCGGGATGTGATTCCTGAAGATAGAAGAGGTAATGGCGGTGGATTTGTATTTGATTGCAGGGGCATTTTAAATCCCGGCCGGATCGAAAGCATGAAAACACAAAGTGGCCGTGATAAAGAAGTAAAAGATTTCCTGGAACAACAAACGCAAATGCCCGAGTTTCTCAACAGTATTTTTGATATAGTTGATATCTCGGTAGAAGAATATATTAAACGCGGCTTTGAGAGCCTGATGATAAGCTTTGGTTGCACCGGCGGTCAACACCGCAGTGTGTATGCTGCTGATGCCCTGGCAAGACATTTAAAAAATAAGTTTAAAGTGAAGATTGAATTAAGGCATATTGAACAAGAATCCAAAAACTGGCAAAACCCCCTCCCGTCAAAGACATAATGAAAGCAATGATCTTTTCCGCCGGATTGGGTACAAGGTTTAAACCCTGGACCGATAAGCACCCCAAGGCCCTGGCATTGGTAAACGGTAAATCACTGCTGCAACGAAACATTGAATACCTGCAACGATACGGCATTAAAGATATTATTGTCAATGTACATCATTTTGCAGACCAGGTTGAAAATGCCGTTACTAAAAATAACGGGTGGGGAAGCAAAATAATTATCAGTGATGAAAGAGATGAACTGCTGGAAACCGGCGGGGGATTACTGAAAGCAAAAGGATTTTTTACACCCGGTTCAACATTCATTACCTGCAATGTTGATATTCTTACCAACCTTGATATCAACAAGCTTCTTGCTTTTCATGAAGAGCACAAGCCATTAATATCATTAGCTGTTACCAACCGAAAAACGTCACGTTATCTTTTATTTGATGATAGCGACCGGCTCTGCGGCTGGAGAAATACAAAAAAAGGAGAAGAAAGAATAGCTATTCCCAAAAACAACCTGGTTGAAAAAGCTTACAGCTGTGTCGTCGTTTTTGAATATAATATCTTCAACTTAATGGAAGAAAAAAAGTTTACCGGCAAATTTTCCCTGATTGATGTGTACCTGGCCCTGGCCTCACAACATCGCATCATGGGTTACGACCACAACGGTGACCGGCTGGTGGATGTGGGGAAACCGGAAAGTATCGCTTTAGCTGAATCAATTTTTCCATAAAGTATTGCAAATACCTTTTCAACGGTAACCTTCATTGCTGGCTTTTGCCCTATCTTACGGCCCTCAAACACACATATTATTATGAAGAAATCTGTTTTATCCTTTTTTAGCTTTTTTTTATTTATTGGGTTGTTTGCCCAATCAAATTATGATCACAAAGAAGCATTCAACCCGCAGTTCTATCCTTACCCTGGTAATGATTATCGCAGTGCCAGCGGCGAACCAGGACCGAAATACTGGCAAAACCGTGCAGATTATAAAATCAATTGTACACTGGATACAGTCAAACATAGTGTTGGCGGTGATGTGGAGATTTATTACACCAACAACAGCCCGGATAATTTAAAGTTTCTGTGGCTGCAATTGGACCAGAATATTTATAGAAAAGATTCCCGGGCAACCGCCACCACCACCGAAGCCGGCGGCAGATGGGCCAACGCCAAGTTCACTGACGGGGATGTGATTAAATCCATTTCGGTTGAATACAACGGGAAAACATTCTCTCCAAAATTTAATATAACTGATACCCGCATGCAGGTATGGTTACAGGATGCTCTCAAATCATCCGGCGGAAAAGTAAAACTGGCCATCAAATTTGAATTTACTGTTCCTGAATATGGCTCTGACCGTATGGGCCGGCTAAAAACAAAGAATGGCTGGATCTATGAAGTAGGGCAATGGTTTCCCCGCATGGCTGTGTATGATGATATACAGGGCTGGAATACGCTGCCTTACCTCGGGCAGGGTGAGTTTTATTTAGAGTATGGTGACCTGGAATTCAGCATCACCGCGCCTGCCAATTTAATCGTTGTTGGTTCAGGTGAATTAACGAACCCCCAGGAATGTTTAACTGCTCAACAGCAAAGCAGGTGGAACGAGGCAAAGAAAAGTGATAAGACCGTTGTTATCCGCAGCGATAAAGAAGTTACTGATCCCAACTCAAGACCTAAACAGTCCAGCTGTACCTGGAAATTTAAAATTCAGAATGCAAGGGATGTGGCATGGGGAGCATCGAGGGCATTTGTGTGGGATGCGGCCAGGATTAATTTACCCAGCGGCAAAAAATCAATAGCCGTCAGTGTTTACCCTGTTGAAAGTATTACGAAAAATGGCTGGCAACGCTCTACTGAAATGGTAAAAGGTTCTATTGAGTTTAATTCCAACAAATGGTTTGAATTCCCTTATCCCTGTGCTACCAATGTGGCCGGCATTGTAGGTGGTATGGAATATCCGGGTATCGTATTCTGTGGTTCGGGCGCCTCAGGAACAGGTTTATGGGGAGTAACTGATCATGAATTTGGCCACACCTGGTTCCCGATGATCGTAGGCAGCAACGAAAGAAAATATGCCTGGATGGATGAAGGCTTCAATACATTTATTAACGATGGTTCTACTGAATCGTTCAATAATGGCGAATTTAAAGAAGCCAGTTTCTTTGGCGATCCCAATTCTTCGGGCATGGTGAAATATACTTTTGGTGAAAAGATGGACGGACTTTATACAATCCCGGAAGTGATACAGCAGGGAAACCTGGGAGTGGCTGCTTACATGAAACCGTCACAAATGCTCACTGCGTTGCGTGATGTGGTGCTTGGTAAAGAACGTTTTGATGCGGCCTTCCGGGAATATATCAACCGCTGGGCCTTTAAGCATCCCACGCCATGGGATTTCTTTCACAGTATGGAAAATGTATCCGGCGAAGATCTGGGTTGGTTCTGGAGAGCTTGGGTATTGAATACATGGAAACTGGATCAAACAGTTAAAAGCGTAACCTATAACGATAACAAACCAGAGAAAGGTGCTAAAATTACCATTGAAAACCTGGAAAAAATGCCGATGCCGGTCACGGTACTGGTAAAAGAAACCAATGGTAAAGAACAGAGAATTGAACTGCCGGTGGAAATATGGCAACGTGAAAGCGAATGGACCTTTGGTGTATCCACTACCAGTGAAATAAAAGAAGTGATACTGGATCCGGATAATAAATTACCTGAATGGAACCGGGATAATAATACCTGGAAGAAAAAAGCTTTTTGAGTGAAATTTTAAATAATAAAAGCTCCTCATAAACGAGGAGTTTTTTTATTGTTGAAAAGAATTAAAGCATTCTTTCCTGCTATTTCACAGCTATCATGCTGATCTCTACATTCACAAATTTGGGCAATGCAGATACCTGTACGGTTTCCCTGGCCGGAAAACCTGCTTTGCCGGCAGGCAGGTCGGCCTCAAAATATTTTCCATACACTTCATTAATCGCCCCGAACTGGTGCATATCAGTAATGAAAATGGTTGTCTTGACCACATTACTGAAATCCATGGCTGCCTGCTGTAAAATAGCTTTCAGGTTATGCATTACCTGGTGGGTTTCTTCCTGTATGTCTTTATTTTTTAAATCCCCGCTGGCCGGGTCAATACAAATCTGCCCTGAAATAAAAAGTATGTTGCCGGTTAATACTGCCTGGTTGTAAGGGCCAATAGGGGCCGGTGCATTGGGTGTTGTAATGATGGTTTTACTCATTCGCTTGTTTTATTAATTCTAAAGGACGAATTTAGCTTTATACGTTTTCTTTGCAAAAAAGGATTATGAAGATAGCAGTTATAACAGATGATGTATTAAAAGAGGAATGGCAGGCACCGGGCAGGCAGGAAACTGCACTGGTTGAATGGCTTTCAGAACCAGTTGTTGTTAAAGACGCTGATTGTTATATCGATCTGTTGTTTCATCCTGATGCCGAAAGAATAAACAAACTGCAAAAATTACATCCTGCTATTGTTATTGTTAATTCAGTAATTGCGACCCTGAACAACCTGCCGGAAAATTTTATCCGCATGAACGGCTGGCCCGGTTTTTTAAAAAGAGCGGTCGTTGAATCAAGCTGCGGCACTGATGACCTGAAAATCGGTGTCAAAAAAATTTTTGCCCAATTTAACCGAACAGCTGAATGGGTGCCCGATGTGCCGGGATTTATTTCTGCCAGGGTCATTTGTATGATCATCAACGAAGCCTATTTTGCACTAGATGAAAAAGTAAGCAGTAAAAATGAGATTGACACAGCCATGAAACTCGGCACTAATTATCCTTACGGCCCGTTTGAATGGAGTGAAAAAATTGGCTTAAAGAATGTGTGTGAATTATTGACAACGCTTTCAAACAGCAATTCCCGGTATGAACCTGCCGCTTTATTAAAAAAAGAAGCACGTTATCATGAGCCTGATTTTAAATATTGACACTGCACTGGACATTGCTTCCGTTTGCCTTTCGGAAGACGGGAATGTTTTGCGGCTTTCGTCCAGTAAAGATCAGAAAGACCATGCATCATGGCTGCATACTGAAATTGCTGAATTATTACAAAAAAGCGGGTATAGAATTAATGATCTGAATGCAGTGGCTGTATCTATTGGCCCGGGTTCTTATACGGGCCTCAGGGTCGGATTGGCAGCAGCCAAAGGATTTTGTTATGCCTTACATATTCCATTGATCACGGTAAACAGCCTTAAAATAATTGCCTTTGCAGTAAAAGGTGAGGCAATTGATATTATTTGCCCGTTAATTGATGCCCGCCGGATGGAAGTTTTTACAGCAATATATGATAAGGACCTGCGGGAAATAATTTCTCCGCATGCCATGTTGCTGGATGAAAAAAGCTTTGCTCCTTTTCTTTTAGCAGGCAAGGTTCTCTTTTGCGGCAATGGGGTTAAAAAATTGCAGCTCCTCCTTTCAAACAGTAATGCCCTGTATAGCAATACAATTGCGGATGCCTCGCATCTTGCTCAATTGTCATTGAAATGTTATAATAACAAAGAATTTGCTGACCTGGCTTATGCTGAACCTTTGTATATAAAGGAATTCTATTCTGCCAGCCACAGGAATTGATTAAAAAAGTCCCCTGCAGGCAATTAATATTTCTAAAAACAGCAAAGCAGGGTTATTTTTGCGCTTCGTTTTTAACCACTGTACCATGAACAGCTATTCACTGATACTAAACACTTCATCCGAAAACGGCGCTTCCGTTAAAGTTGATCTTTTGAGTACAAAAAAAGCAGCTTTGATCCTTCGTGCTGTCAATCATAAACTGCGTCAGCAGATGCTGAAACTGATTGATGAAAACGGGAGAATGACCGTAACTCAACTTTACCTGAAATTAAGGCTGGAGCAATCAGTTGCTTCACAGCATTTGGCTATTTTACGAAAGGCAAGGCTTGTTAAAACAGTCAGGAATGGCAAATTCATACACTATTCAATAAATACAAAACGACTGGAAGAGCTCAACGAATTTGTAAATAACCTGTTGAATTAACTGAATTTTACCTTTTGAGTAACTGTTTGGCCTTCTCCGGGATTTTTTTTATTTATAATCAGGTAATTTTGCCCTATTAAATATATTCCAGTTATGTTCATTAAACAATTATATACAGGGTGCCTGAGCGAAGCAGCTTATTATATTGAGAGTAACGGAGAAGCTGCGGTAATTGACCCCCTGAGGGATATTGATGCTTATCTCCAGCTGGCCAATGAAAGAAAATCCCGTATCAAATACATTTTTGAAACACATTTTCATGCAGACTTTGTCAGCGGCCACCTGGACCTGGCGCAGTCAACCGGCGCACCGATCGTTTATGGACCGGGTACTGAAACAAAATTCCCTGTTCATATTGCCAAAGACGGGGAAACATTTAAAGTAGGTGATCTCACTATTGAGGTATTGCATACACCCGGCCATACCCTGGAATCAAGCTGTTATTTATTAAAAGATTCAAGCGGAAAAAATCACTGTGTCTTCACCGGTGATACATTATTTGTTGGCGATGTGGGCCGTCCTGACCTGGCACAAAAGGGCAATGAAATCACTATGAACGACCTGGCGGGCATGATGTATGAAAGTATTCATACAAAATTATTTCCATTGGAGGATGATGTTATAGTTTACCCCGCACATGGCCCCGGGAGTTCCTGCGGAAAAAATCTTGGCCCCAATACGCATAGTACAATCGGTGAAGAAAAACAGTTTAACTATGCCATGAAAGCAACTACGAAAGAAGAGTTTATAAAAGAAGTGACCGATGGCATTGTGATGCCGCCATTGTATTTTCCTATCAATGCCAAAATAAACAAAGAAGGATATGACAGCCTGGAGGAGGTTTTGGTAAATGGAATGAAAGCTTTATCTGTTTCAGCATTCAAAAAATTAATAAATGATGGCGCTATCATTTTAGATACCAGGAATGCAAACTTGTTTTCACATGGTTTTGTTCCCGGTTCCGTCAGCATTGGCCTCGAGGGTCGCTTTGCCGAATGGGCCGGCAGCCTGTTGCCATTTGATGCACCCATACTGCTGGTAACCGAACCCGGAAAAGAAAAAGAAACCATTGTGCGTTTGGCAAGAGTTGGGTTTGACAAAGTGAAAGGTTATTTAAGCGGTGGCTTTGAAGCATGGAAGAATGCCGGTGAAGTAATTGACCTGGTCATCGATGTGGAAGCCGATGAACTGATGATGGATATACCGCATGATAAAAACCTGCTGGTGGTGGATGTACGCCGGGAAACGGAATTTGCAGATGGTCATTTAAAAGATGCCGTAAATCTTCCGCTGAATGATATGAATGATCCCTTAACAATGGCTGATTTTGAAGACAATCAGAATTTGTATGTGCATTGCGGAGGGGGTTACCGCAGTGTTATTGCTGCTTCTTTATTAAAAAGACAGGGTATTCATAACCTCAGAAATGTTGTGGGTGGCTGGGAAAAAATTAAAGTACAGGAGAAAGCGGAGATAGTAAAAGAAACAAGTGTATTGAATTAAGGTTAGCCACTGAAACCTGCCTACCGGACAGGCAGGTACAGATACACAGTGAAATAAATTCAGTGCTTCTGTAGCTATAAAAATTACATCTTACTCTTTATCCATGTATCCAGTTCCGGGGAGCTTTCCGTACTGATGATCACAGCATACCTCGCTTTGTTACCATTATGTACTCCCACATGCCATAGTCTTTGAGAATCCACGACGAAATGTGCGCCTTTGGGCATCGGCACCCTTGCTTCTGATTCCTTGATGGGTAAATTATTTTCATCACTATCATAGAGCAGCATATAGCTATCCGGGTTGTCTGTTAATTCGATCCACATCCTTACCACCCAGCCCTCATCTTCAGGGTTCAGCCTGTTATTATCATCCCTATGAACAGAACGGATGGCCTGGTCATGGGTTTGCGGCTCCAGTTTTATAACTCTCACTCTTCCAAAATTGGCGGGAATAGATTTTATATACTTCATCAGGTTTGGCGCCAATTCTGCGTTAGGAGTAAAGATTGCATTCTTGTCCGTTTTACCATTTTCCCAGAATCCTTTGCATTCAATCGTACCATCGCAGGAAGCTAATGGGGCAAAGTTGGTATCCCCGCCGCTTTTCCAGTCCATATAAGTGAGATTTTCCCATTCGGCAGGAGGAATATGATCAATATTCAATGTTCTCATGATCACATATCCTTTATCTTCCATCACCGGCATGCGATAATGAGGCGTCGCTAAAGGAATTTTCACTGACCAATGTTCGCTGTGCGGCCAAAATATGGCGGGGGCAGTTGACATAATAATAGAATTGTGTTTTAAATGCCTGAAGTGCTAAAGTAGGAAAAATAAGATAAAGTGAAAATGAGCCGGGATTAAGAAACCTATAATTGATATTCCCAACAAAAAGTTAACGCCCCGCTTTTTTAACCACTCGTCAAGTGGTTACTGCCACTCAGCCAAAACAAATAAAAATGGCGATGCCTGTTCTTATTTTTATTCTACGAAGAGTGTAGTAGTTATGACACACACCAATTGTAACAAGTAAGTTTCATTAACCGTCATAACAAAAGTATAGCCATGAAAATCAAAACCAATGTAACCCTCGGGGCAATGTTATTGCTTTGCCTGAACAGTAAGGCCCAGTCAACCGCTACTAAACAGGCCCCGGCTCCCAAACAAATAGTTGCCAGGCGCACAGCTGCCACGATCAAACTGGATGGCCTGGTAGATGATGCCGCCTGGAAAGATGCCCCCGCTGCCCTGGGCTATACAGAATTCAGGCCAACGCCTTTTCGTGCCGAAGATGCTGCCAACCGGACTGAAGTATATATGCTTTATAATGATGAAGGAATATACATCGGCGGTTATTGCCATGAAAAAACAAAAGACAGTATATCGACGGAGTTAAATGGCCGGGATGGTTTTGGTAATAATGATTTTATCGGTTTCATCTTTGATACATACAATGACAAGATCAATGGATTTGAATATTTCATCACTCCATTAGGTGAACAAATGGATGCAAAGATGTCGCCTAACAATAATGGCAACAGCGAAGATTTCAGCTGGAATGCAGTATGGAAAAGCTATGCTGTGATTCATGATGACGGATGGAGCTTTGAAGTGTTTATTCCCTTATCAGCCATCCGTTTCAGTAAAAAAAATATCCAGGACTGGGGATTGAACATTACCCGGCGCCGGCAAAAAACAGGACAACAGTTTACCTGGAACCCTATTGATGTTAATGTAAACGGTTTCCTGACGCAGGAAGGTTTCTGGACCGGTTTAGAAAACATTAAGCCCCCGCTTCGCTTACAATTCTCACCATACTTTTCAACTTATGCCAATCATTTCCCGGCTAATCAACCCGGTCAAAAGAACTGGACCTCTTCGGTGAATGGTGGAATGGATGTAAAATACGGCATCAGCCAGGCGCTTACATTAGATATGACACTGATCCCGGATTTTGGGCAGGTACAAAGCGATAACCAGGTACTGAACCTGACCCCTTTTGAAGTAAAATTCAACGAGAACCGGTCTTTTTTTACTGAGGGGACAGAGCTATTCAGCAAAGGCAATCTTTTTTACTCAAGGCGTATCGGGGGAACCCCTCTGCATTTATATGAGGTTGAAAACCACATGAACAGTAATGAACATATTGTAAAAAATCCAACTGAAACCAAACTGGTGAACGCCACGAAAATTTCAGGCAGGTTACAAAACGGGTTAGGCATTGGTTTTTTTAATGCCATTACTTCGCCGCAATATGCAATAGTAGAAGATGACCTGAAAAACCAGCGCAAAATACAAACCAGCCCTTTGACCAATTATAATATTATTGTCCTGAACCAATCTTTAAAACATAATTCAAGTGTATCACTTGTAAATACCAATGTCTGGAGAAGCGGGAATGATTATGAAGCCAATGTTACAGCCGGTTTATTTGATTTTAACGATAAAAAGAATATGTGGAATGTCGGCGGCAAGGTTGCCGGCAGCAACCTGGTTGGTTATTTACCAGGTGGCAAGACACAATCGGGATACAGCCACAGCCTGTATTTAGGGAAAACAAGCGGCCGTTTTAACCTCAATATCGGGCAGGACCTGACCAACAGCAAATTCAACAGTAATGATATGGGATATTTTACGGTCAATAATTTTCTCGATCATTACGCATGGTTTGGTTACCGCTGGACCAAACCCGGCAAATGGTACAACAACTTGTATCTAAATCTTAACGCTTATTATTCACGCCAGCTTCAACCGGCAGCTTACCGCTCCGCAAATTTCAATGCCAATATAAACGGGCAATTAAAGAACCTTTGGTATGTCGGCGCCCTGATCGGGTATGAACCCCACTATAATGATTTTTATGAAGCCAGGGAGGATGGCCGTGTTTTCAAAGGTTGGTCCGATTATTTCCTGGATGCCTGGTTCCAGACCAATAATGCTAAAAAATATAACTTATACAGTGAACTCCTCTACGTAAAAAGAACCCTGTTCAACAGTGAAAAATACCAGTTCAACTTTAACCATCGTTATCGTTTCAGCAAAAAGCTCTCCGTAAATTATGGATTGACCCTTTCACCACAAAACAACAATACAGGTTTTGCCGCCAGAGACGGAAGTGATATAATATTTGGCAAGCGGGATATTAAAAATGTAGAAAACTCAATGAATATTAAATACAGTTTTAATGATAAAATGAATCTTACTGCCCGTATCCGTCATTACTGGAGCAAAGTGGATTATAAAGAATTTTTTACCCTGTTACAGGATGGCCATCTTGAAAAGAATTCAACCTTCAATGAAAATGTGAATCAGAATATCAACTTTTTTAATGTTGATGCCACGTTTACCTGGCAGTTTGCACCCGGAAGTTTTATCAACCTGGTATGGAAAAATGCAGCATTTGATTATAACCAGGTTGTTAATGATGGATATTTAAAAAATTTCAACAACACCATGAAAGCGGATGACAATAATAATATTTCATTTAAAATAATCTACTTCCTGGATTACCTGCAGTTGAAAACTCATAAAAAGAAGGATAAAAGATCCTGAAAAGAAAGTCCTGTCCCTATCAAATCGGGCGGGACTTTTTTTATTTAATAATATCCCCGTACTCCTGCTTCCATTCATGTTTCCAGCGACGATGGCTCCAAAGCCACATATCAGGGTATTTTTTTATCACCTCTTCAAGATACACTACAAATTTTTGGGTAAGTTCCTCTTCAGATATAGAACCGGTCATTTCAACAGCCGGTGAAAAGATGGCTTCATAATACCCACGCCGGGGTTTATGAATAAAAGCAAAAACAACAGCAGTATTATTCAGTAAGGCGGCCCGGGCGGGGCCTTTTAAAAACGGGGTTGGCCTGTCAAAAAAATTAAACCACCAGGCATTCCCCGGGTGCCCGGGATTCTGATCGGCTACCAATCCAAGCAGGTACTGCGAGTTGCGATAAGGAACAAAATCTTCTTTCATATGCGTGGCTCTTAAAAAAATGGCGCCATTACGGGTACGTATTTTGTAAAACAACCGTTCCATGATTTTATTAGCTAATGGCATATACACGGCAAGTAATTTGAAAACCGTTTTTTTAGTCATGACCAGGTTGCCCCATTCCCAGTTAAAATTATGCCCCACATGTATCTGCACACTTTTGCCGGTTGAATGAATTGCATTAATGAGCTCCCAATTAGCAGTGAATCTTTTTTCAAGAACCTTATCCGACACAGAGAGCATTTTTAGGGTCTCGATGAACATGTCAATAAGGTTGTGATAGAATTTTTTGGCGATTTGCCTTCTTTCTTTATCCGTTTTTTGCGGAAAAGCAATAAAGAGATTTTTCATGACAACATCTTTCCTGTATTTAACGATATAAAATACAAGACCATAAACACAATCGGAAAAAACATACAGTACCCTCAAAGGAAGCAGGGAGATAAGCCAGAGAAATCCATAGACTATATAATACATGATGGGTAAAGATAGAAACTACAAAACGATGTTTTGAACAAGCTTGCTCTTGCCCGGGTAATCTGTATTAAAATGCAGGCCCCGGCTTTCCTTGCGGAAGCTGGCGCCTTTTACAATTAAATAACCAACAGTTATCATATTTCTCAGTTCCAATAGTTGTGGTGAAAGAGTACTGCTTTCATATAACTGTTCTGTTTCCTCCCACAATAGATCAAGGCGGCGCATAGCCCTTTGCAAACGGACATTATTGCGCACAATACCGACATAGTCACTCATAATAAGTTGAAGTTCCTTAAGACTCTGGGTAATAAGTATCATTTCTTTGGGTTCGGTCGTGCCCTGTGCATTCCAGTCGGGAACCTCATCCCCAACCCCTTTCCATAAATGGAGAGGGGAGCCCGGAGACTCCGAAAATCTGCTGACGCTATCCATAAAACACCTGTGGGCAAAAACCATCGCCTCCAGTAATGAATTACTGGCAAGTCGATTGGCGCCATGCAGTCCTGTTGAAGCACATTCGCCGCAGGCATATAAATTTTTGATGGAACTTCTGCCCCATTCATCGGTTTTTATTCCACCACAACTATAGTGAGCTGCCGGCGCCACCGGTATCATATTCGTGGTAATATCAATACCTGCGGATAAACATTTTTCATAAATATTCGGGAAATGCTCCGTAAATTTTTCCTTATTGAAATGACGGCAATCCAGCCATACATGTTCTGTACCTGTTCGTTTCATTTCATTGTCTATGGCCCTTGCCACAATGTCTCTCGGAGCCAGATCTTTTCTCGGATCATACTTCTCCATAAAGGCTTCCCCGTTCTTATTTTTTAAAATGCCTCCATCACCACGAACAGCTTCGGTAATCAAAAATGCCTGGCCCATTACTCCCGGTTCATACAATGCGGTTGGATGAAACTGGATGAACTCCATATTTTCAATTCTCCCCTTGGCCCGGTACACCATCGCCACTCCATCCCCTGTTGCAATAGATGGATTTGTGGTTGTTCTGTATACCTGGCCGTTTCCACCTGTTGCCAGTAATATAATTTTCGAAAGAATTTTTTCAATCTTGTTTGTTTGCTGGTTCAGCACATATACGCCATAGCATTCCACATCCGGTGTTGCTTTGGAAACAAGATAGCCGAGATGATGCTGGGTTATGATATCAACAACAAAACAATGTTTGATGAACTCAATATTTTTTTGTTTGGATAGGGCATCAATTAAAGCCCTTTCCATTTCCCGGCCTGTTACATCTTTGTGATGCAGGATACGAAACTCAGAATGACCTCCTTCCTTACCTCTTTTATAATCGCCATCATTCTCCTTATCAAACCTGGCGCCCCAGTCAATTATTTCCTGCACCCGTTCCGGGCCTTCCTTTACAACAATCTCCACCACTTTTTCATTACATAAGCCATCTCCTGCAATCAATGTATCCTCAATATGTTTTTCAAAACTGTCATGTTCCAGGTCATTCACCACTGCAATGCCTCCCTGGGCATACTTGGTATTGGTTTCATCAGCGGTTGCTTTTGTCATTACAAGCACTTTTTTATCCGGAAACTGGTTAGCCACTTTAAGGGCATAGGTCAACCCGGCAATTCCTGAACCAATCACTAAAAAATCTATTTGTTGCATGCGTCAAATTTAATTGGAATTCGCTGACCGGATATAGCGGGCTGACCCCTCCACGATAAAAAGCTGAGCCAGCCCATAGGTCAGCATAATGAGTATCCCTGCTCCTTCAAATGACTGATAAAATTTATTGATGGCAAGCACTGAATCTGAGACAACAAATAATAATGCGCCAAACATCATCCATTTGCCTGCTGCTTTATTTTTTATAAACAACATATGCATGGCAAGCATAAACATAAAGCTGATTACAATTCCATAAACCAGTACCGGGATTTTCATATCCGCCAGGTAAGGAGAAAGCAGCGTAATTAATGCTGCATAATATATAACCACTATTATCAGCAATGACAGATTACCCTTTACTTTTTCCCTGAGCCGGGCAACATGAAAGAAAATAATATAAAATATATGAGCTAAGAGAAAAGAGGACAAACCAAGCAAAAAGAAGGTTTTATCTTTTGGCTCAAACATCAGCAGAACATCGCCGGCCCATGAGAAAAACAAAGCCAGCAGTATCCATTTTTTCAGGCTATTTGTGATTTTATTCGTTTGAGAAATAAAATAACCGGCAAGTGCCGGAATGAGTAATGGTTTGACAAAATACTCCATCTGCCCGTTATATAATTGCCGGTCGGCAAGATTTACTATAAGAATGGATATGAATAGAATGAACCAGGAAGATTTTTTCATAGAATGAATTTAAATTTCTACCCAGGCCCCATTTTCTTTAATTAAATTTATCAGTTCTTCTACCGCCACATCGCTGTTTACATTCCGCTTCACTACTTCTTTCCCTTTGTATAAAGTTATTTTACCCGGGCCGCTGCCCACATAACCAAAATCAGCATCGGCCATTTCACCGGGGCCATTGACAATACATCCCATGATGGCGATCTTCACTCCCTTTAAATGATTGGTAACAGCCCGGATCTTTGCCGTGGTTTCCTGCAGGTCAAATAAAGTGCGGCCGCAACTGGGGCAACTGATGTATTCGGTTTTTGAAATTCTTGTTCTTGTTGCCTGCAAAATGCCAAATGCCACTGAATTTAATAGTTTTGCTTGCGGCGCAATGGTAGCATTTCCAAAATGATGACCAAAACAAACTCCGTCACAAAATCCATCCAGCAGTAAGCCACCTGCTTCCACTGAATAGTGAATCAGGCTTTCATCGGTTGTCGCATGCGTGCTATCACAAATAAGAATGGCCGGGTTCCGGATATTTTTATTCATCAGGTCAACAAACATGCCACGTATATTTTGCATGGCATTTTTATCGGGAGAGCTTAAACATATTACAGCGGTGTTATCTTTCTTCAATTTTTCCAGTAATTTTTTCCCTGGCTCCAAAGCATATTCGGCCCAATGATAATCGATCATTACAAAATTCAGTTGGGCTGATTTTTCCATGCTGTCATCCAGGTATTGAGGGCTATCAAAAAGGGGAACATACTTTTCCTTATCCGGTGCTGTCAGCCAGGGCTGGTGATAAAGAATAACTTTCAATGTTCCTGGCAAAGCAAAATCCAGGATTTGATCACAGAAAATATAATCCGCTGCTGCATCATTGATATTCCATTTATCAGTTGCCTCATCATAAGCATAACCGATGCTTTGTAAATCCTCGGGCGATATTTTATTGATCTTGCTGAAATCTGCAACAACAACAGGAACATGTTTACCGCCAATATTATCAACAGCAAATGTTTCCCTTCTTTGATATTCGAACGGAGAATAAGCAATCTTTTTGACCGCAGGTACCGACTCCTGACTCCCGACTCCTGACTCCCGACTCTCATACCTTTTCACCAAATCCTTACACACCGGTATCTCCAACTCCGGGTCTTCTGTTAACGATACGCGGATCGTATCGCCAAGACCATCTTCTAAAAGTGTTCCGATACCAACGGCGCTTTTAATCCTTCCATCCTCGCCATCACCAGCTTCTGTTACACCCAGGTGCAGGGGATAGCATTCGTTAAATTCATCAAACATCTTTTTTACTAATAATCGGTATGCCTGGACCATCACCTGCGGGTTGCTGCTTTTCATACTCAGTACAATGTTGTGATAAGTTTCTGCCCTGGCTATCCTCAAAAACTCCATCGCACTTTCCACCATACCCATTGGCGTATCGCCATACCGGCTCATGATGCGGTCACTCAGCGAACCATGATTGGTGCCGATGCGCATCGCCGTTCCGTATTCTTTACAGATTTTTACCAACGGCGTAAACCGATCCCGGATACGGTCAATCTCTTCCGCATATTCCGCATCAGTATATTCTATCTGTTCAAATTTTTTCTTGTCAACATAGTTACCGGGGTTCACTCTTACTTTCTCAACGATCCTCGCTGCTATCTCGGCTGCATTAGGAGTAAAATGTATATCAGCTACCAATGGCGTTGTGTATCCTCTTTTCCGCAGTTCGTTCTTTATATTCAGTAAATTCTCTGCTTCGTTTTTTGATGGAGCCGTGATACGGACCAGTTCAGAGCCTGCTTTGATACAACGGATACTTTGCTCTACAGTAGCCATGGTATCCATTGTGTCAGTCGTGGTCATCGTCTGTACCCGGATAGGATGAAAATTGCCGAGTAGCAGGTCGCCGATCCTGACTTCTCTTGTTTTAAGACGTTTATATTCTGTAAGGGATTCGCAATACCATTGCATAGCTGCAAAACTAACAAAGAAGTGGATGAGATATTTACCAATCTTTGGTTTGGTTACCCCCTGTTTTCGACCTTTCTTTCTGTATTCTCTGCTGCACTTCCTTTTCTTTCTGCGCCAGCAATTGCAGCCGCTGCTGGGCTTCTTTAGGGCTCATTTTGGATTGCAGTTGTTTTTGTTCCTGTTGTTTCTTTTTTGGCTCTTCTTTCTTTTTGGGTGAGTTCTTCTTTTTTAATTCAAGCAACGCTTTCTGAAGGTTCTCTCTTGCCTCTTTATCATCCGGGTTTAACCGTAAAGTATTTTTGTAAGCTTCAATACTTTCTTCCAGTTTCTTTTGCCGGCTTAATACTGCTCCTTTGTTATAATATGCTTTTGCTTTAAGCTCCGCTTTCACTGCATTACCTGCAACCTCAGTAAATATTTCCACAGCTTCATCCTGTTTGTTTTGCTTATACCATGTATTGGCAAGATTAAATTTTGCAGGACCATTGCTGGGGTCAGCTTCAATGGCTTTGCCGTATTCTGATGCTGCTTTATCAAACTGTTGCTGCTTATAAAATTCATTCCCGGCCCGGATATTCTTCTCCGTTTGTGGCGACTGGGCGGATGAAACCCGGGAAATACATAAAACCAGTATGATCAACTTTACTTTCACGCCATATTTTTTTTTCGCTCGGGAATAAACAGATCAATAAATAACAGGATAAACATCACTGCTGCAAACCAAAGAAAATAATTTCTGAAATTCATCATGGATTCATCCCCAAAGGCCTTGCGGTCTATCTGCGATAAATGACCCTTTAACACGGAAACAGCTTCATCACTGCTTTGAAGCCTGATGTATATTCCATTTGTTGCCCTGGCAATCTCTGTTAATTCCTCTTCGTTTAATTTCGAGATCACCGTGTTTCCGGCTTCATCTTTTTTAGCCTGCCCGGTAGCCGGATCAATAATTTCAGCGCCGCCCGGCGAACCAATGCCGACTGTATTGATCATTACTCCCTGTTGAGCCAGCGTTTTAGCTGTTTTTACCGCATCATCATCATGATCCTCACCATCAGAAATAAGAACAACTGCTTTAAATTTCCTGTCAGGGCCATTAAAAACTTTGGCGCTCATTTTTAATGCATCGCTGATCACTGTTCCCTGTTGCGGCACTGCATCGGGAGTAGCAGATGATATAAACATTTGCGCAGCGATATGATCAATCGTCAATGGCATTTGTAAATAGGCTTTGCCTGCAAACAATACCAGTGCAACCCGGTCATCCGGCATCTCATTCAGCAGTTTACTGACAAATTGCTTAGCCCTTTCCAGCCGGTCAGGAGCCAGGTCAGTTGCCAGCATACTTTTACTTACATCCAGCGCTATCGCCACATCAATTCCTTTCCTGTTTATATTGCCGGGGGCGCCCGGTTTGCGGGGATTCATTGCAGCAATAATACCAACAGCAAATGCGGCAGAAAGAAGAATGAATTTTGAGGTAAAGAGTTTTGAGGAAAAATTACTGATCAGAAGATTGACAAGTCTTTCATCCCCTATTCTTTTTTTTACTTTCCTCTTCCATTGAATCAACGCAATGAAAAGAAGAAAAAGTATGGCAATGCCGGTAAATAACCAGATAAATTCTTTATGTTGAAACTGGAGGGTCAATGTGAAAATTTGGGAATATGAAAATGTGAGAATTAATTCATTCTTGCAAAAATTAAACCAATAAACAGGGCCGGTCAGGTCATGGTTGTATTCATTTAACACATTTCCACATTCATCACATTCCCACATTACTCCGCTACATCTTCCCTTCAAAAAATCCCAGCTGTTTAAGAATATCCTTCAGTATTTTCATACGCACCGTTGTCATATTAAAATCTTTTTCAGGCGATCCCAGGTTCAGCACAAAAAAATAGGGGTGATTATTTTCTTCGATCCAGCCAACAATCCAGCCAATATTATTCTCCTTTTCATCGAACCCCCAACCGGTTTTATACCCCAACCGGTAATTCGTATTATTTTCAAACAGCATGGCTCTTTTTACCACTTCCTGGTAGCTTTTAAAAAAAGGCAATTGATCGAAATATAATTTCTCAACAAGCCCCAGTTGCTGATCCGGCGTAATTTTTAATGAGTTGTCCAGCCAGAATGAATCAACCGCAGACTTTATAATTACTTTCTCCTTATAAGATTTTGCGCCATATTTCAAACTGTCCAGCCAGAATTGCATAGTGTCTTTACCGATCCTTCTTGCCACTTCCTGGTAATAATTGACAGCGGAAACCCTGAACGCCTCATACATAGTAAGATCTTTGTTCCATTCTTCCCTCATCCTTTTTACCCCATCCCATTTTATGACCATACTGTCATTGGAAATTTTCCCGGTTTGTAAACCGATCAGTGAATTGACTATTTTAAAAGTTGAAGCCGGGAGATAGCTGCTATCCCGGTAACGACCGAGATTATAGATCGTGAATTTCCCGGTGCCATTGTCCTTCAGGGCAAAACATCCTTCTGTTTTATTTTCATCAAAATATTTTTTCAGGCTGTTATCTTTTTTTACATTGTTGGGAGAACAGGAAGAAATGGCGGCGATCAGCAACAGGCAACAGTCAATATTCCTCATTGGGTGTAAAAAATTTCAGCAAAGGTAGCTATCATTGGCTTCGCTTTAAAACAGCTTTCTGGTAACTGCCGATCCTGTAACTGTCAACATTCGGGCTTTCCTCTGTTCCTTTCCCGGTGGTAGCAACAGGTTTGGCGCTGAAGTTGTAAAACTCCACGATCAGGCTATCATTTTCCATCCGGTAATTGTTAACGATTGTTGAGTTTTGAACAGTAAATGCGCCGCAAAATCTATCAGCCAGCCAATACTGATCAAGCACAATGCCATTATTCTCATCCACCACCCAATGAATTCCTGTTGTATCCTTCCTGATAAGATTATAGGGTCTGTTGTCTTCTTTGGCTGAACCATAGATAATCTGCCATCTCCATGTATTAATACTATCCGTAGGGTGAATCCTTAATTCCATATTTACTTTCTGTGGTTCATCGTTTCCGGTCTTATACCATTGCAATTCACCTTTCCAGTTACCTGTCCAACTTCGGGGAAACGATTTTGACTGCCCTAAAGCATAAACTGAAACAAAACAACTTAAAACCAGGACAATAGATTTCATGGAGATTATTTTATTATTGCTTCGCTGGTGAACCAGCGGACAGATGTTATTCAAAAGTAGCTTCAGCGTGCAAGGTAAAAATAAAAAAACCCGTTCAGCCGGGGCTGAGCGGGACAAAACCTTTTCCAATAAATTGCTTTTACAGGTAAATGCCATTTTTAAGGCGGTAGTGTTTAACCCCCTGGCAATCCCTTTTAGTGGCAGCGCAGGAACTTAACACAAATGTTACAAGGGCTACAGTGGCTAAACAAAGCAAAATCTTCTTCATACTTCTTATAAAGTTGGTTGAACAATTTTATTAAGGAAATTTCAAGGGATTTGGTGGGTAGAGTTTAGATCATTGCAGTAATAACAACGAAAATAATGCCAGCAAATTGTTTTTCATAACTTCCCGCCCATTTTTTATTCTTTTATTTAAAAATAAACCCTTAGTGCCTCCTTTTATCGTAAAAACACGAATTGCAGTATCTTTAAAAACAAATTCTAAATCATCGTTTATGAAACAAATAGTCTTTTTATTCCTGGCCGCAACAATATGTTTAACCGCTTGCAATAACAATAAACCTGCAGAGCCGGGACCACCTGACAGAACGGATAAGATAAGAACTGACGCAGTCCAAAACGCGGCCCAGGATATGGAAAAACTAAAGGAAGACCTGATCAAATTACAACCGCTGAGCCTGGATCAGTTAAAAGCCATGATCCCGGAGAGCCTGATGGGAGCTAAAAGAACAAATTTTGAAGCCAACTCTTCTATGGGCGCCGGGCTGGCCCGTGGAGAATATGAATTAAATGACAGTACACAAATTTCATTGAGTATCTATGATTGTGCCGGGCCTGCGGGTGCGGGTATTTATAGTATGCAATACCTGGGTATGTACAATCTTCAGGAGGAGAATGACGAAGAATATACCAAGACCATTGATTT
This sequence comes from Chitinophagaceae bacterium, assembly GCA_041486045.1. Lineage (GTDB taxonomy): Bacteria > Bacteroidota > Bacteroidia > Chitinophagales > Chitinophagaceae > JJ008. Next base: position 27,397 of record JBGPKR010000006.1, on the reverse strand, counting down.
CAATGGCGGCAAAGCTTTTGAGCATTGCGAAAAAGCTACCAATAATTGTACACTTTCTTATTTTTCCGGCGGAAGGTTCATGGTTACATTGGAAGCTGACCATGTTGGCGCTGATGCATTAAAACAGGCGGCGAGAGGGTTGAATATTAAATAAGATAATCCCTTTACTGAAAGAGAATTAAAAATCCTCTGATTATTTTAATACTCCCAGCTCCTTCCCAATCTTTGTAAACGCTGCTATTGCTTTATCCAAATGTTTTTGTTCATGTGCTGCACTCAGCTGCACTCTTATCCTTGCCTGGCCCTTGGCAACCACCGGGAAAAAGAAGCCGATCACATAAATTCCTTCTTCCAAAAGTTTAGAAGCCATTGTTTGTGCCAGCACGGCATCATACAGCATGATGGGAACGATCGGGTGGTCGCCGGGTTTGATATCGAAACCGGCCTCCGTCATTTTGTTGCGGAAGTATTTTGTATTGTGTTCTAATTTATCTCTCAACTCTGTTGTTTGCGTCAACATATCCAGTACTGCAATAGAACCACCAACTATGGATGGCGCCAATGCATTGCTGAATAAATAAGGCCTGGATTTCTGACGGAGCATTTCTATTATTTCTTTTCTCCCCGAGGTGAAACCACCGGATGCACCACCCAATGCCTTGCCTAATGTGCCGGTGATGATATCAATTTTTCCCATGACCCCGCGGTATTCATGAGTGCCCCTTCCTGTCTTTCCCAAAAAACCAGAGGAATGGCATTCATCGATCATTACTATCGCATCGTATTTATCGGCGAGCCCGCAGATCTTATCCAATTGCGCAATCGTCCCGTCCATACTGAAGGAACCATCAGTAACAATGATACGGCTGCGAAGACTGGCAGATTCCTTCAACTTTGTTTCCAGGTCTTCCATATTATTATGCTCATAGCGGAAACGCTGGGCCTTGCAAAGGCGAACCCCATCAATGATACTTGCATGATTCAGTGCATCGGAGATGATGGCATCTTCTTCATTGAACAAAGGTTCAAACACACCGCCATTGGCATCAAATGCGGCAGCATATAAAATAGTATCTTCTGTTCCGAGAAATGCAGAGAGTTTTTCTTCCAGTTCTTTATGAATATCCTGGGTGCCGCAGATAAAACGGACGCTGCTCATACCATAGCCTCTTTTATCAATTGCTTTATGTGCTGCTTCTATAACTTTGGGGTGGGAGGAGAGACCAAGATAATTATTGGCGCAGAAATTCAAAACGGTTTTACCCCCCACAATTATTTCGGCTCCCTGCGGGCTGGTAATGATCCTTTCCTGTTTATAAAGACCGGAGGATCTTATTTCCTCCACCTCCTTTGCGATCCGCTTTACAAGGTTTTCATTCATTTGGGAAATGTTTGAAGCAAATATAGAGAGAGAAGTCAATTGGTTAATTGGGGATTGGTTAATTAGGCTCTATACCCGACAATTCCGGATAAAAAGACAATACTCTTCTGTTGTAAGGTAACTGGCAGGAAGCCTAATTAACCAATTAACCAGTTTACCAATCCCTTTTTTACCAATCCTGTAACATTTCCCTCTCTACTTTCGTCCCATCAAAAACCAACTGAAATGAAGAAAAAAAACTGGATACTTCCCGGCCTGGTAGCCATCCTGGCGGCTGTTTATTTTCTTATTGTTGGATTTTCTCCCCGTGTCTCTGCACAAAAAGATAATTCTACCTGCTGCTGCCAGAAGATGAAAAACTGTGCTGCCAAAACCAAAGGTTCCGCATCGGGAGAAATGATACTGGAGAACCTGTCCCGGCAATTTCTTTCAATTTCCCCTTTTGGATATTGATTTTCAACCCATAAGAGGAAAAAAAATCCTGCTTTCCCTGTAACATCCCTGCCTTTTATACGTATTACCAGACAGAACAGGGCTTATTGAATTAATTTTACCCTGTTTTATCGGCTGTTTACCTGTACTAAGAAGCTTTATGGGAAAGTGATACCCGGAACAGGAGACTGGCCGCTTATTAAAAATGAGCGAAGTAGTATGACTGAACGGGAATACAATGAATGTGTGACATCGTATGCAGACAATGTGTACCGATTCATCCTGAAAAATCTCCGCCATGAGGAAGATGCCAGGGATGTGGTACAGACCGCCTTTGAAAAAATGTGGCGCAATAAAGATGAAGTGGATGCTCAGAAAAGCAAGTCCTATCTTTTTACTGTTGCTTATCACCAGATGATCGATCATATAAGAAAAGTAAAGAGGATACAACTGCGGGAAGATTTCAGTGATGAAATGAAAGTGCAGAACCGGCCTGTTAATAACCTGAAGAAAGTGCTGGATGATGCATTGAGCCGCCTGAGTGAAACCCAACGGTCATTAGTGTTGCTGAAAGATTATGAAGGATACAGTTATGAGGAAATCGGAAAGATAACCGGCCTGAACGAAAGCCAGGTAAAAGTTTACCTGCACAGGGCAAGGTTGCAATTGAGAGAGTATTTAGTGAAAATTGAAAATGTAATATAGAGAAGCTGTTAGCAGTTAGCTATTAGCTGCAAGCAAAAAAAAATGAATATTAACCGCCATAATTACGAAGAGTATTTTATCCTGTACATGGATAATGAGCTGGGCAGCGATGACCGCCGCATGGTGGAGGCATTTGTTTTACAACATCCTGACCTGAAAGAAGAACTGGATGTCTTACTTCAATATAAATTATCACCGGATACTGAAATTTTATTCCCGGGAAAAGAAGAGTTGATCAAAGTAAACGGTGAAACTCCTGTCAGTCTTACCAATTACGAGGAGTGGCTGGTACTTTATATAGATAATGAACTGAACACTGATCAAAGAAAAGAAGTTGAAAAGTTTATTGCCGCCAATCCACCTGTCCGGGAAGAACTGGCCCTCTTACAACGCAGCAAACTGCAGCCGGAGCAAATTCTTTTTGCCGGCAAAGAATCCTTATACAGAAAGGAAGAAAAAGTACGTTCGTTACCTGTAAGGTGGCTTCGCCTTCGGCAAGCCTTCAGCGACCGAAGGTGGAGAGTTGCTGCTGCTGCCGTATTACTCCTTGGCATAGGTATTACAACTGCGGTGTTTGTAAATAAAAGATCTTCCGGAAAGGAAGATATAGTAAAAGGCACCGGGACTGAGAAAAAAACTAATACCAAAAACCCTGTTATTACACCAGTCGATAAAGAAAAAGTCCGGGCTAATGAAACATCGGTCGCTGATAATGTGAAACAAGTTTTTACACCTGCGGTTAAACAGGATAACAAAAACACGGTTGTAAAAAATAACAAGCCTGTTGTTAAGGATAAATTACCGGTCAATATTCCATCTCCTGTAAAAAAGGAAGAGCCTGTAGTTGTTGATAATAATAAGCCATCCAATAACCTGCCACAACCGCTCAATAATCCCAACATTAATAAAAACAATACAACTAATGATGCTATCACAAGCTTCAATCTTCCCAAAGATAAAACCAACCCACAGGAATCATTAACAACTGCTCCTGTAACAAACATCATTCCTGCATCGTATACTAATAATAACAACGATGCCGGCCAGCTTGAAGAAGGCGGGAAAAACAAAAAGAACCGCGGATTCTTCCGGAAAGTAGCCAGGACCTTTGAGAAAAGAACCAACATGACTGCCACTGATGATGACAGGTTGCTGGTGGGAGGGTTGGCTTTTAAATTAAAATAACCCTTCGCCATGCTCAGGGTGACAAATTAAAAACATTTTTAAAATAGAAATTATGAAAAGGATCTTTACCCTGTGCATTGCGGTATGCACAATCATGACAAGTTTTGCCCAGGCCGACACAACAGGAAAGCAAAATCCTGCTCCGCAAAATGACACCATCCGGATAGGCGGAATGATCATTATCCGGAAAGCAGGCAGCAAAGACACAACGACGGCTTATAACAAAGAGTATAAGATCAAAAACCGCCGGGGAGATAAACCTTCCAACCTGAGCACCAACTGGTGGATATTTGACATTGGCTTTTCCAATTATTCGGACAAAACCATTTACAGCAGCGCCGCTGCCCAGGCCTATGCTCCCGGCAGTAACAGCACCTGGTTTGATCTGAAAGACGGCAAATCAAGAAATATAAACATCTGGTTTTTTATGCAAAAGCTGAATGTGGCTAAACATATTCTGAATCTTAAATACGGACTGGGGCTTGAGCTGAACAATTATCATTACAAACGACCTATCCGGTATAATGCCAACCCGTTGGCTATTGTCAATCCTCCCCGGGTAGCATTCGACAGCACAGTTGGACGAACCTATAATAAGAACAAACTGGCCGCAGACTACCTGACGGTTCCTATGATGGTGAATTTTAATTTCACCCCGAACCGGAACAAAGGATTTGGTTTAAGCGCCGGCATCAGTGTAGGATACCTCTATAGTGCCCGTAATAAAACTATTACATCAGATGAAGGCAAGAAAAAAGCAAAAGATGATTTTGAACTGGAAAAGTGGAAGCTTGCCTATGTAGCGGAATTGTCATTGGGCCAGGTGCGTTTTTATGGTTCTTATGCGGTAAAAAGCATGTACGAACGGGGATTGGATATAACACCGTATAATTTCGGGTTCAGGTTCAGTAACTGGTAATATATTTCAGATCATTTTTACTTTGATGATATTAAACCGGCAGTTTTTACTGCCGGTTTTACTTTTTTCACAATAATTATCCCTTAGTAGTTGAAACTTATTTCTAAACGTCCCGTTAAAACGTATCCACACATCAAAATAAAAAATCGTGGCACTTCGTTTGACAAATGACGGTTACTGATTTTAGCCATGAAATAATTACTGCGCCCACCTGCACAGGTTATCCGCCTGAACGACTCAGTCGGGCAGGCATCTGGCCTTTACGAAAACACTAAGTGACATGAAAAACCTTGTGATGCTGGCTTCTTTTTTCCTTGGGAGCAGTTTGGTGGCTTCGGATGTTCATAACATTTCCCGCAGCAAATCATATAAGCGGTTCAGTTGGGGCGCTGCCGGGCCGGTAGGCGCTGTTTCCATTGTTATTGATAAATCAGACTATGAACTGAGTGTATATGATGACAAGGGCTGGTATGCTACTTACCCGGTGGTGTTTGGCAACAACAGTCTTGCTGATAAAAAAATGCAGGGTGATAAGAATACCCCGGAAGGAGTCTTTCATATAACAGCAAAAAGAGTGCATGAAAAATGGTGCCGTTATTTGTCATTAGATTATCCTACAAAAGAAAGCTATGAAAAATTCAACCAGCGGAAGCAGCGGGGTGAAATACCGGCCAATGCCGGCATCGGCGGGGGCATCGGCATTCACGGCACCTGGCCGCATGAAGATTTTGTAATAGACCGTTACAAAAACTGGACACTGGGCTGCATTTCCATGAAGAATGATGATGTAACGGATATCTACCAGTTCTCCAACCCGGGAACAAAAGTTACCATCCGGCCATAAGATCATTTATTATTATCACTGAGAAATTTTTCCACTTCAAGCCGCCATTTTGCAGGATCATTTTGCAAAAATGATTCATGCCCTGCATGATCATACGTTACCAGTTTCTTATTGGAAGAAGCAATGGCATTATAAACCCTGTCTGTTTCACTTTTTAATACATAGCCATCCACAGCGCCCCATTGCATCAGCACCGGGCAATTCATTTTTGCTACATAACGGGCCGTTTGGTCTTTGAATCCATTAAACCCTCTTTCTAATCCGATCCACAGGGTAACGAGAAAACCAAAAGGCTTTTCTCCAAAGCCCCGGAAGCCCAGCCCTCTTGCCCTTGCCCTCAGGTGTGACTGCAGTGAGGCAAAAGGCATTTCCAGGAAAACCCCGGAGGGCTTAAGATCATAGTCTGCTATAGCTTTGGCAACTACCACGGCTCCCATCGAATTGCCATACAGGAAAATATTTTTTTCTCCCTGCTGAACAATATAATCATAGGCCCGTTTCACTTCTTCGGATTCTTTCACACCGATAGTCGTTGTATGGCCGCCGCTGTTGCCATGTGCCCGGAAGTCAACCAGCATCACATTATATCCCAGGTAGCGGAACTCAGCCGCTTCTGCCAGGAGCATTCCCTTATTGGCCATGATGCCATGAAAAAGAATAACAGTCCCTTTTGAAACCGAATCAGCCTTTGCATACCAGGCATCAATAAGAATTCCGTTTTGTGTTTTCAATGTAACTGTATCATGCGGAAATGGAGGGGACTCTGAAATAACTGACCGGGGTTGCCGGGGGCCGCTGAACAATCGCCATGTCTTGACAAAAACATTCCGGTTAGGAGCCTGCTTTCTTAACGCAGGGTCATCGTAAACATGCGTAAACCTGTAGGCGTAAAAGGCAGCGCTGATGTTAAAGAGAAAAAACTGTACCAGCAATACCCATAAAAACCAACGGACTAAAGCAGGTAGTTTTCGTTTACGGCTTTGCTTCTCCATCAGGTTTAAGTGAGTTGATTGTGTAGTTATCAGCCAAAAGTAATTTTAACCTGCCATATCTGCTGCTGATCATGTGGAATTATTTTGTGACCCCGTTAATAAATTTTACAAACAAAAGACGTGTGGTATTGTTTTTGTCCGGAAATTTGTGTTTTATTTCCTTCAGCCCTGGCGATATTGGAAGAACCTTTTAAAGCAGCCCATCCGTGCTGCTTTAATTTTTTCTTGTAAGACTTAACAAAGGCTTATAGGTCCAGTTTCTTACTTATATCTGCCGGTATTGCTTTCTTATTGACGATGATCGCCACCGTCCTTATTTTAAAATAATCATCCCGCATAAAGAGAAAACCACCCAACGGATTGGAATAATTTCCCCATGAATTTTTGATGTAATACCATTTCTGTCCATTCACATCTTTTACTGCAGCAACGATATGCATCATGTGATCCAGGAGAGTAGTTTGGTCTTCAAAAGCTTTTTGCCTTGTCGTCTGAAAGTTATTAATAGTATCAGGCATATAAGCCAACCCTTCAGTGAAATCGAAATAAAAGTCTTGTGCATCGCCATCCCAGCCGACTGTATATCCATTCTTCAAAGCGCTGTCGGTAATACGGGAAAAATCGGCCATCGTTACATTATAATAGGCATCCCCCGTCCAGTTGTATTTGTCTTCCAATATAAAAGGTTTATAAAACGGATGATGGGTATAGGAAGTGATCTCTATATAATCATCCGGGTTAAACTTCAGCGCCTGACTCAAAAAACTAAATGAAGTATAAATTCTTCTCTGATAAATGAATTCCTTCGGAACAGGACCAAGGTAATAATCCAGTACACTGTCAATAAAACGATCTTGCTCCCTGTTGAGTTCTGTAATTCCCCAGCTAATACAATCTTTTACAAAATGACTAAAAATAGTATCCATCTCTGCATGATTGTGATCGTATTCGCCTCTTGCCTTGCCTGGATAAATTGATTCGGGAACAATACCATAGTTCTTTATCACCCACATTACATCATGAAACTGACCGCCGGGTGTAAAAAAATTTTGCCCTTTTAATTGAAGGTGCCGCCGGATCTTGCGAAGCATTGAATACCGGGCAATAAACATTTCACTCAGGTCAAAGTTTCCCCTGCCCATTTTCATCAGTTCGCTTTCTAAAAAAGAATTGCTGCTGAAATTCCAGCAGGTGGACGACATATATTGATCTTTTACTGAAGTACAATTAGTAACTACCGGGGCTGTTAGCCTCAACTCCAGCCGGTTCAGTTTCTGTGCTTCGCAAAAAATAGAAAGAAAAAATAAAGGGAGAAATATAAAGCGATGCATAATGGATATTTGCACAAAGTAATCTTCACTTTACAAAAACTTCGTTAAAGCCTTCCGTTCTTTATCTCTTCCACAACTCCCGGATCAAGACCTCACCTCTAACTCCTCTCCCAAGGGAGAGGAGAACAGAACAGTTATTATAACCGACCATTCTTTATTTCCTCGACAACTCCGGGGTCAAGTAATGTTGTTGTATCACCCAGGTTCCCGGTTTCTCCTTCCGCGATCTTTCGCAGGATCCTTCTCATGATCTTTCCGCTTCTTGTTTTCGGCAGGCCTGATACAAATTGTATTTTATCCGGTTTGGCAATGGCTCCTATGATCCTGGTTACCGTTTGCAGAATATCCTGTCTTCTCAGGTTTTCATCGCCATGATGGCCATTATAAATTACATAAGCATAAATGCCCTGTCCTTTTAAGTCATGCGGGTAACCTACCACGGCGCTTTCCACCACCCCTGCATGCATGTTTATGGCATTCTCCACTTCTGCTGTGCCAATGCGATGGCCACTTACATTCAATACATCATCCACTCTTCCAGTGATCCGGTAGTTTCCCTGTTCATCTTTTAATGCTCCATCACCGGTGAAATATAAATTCTCATAGGTTGCAAAATAATTCTGACGACATCTTTCATGATCACCCCATGTTGTTCTTATAATCCCCGGCCACGGTGCTTTGATACATAAATTTCCTGAGACTAATTCTCCCCCTTCGGGGGAGTTAGAGGGAGCCGCCTCTTTTCCGTTTTCATCTACCAATACCAGTTGCACCCCGGGCATAGGCAGTGTTGCCCAGCTGGGTTTTGACGGAGTTACTCCTGCAAGATTTGAAATCAAGGCTCCTCCCGTTACAGTCTGCCACCAGGTATCCACAACCGGGCATTTTTTCTTCCCGATATTTTCATCATACCAATGCCATGCTTCTTCATTGATGGGTTCGCCAACTGTGCCAAGAGTTTTCAGTGATGATAAATTTTTCCCCTTCAATGGATCTGACCCAAAACTCATTAAACTCCGGATGGCTGTTGGCGCTGTGTAAAGAATATTTACTTTATGCTTATCTGTTATGTCCCAGAACCTCCCGGCATCGGGCCAGGTAGGAATGCCTTCAAACATTAATGATGTGGCCCCTGCAGCCAATGGTCCGTAAACAATATAACTATGCCCGGTTACCCAACCAATATCTGCCGTACAAAAATGTATATCGCCGGGATTGTACTGAAATACGTTTACAAATGTGTAAGTTGTCCAAACCATATAACCGGCGCAGGTATGCACTACTCCTTTAGGCTTGCCCGTGCTGCCTGATGTATATAAAATAAACAAGGGGTCTTCTGCATCCATTTCAACAGCCTCCCCAAGCCCCTCCGAAGGAGGGGTTTCGAGCATTTCCTCTGCTCTATCCATCTCATCTTCCCACCAGAGGTCTCTTCCTTTTATCATTGATACTGGTATTCTTGTCCGGGTATATACAATAACAACCTTTACAGTTTTATTCCCTATCAAAGCATCATCAATCACAGCTTTTAATGGGATGTCTTTGCCGCCACGATAAGCACCATCACATGTAATAATGTATTCTGCTTTTGCATCATCTAATCTGTCGGCAATGCTTTGAGCAGAAAATCCGCCGAAGATCACGGAATGTATTGCCCCGATTCTTGCACAACCTAATATGGCGTAAGCCAACTCGGGAACCATGCCCATATAAATGCAAACGCGGTCTCCTTTCTTTACTCCGTTATTCTTCAGCATTTGCGCTACCTGGCAAACTCTTTTGTGTAGCCTGTTATATGTAACCACTCTCACTCTCTCTTCCGGGTTATTGGGTTCCCAGATAATGGCGGGTTTATCCCCAAGTGTTTTTAAATGCCGGTCAATACAATTTTCTGTGATATTCAGCCTGGCGCCTTCAAACCATTTTATCATTGGTTCTTTAAAATTCCACTCCAGCACTTTGTCCCACTTCTTTCTCCACTGAAAATTTTCTGCTACTGATGCCCAGAACGCTTCCGGATCATCCACACTTCTTTTATAGTCCTGGTGATATTGTTCTAAAGATTTTATCTGAAAAGGGTATGACATGGTAACTCAATTATTCCTTAAATGTACGAAGGGATACAAGACCTCCAAGGGTTTATTAAGCCTGCATTTGCTTTCGTAAACTCAAAGAACCCATGGAGGTTTCTTCCTAGTACAAAAAATTTATACACAAAATAAAATCTATTCGTATTTTAAATGCGTGAACGAAACAAAAATCAGCGGCGGAGCTATCCGCAAAGTCATTGCCGCATCTTCCGTTGGCACCATGATCGAGTGGTATGACTTTTACATTTTCGGCATGCTGGCCAAAACCATCAGTACCCAGTTTTTCCCGGAAGGAAATCCAACGGCAGCCCTCCTCAGCACCCTGGCCATTTTTGCCGCCGGTTTTCTCGTCCGTCCTTTTGGCGCATTGGTGTTTGGCCGCCTGGGTGATCTTATCGGCCGCAAATATACTTTCCTGCTGACCCTTGTTATTATGGGGATCTCCACTTTTTTAATAGGATGTGTGCCCAATTATAAAAGTATTGGCATTGCTGCGCCAATACTTGTATTGGTCCTGAGATTATTGCAGGGGCTGGCATTGGGTGGTGAGTATGGCGGCGCTGCTACTTATGTGGCCGAACATGCACCAAAGGGCAAAAGAGGTTATTACACCAGTTGGATACAAACCACTGCTACTTTAGGATTATTTATTGCACTCGGTATAATCCTTTTGGTAAAATCCAATATGTCTGAAGCCGGGTTTAATGCAAATTGGGGTGGTTGGCGTTATCCATTCTGGATCTCCATTGTATTGGTGGGCATTTCCATTTATATCCGGCTGAAGATGAAAGAATCCCCGTTGTTTGCCGAATTACAGGCAGCAGGAACCACTTCTAAAAATCCATTAAGAGAAAGCTTCCGGCATAAAGCGAATTTTAAAATGGTGCTGTTGGCATTGTTCGGCGCCGTGATGGGGCAGGGAGTGATCTGGTACACCGGCCAGTTCTATGCACAGAATTTCCTGGAAACCAAATGCAATATTGAATTTGAGCAAAGCCGGACCATTTTACTCTGGGCCATTGTATTTGCCACACCATTTTTTATTTTCTGGGGATGGCTGAGCGATAAGATCGGGAGGAAGTGGATAATGATGGTGGGGTTGCTGTTGGGTATTTTAACTTACCGGCCACTATTTAATATATTTTTGAAAGATACAGACGTAAAAAAATGGGAAAACAAAGCTTTCACATTTCTAAAAGAGGATACAAAAATATCAATGCATGGCACAGATTCAATTTTGAAAATTTCAACTCTATACCAGGTGCCTGGTGGAATAAAATTTACCAGGGTTATCACAGACACCCTGGTAAAAGGAAGGGATGAGTTACAACATATCGTTGACTCAAATAAAAATGCAATCTATACAAACAAACATCTTCCTTCTCCTGTTTACTGGAAATTCGTTTTGCTTGTTTTCTGTCTCATCCTATACGTCACCATGGCCTATGGCCCGGTGGCTGCTTTCTTAGTTGAACTGTTCCCGACAAAGATCCGCTACACGTCCATGAGCCTGCCTTATCATATCGGCAACGGCGTGTTTGGCGGATTGGTCCCGTTTATAGGATTGTTATTAACGACCACTTATAAAGCAGATCCGCTGGTGGGGCTTTGGTACCCGATCACTGTGGCGGCTTTATGCTTTGTAATTGGAGTGATGTATCTGAATAATAAAATCGATAAAAATATTAATGATTAACCTCACCCCCAGCCCCTCTCCATTTATGGAGAGGGGCTAAGAGGACTTATGGTAAGTTTATTTGAAAATACCTGTATCACTAAAAAACAAATTTTATGAATGCATTTAAACGATACTTTGGATTGCTGTTTTTATTTATTGCCCCTTTTGTATTTTATGAACTTGTAAACGGTGCCATAGAGAATATTGATTCAACAGGAAAAAAAGATATCAATAATCCCGTTATCTGGATCATCATCATCGCCATTTTCACTCCCATCGCTATCGGGTTGGTAATCTTCGGCTGGTATGCTTTCCGGGGAGAATATGACCGGCTGCCCGAAAAATCAAAAGAACTTTGAAATTTTACCTGCAGTTCTGCTTCCGCGGCTTTAATTTGCAACCTGATCTTAAAACCATGCATTCATACCAAAAATTATTACTGGAAAATAAATCCTGGGCAAAGAGGAAAACAGCTGAAGACCCCCGGTATTTTGACAGGCTGGTTCATTTGCAAACACCGGAGTTCTTATGGATCGGTTGCAGCGACAGCCGGGTACCGGCCAATGAAATCACCGGCACTCAACCCGGTGAGATATTTGTACACCGCAATGTGGCAAACCTTGTTATCAATACCGACGTCAACCTGCTGGCTGTGCTGGATTATGCCGTGAATCATTTAAAAATAAAACATGTGATCATTTGCGGACATTATGGTTGCAGCGGTATCAAAGCAGCCATCACCAACCATGATTTTAATGCTGTTCTGAATATGTGGCTGAGAAACATCAAAGACGTGTACCGCATTCACCGGGCAGAACTGGATGGTATTACAAATAAAGAAAAAAAAGAAGACCGGCTGGTGGAGCTGAATGTGCAGGAACAGGTTTTTAACCTTGCTAAAACTTCCATCATTCAGCGATCATGGAAACATGAACAACGTCCCCACCTGCATGGCTGGGTTTATGGGCTGAAAGACGGTCTTATAAAACCGGTGTGTGAAATGGATGCAGGAACGGCTATAGACCCTCTTTATGAATATGATGATCTATAAAATGAGTAATAAGAAATAAGGAATAAAAAAATAGAAAATAAACGGCGATTTTCTCATTCCTTAGTCCTTATTCTTTATTTCTTATTACTTTTGATTATGTCCATTGAAGTAAAAGAATTATTGAAAGAATACGGGGAACAAAAAGCTGTCAACAATATCTCTTTTAAAATTGATAAAGGAGAGATTGTTGGTTTTCTTGGTCCGAATGGCGCGGGCAAGTCCACCACGATGAAAATTATTACCGGCTACCTGCAACAGACCGGCGGCGATGCTTTTGTTTGCGGAATGAATGTAAAGGAAGATCTGCTGGAAATAAAAAAGAAGATCGGCTACTTACCTGAAGCCAATGCTTTGTATTATGACATGTATGTGAGGGAGTATCTCAGTTTCATAGCTCAGCTGCATTCAATAAGCAATAAGCAACAGGCAATAGACAATGCTATAGAAACTGTTGGTCTGAAATTGGAAGCAAGAAAAAAAATAGGGCAATTGTCAAAGGGATATAAACAAAGAGTGGGCCTGGCTGCTGCATTGATCCATGACCCGGAAGTGTTGATTCTCGATGAGCCTACTTCAGGCCTTGATCCCAACCAGATCATCGAAATAAGAGAAGTGATAAAAAAGCAGGGGCAAAATAAAACCGTTCTTTTTTCTTCACATATTTTACAGGAAGTGGAAGCCATGTGCGACAGGGTCATCATTATTAATAAAGGAGAACTGGTAGCCGATGACAAACTGAGTAACCTGCAAAAAGGAAATAAAGACAATCACAAAGTTGTAGTTCAATTCAAAGAACCAGTTGATAAAAGCTTTTTGGAAAAACTAAGCGGAGTTATCAATGTTGAACAACTACAAACTACTCACCTGCCTACCGGACAGGCAGGTTACAAACTACAAACTGCTACCCCTGAATCCGTCAGAAAACAGATACTTCAACTGGCCATGGATAAAAATCTAAATATTATTTCATTGCAAAGTGAAGGGCAGAGCCTGGAAGATGTATTCAGAAGTTTGACCGTTGCAGTAAACTGATCATCTGATCAAAGTAATGGTTCCCCTTTCTGTTACTTTCTTATTATCACTGTTGTAGAATTCCAGTATCCATACATATACTCCGGGGTCCTGATCAACACCCTGGAATTTTCCATTCCATTTTTTACCGTATGTGCTGGTATAAAAAATAAGATTGCCCCAGCGGTTAAAGACGGAAAAGCTTTTCAGCCCCTTCATCCCGACCAGGTAAGGCTGCACTTCATCATTCAGGCCATCGCCATTGGGAGTAAATGCAGTAGGCAGATAAAATCCCGGCTTTTTCAGTACCAGCATCTGCATGGTATCAATCGTAACGCAGGTATGAATGTCAGAAATATCAATCAAATATTTTACATCATCCACTGCAAGAAACTCCGTGTACCGGGCATCGTACCTGCTCAGTTGCATTTGTGGCCGCCAGTTGAAAATAGTTCCGATACTATCCCTGACATGGATGAATTGAGAACTGCCCTGCGGCACTGTTATCGTCCGGTATGTGATACCCGGCTTTTGAACATTTACCTGCACTCTTCTGGTAATGGAGTCAGGATCATTTTCGCAGCCCAATGCAGTCAGTATTAATGTTACATCTGTTTGCCCAACAGTATTGTAAATAACGGGTAATGGATTTTTAATGGTAGATCCAGGCCCGCCATTATTAAAAGTCCAGTTGTAGTTTACCAACGCCGATCCATGTTCATTGCTTAAATTATAAAAATACACAGGACGGTTGGTGCAAATAGAATCCCATTTAAAATTGGCGTTGCCATTGGGTACCACATGCACAATTATATTATTAGTACTGTCTTTACAACCAAAAGAAGATGTAGTTATAAGTTTTACCTGGTAATTTCCAACTGTCATATATGTTTTGATGGCATCTGTCACAGTTTGTGTGGTACCGTCGCCGAGCTTCCATAAATAATTCAGCGTGGAGCCGTCGCTGACAGTGGATGAATTGATAAAAAGAAAAGAATGCCTGGTGACACAGCCGGAATCGTTGCTGGCGGTAAATGAAGCCAACGGTACAGCATGGATATTGAAGATTATCGTGGCCGTGGAATCAGTGCAGCCAAATTGCTGAAGCTGCGCCCAATAATTTCCTGTAACCAATGGTTGATAACTGATCCCTGTTGCACCCGGTACCGGGTTTGTCGCATCATACCATTGCACGGCCGTAACAGTATTGTTTACTGATAATACCCCCCATGCCGGGTCATTATTACAAAAATCATTTTTGCCATTCAATAGAATCGAGGTATCCACTACACGGCCAGTAATATAAGTGGTGTCATAAGTATTACACCCGGATAACGGATCAGTAGTATGCACAATAAATTCGGTAGTCGTAGTACCTATGGCCCATGCCACCGGATCTGCAATCGCAGCATTACTTACCTGACTTACCGGTGTCCATGAATAGTTATAAGCCGGGTTGGGCGGCGCCCCGATCTGAATGGTCTGGTTATTGGTACAAATACTTGCATCCGGCCCCGCAATAGATACAGGAAGGGGATTAATATTGAAAACTTCGGTACGGGTAGAATCAATACATCCGGACTGCTGAACCTGTGCCCAGTAATTGCCGCTGGCAGTGGGTTGATAGCTTAATCCTGTCGCTCCGGGTATTGGAACGGCGCCATTAAACCATTGTACACCCGAAACAGTAGCGTTTACTGATAATATTCCGGCAGCAGCATCGCCGGCACAATAAACCTGTTTACCTGCAACCTTCAGTGTCGTATCCACAAAAAAGGATGTGATAATCGCGGAGTCATACGAAACGCAACTGGTTAAAAGATCAGTAGTCTTAACAATAAACTCTGTTGGAGGCCCTATATTCCATGCGAATGGATTGGATATAATAGGATTTGTTACCTGGCCTGCCGGTGTCCATAAATAGTTATAGCCGGGAGTAGGCGGGCCGCCAATCTGTACTTGCTGGCCCTCACAAATAGTAACGTCAGGCCCGGCAGTAGAAACAGGTCTGGGGGACACATTTATAGTTGCATATAATGTATCCCTGCAGCCAAAACCGGGGAAAGGTTCAATAATCACCGGATAGACAGTACCCACAAGTGGCGGCGGGTTGAATGTTACCGTTTGTGAGGTGGAAATAATGGTACTGAATGTAATATCTGAATACCATGTATAGTTTTGAAAGCCAGAAGGAGCAGACAGGGTCGTTGAGGTATCACCAATACAAACGGTACTTCCCTGGATAGCGCCATTACAAACAGTGCTTACATCCACATAAGCATATCCCGCATGACCACCCAGGAGGCAATCCCTGGTAATAAACTCCAGCATTATTGTTCGTCCGATATATGCATTCAAATTTATGCTGATTGGTGTCCAGTCCTTATATAACACCTGAGCAGGGGGATTCCCATTCCCTGGAGTCGGCGATAACCGGAACCCGCCGGGAGTACTGTCAGCAATAAAGTTAAAATCCACACATGGAATAATTGTATTGGTAGCAACATCAATAATTCTTGCCTGGAACCTTGGCTGGCTGGCATATGTGTGACCCGGACTCTCAATTACAACCGCATAATAAAATAACATGGAAAAAACTGAAAGAGTAGAAGGGATAGTATAGGTATAAGAAATACTTTCTGCCTGGGTACCGGTTTGATGATTTCCCAGTTTCACACTAAAACCACTTCCATTGGGACACAATTCAGGAAAAAAACCGAATGGGTCAATCCCTGCAGTAGCTGCAGTAATAATGGTGTGTCTTCCTGGCTGTATCCCGATATTTGGCAGTGGAAGATATAACGGGTTAGTTGCGCTCCCATATCTGCATTCCCAGCCTGAAAAGTCTCCCTGCTCAAAATCGAGATTGGAAGGGCAAAGGCCTACTTGTGCACTGACAGTAAAAGAACTACCGGTCAGCAAAATAATAAAAAGGTACTTAATAAACTTACGATTCATCGCAGTTAGCAAATTCATGCCAAACTTATTCAAAAAAAGTGTAACATAAGCATTTATGTCATTGAAAATATACGGCAGGTTGTCTTCCTTTTCACCCCATTCATAAAAACATTGTTTCTTTGCAGCAAGAAAGAACATATTCAATCATAATATCAACCAAATCATGAGTTACATAACTGAAATTTTTCCCCGGCAGATATTGGATTCAAGGGGTAATCCCACCATAGAAGTGGATGTGCTAACCGATGAAGGCGCTTTGGGACGGGCTGCTGTTCCGAGCGGGGCCAGCACCGGCATACATGAAGCCGTAGAACTACGGGATAGCGATAAGAAAAAATATGGCGGCAAAGGCGTGTTGAAAGCCGTGCAGAATGTAAATGATATTATTATTCCGGCATTATTGGGACATGATGTGGCTGATCAGACAGGCATTGATGAAATGATGATCCAACTGGATGGTACACCCAACAAAGGGAAACTGGGAGCCAATGCCATTCTTGCGGTAAGTATGGCAGTGGCAAAAGCCGCTGCTGAAGAAGCAGCTTTACCCTTGTATCGTTATATCGGCGGAACCAATGCAAAAACATTGCCCATGCCCATGATGAATATCCTGAATGGCGGCGCCCATGCAGATAATAAAATAGATTTCCAGGAATTTATGGTGATGCCTGCAGGTGCATCAACATTCAGCGAAGGATTGAGATGGGGTGTTGAAATTTTTCATGCCCTGAAAACAGTGTTGAAGAAAAAAG
Organism: Chitinophagaceae bacterium; assembly: GCA_041486045.1. GTDB lineage: Bacteria > Bacteroidota > Bacteroidia > Chitinophagales > Chitinophagaceae > JJ008. The sequence continues at coordinate 10,068 of JBGPKR010000006.1, read as the reverse complement.
GCTACAGCACCAATGTGGGAGATGAGGGCGGTTTTGCACCGGATATTCAAAGCAATGAAGAAGCTATTGACACGGTGATGACAGCTATTAAAACGGCGGGATTTAAAGCCGGGACCGAGATAAGTATTGCCATGGATCCTGCCGTAAGTGAAATGTATGACCCTGTAAAAAAAGTATATCATTTTCACAAATCAGACGGCAAAAAATTAAGTAGTGAGAAGATGGTAGATTACTGGGCCAACTGGGTAAAAAATTATCCTATTGTTTCAATTGAAGACGGCATGGCTGAAGATGATTGGAAAGGATGGAAATTGATGACGGATAAACTGGGCAGCAAAATACAACTGGTAGGTGATGATTTGTTTGTAACCAATGTAACAAGATTACAACAGGGCATTGATACAGGAGTTGCCAATGCCCTGCTGGTAAAAGTAAACCAGATCGGAACCATTACTGAAACCATCAATGCAGTAACAATGGCTCAGCACAATGGATACAATACCATCATGAGTCATCGAAGCGGTGAAACAGAAGATACTACCATTGCTGATCTGGCTGTTGCTCTCAATTGCGGACAGATAAAAACCGGCAGCGCATCAAGAACTGACCGCATAGCCAAGTATAACCAGTTGATAAGAATTGAAGAATTATTAGGCGCCTCTGCTGTATATCCGAAGGGAAAGATTAAATTTGGGAAATAATACTGAGGTCAGAGGTCTGAGGTCAGATGCCTGATCATGAATGAATCTTTCTAATTTCCGACCTCAGACTTTAGATAAAAATATCCAACCATGAAATTACTATCGCATATCCCTTCCTGGCTAAAAAACAAGTATCTCATCTCCTTTGCAGCATTTTGCGGCATTATTTTTTTCTTCGATAAAAATGACATTTTCACCCAGATCGGCCGACGAAATGAGTTAAAGGAATTACAACAAAGTAAAAGGTATTATACCACCCAGATTGCCGCCGAACGTAAAGAATCAGAGGCACTTAAGTCAAATCCTGCCGCCGTAGAAAAGCTTGCCCGCGAGAAATACCTGATGAAAAGGGACAATGAGGAATTATTCCTGGTCCCGGAAAAACCCGATATACCGAAGAATTAAGTAAATCTGCACAATAAGGCAAACCTGCCCCCGTTAATAATGCGGACATATCGACTTTTCATATTTCAAGGACATCTATTTTACCGGACAATTTAACAGGTTTGCCAATGACGAACTTTACTCCCGAGGATCTTTTATTGTACTTGTACAACGAAACCTCTACCAAAAAAACAGCAGCTATTGAAACGGCTTTACAAAATGACTGGACGCTTCGCGAAAAATTAAATGTTCTCAAAGCTTCCATGGAGCGGCTCGACAAGATCACCCTGTCGCCCCGGACAGAAGTGGTGTTGAATGTGCTTAACCATGCACGGGAACAGGTCACAGCATAAGTGCAATAGTTGCCTGTCATTTCAAAATTATTTAGTCCCGCCCAGGCGGGACTTTTTTTTGCCCCTGTCGCCTGAAGGGGAACTTAGGGTGTATTCCCTGCTTCTGTTTCAAACCTCACTATAGCAGACAAGTTCATCTTATCTTGCTTTTTCTTAGCCCCCTTTAGGGGCTGGGGACATATATGACCCGCAAAGAACGATACCAATTTGTCGTTGATTATTTTCAGCAACACATGCCCATTGCGGAAACAGAGCTGGAATTTGAAGACCCTTATGAATTATTGGTGGCCACCATTCTTTCTGCCCAATGCACGGATAAAAGGGTGAACATGACCACGCCGGCTATTTTTAAAAGATATCCCGATGTGAAATCACTGAGTAAAGCAACCTTCGATGATTTGTTTCCTTTGATCAAAAGCATTTCATATCCTAATAATAAAACCAAACACCTGATCGGCATGGCCAATAAAGTGATGGAGAAATTCAATGGCCAGATCCCCATGACGGTTGATGAATTGACCCAACTTCCCGGTGTAGGAAGAAAAACAGCCAATGTAATCACTTCTGTTATTGACCGGCAACCTAACATGGCCGTAGATACACATGTCTTCAGGGTAAGTAAAAGGATCGGTCTTGTTCCCCAAACGGCTTCAACTCCGTTTGCCGTTGAAAAGGACCTGGTAAAAAATATCCCGGTAGAATTAATTCATAAAGCCCATCACTGGCTCATCCTGCATGGCCGCTATATTTGTCTCGCAAGGAATCCAAAATGCGAACAGTGCGGTTTACAACCCGGCTGCAGATATTTTCAGCAGAAAAAACCCTGAGTATAATTCACAACAAAATAAATTTCAAAAAAATTGCTGGCAGATTCATACGAAAAAAAACAGGACTTATCCCCATAATTAAAGGTTTAGCATAATACTTGCAACAGTTGGCAGATTGTTCAACAAAAAAAACCGCCGACTTGTGAGAAGTAAACACTTCCTGACTACTCTTTTTTGCCTTGGCCATTTTATTATTGCACAGGCACAATTACCTCCGCAACAATGGGCCCGTCAATATGGTGGCGCTGATGTTGATATCCCTTTCGCTATAAAGTTTACTAATGATGGCGGCACGATCGTAGCCGGCTACACGGATTCAAAAGATGGTGATGTAAGCCCTCAACCCAACCGGGAATACTGGGATCTATGGGTAGTAAAACTGGACCGCTGCGGTAACATCCAGTGGGAAAGATCATTTGGCGGTTCCAACTATGAAAGCGCAAGGGATGTGGTGCAAACAGCAGATGGCGGATACATTGTTGCCGGTGAAACAAATTCTTCAGACGGTGGTGTAGTGGCGGGCTATGGCGGCACGAAAGATATTTGGATATTAAAACTAAACGCAACAGGAACATTACTCTGGCAAAAAAGATATGGTGGCTCGGGGTTGGATATTGCCAATCACATTCACTTATTGAATGATGGCACATTTTTGCTGACAGCATCTTCCTCCTCCAACGATGGTAACATTACCGGCAATCATGGAACCGGGGGGTATACCGACGGTGTATTAATGAAACTGGATGCCAGTGGTAATTTAATGTGGAGCAAATGCTTTGGCGGAAGCAAAAATGAAGAATTGCTGGACATTGAGATCATTAACGGAAAAACTTACCTGGCCGGTTATGCCAACTCCACAGATGGCGATATTCCCCCGCAGCAAAAAAATTATGATGTATGGTTACTGGCACTCGATGTCAATGGTAATAAGATTTTCAGCAAAGTATTTGGCGGCTCACAAAATGATGTGGCCTATTCCATGACGAAGGGAACAGATGGCACCCTTACTTTGGCTGGTTATACGACATCAACAGATGGTGATGTAAGCGGACCTAAAGGCAGCCAGGATTACTGGATCATCAATGTCAATCCTGCCAATGGAAAACTGAACTGGCAAAAAGTAATGGGTGGCACCGATGCTGATTACGCTAACACTGTTATTACTGATGCGGATGGCGGTTATATTGTCGGTGGTATTTCTTATTCAAATAATGGCGATGTGGCCAATCCATTAGGTGAAGGTGATTACTGGATGGTGAAATTGAGTACTTCCGGTAATGTAGTTTGGAAACAAAATATTGGCGGTAGCGGCAATGACAATTTACGTTCAGTCATTTACCAGTCCGTAGTGAAAGAATATTTTCTCTGTGGCGACTCTGATTCGGATGATGGTGATTTTAATGGCGGACAGGGTGAAACTGACTTTGGTATCATCAAGCTGAAACAATTAGATACTCTCCTGCTGGATTCAACTGTATGCAGCCTTACCGGTTTCATTCCGCCAACCGATACACTCCGTGATGCATGTGGCAACGATTCGGCGTATGTATCTTACCGCCCCATTGTTATCAGTGGCCCGTTTGATGGTATAAAAAACAGTGATACCATTTTTGTCGGACAAACATTACAACTCCCCAGTAACGGTAATGGAAGCATCGCCTGGAATTTTGACCCTACATTAAGCTGTACCAGTTGTCCTGATCCTGTTGCATCACCTGTTGTCACTACTGTTTACATCGCCAGCAATTCATTGGCCAGCGATTGCCAGATCAGCGACCGGTTCACATTAGTCGTACTGAAAGATGCGGTGATATTTATGCCCACCGCCTTTACACCAAATGGCGATGGATTGAATGATTGGTTTGGCCCCATTGGAAAAGTACCCAATGAATTTATGATGCAGGTTTATGACCGCAACGGTACTTTATTTTTTAGAAGTTCCTCCACCTACAGCCCCTGGGATGGGAAAGTGAATGGTATCATTCAGCCCAATGGCATTTATGTATATCTCGTTCAATACAAGGACATAAAAAATATGCCGGTACTGAAAAAAGGGACCCTTGCATTGATTAGATAATAAGGAATAAGAAATGAGAAATAATAAATAAGAAAGTATGAATACATCCCGAAACGCTTTCTGATTCTTCATTCCAAATTTCTTATTTCTCATTTTACTATAAAAAGCAATTAATACCAGATAAAATTTTCAATATGGACAGAAGAGATTTTTTTACCGGGACACGCAAAAAAACAAGACAATATTCCGTACGCAGCATCAGCAGCGGATTAAATCCCTATGGCGGAAGCTGGACGATAAATGAAGTGGCGCACCTGCTGAAACGAACCATGTTTGGCGCCAAAAAGGCGGATATAGATTATTTTCTTGGCTTATCTCCCGGCGCGGCAGTGGATGAATTGCTGAACAATATTCCTGCAGTCAGTCCTCCATTAAGAGATTACGGTTTGATCGAGGATGAGTTTGGAGTATTTCATGATGACCTGGGTGTGCCACAGGGACAGACATGGGTGAATGATTTAAATACCCTCAGCGATCCTGAGGTCCGTGGTATCATCAACGGGCTCAGGGTTTCAAGCCTGCATAAATGGTGGGCCGGTTTAATTGTTAATCAAACCAGGAGTATCGCCGAAAAGATGGTCATGTTCTGGCATCATCATTTTTCCGTGCAGGAGGAGGAAGTAAGCAATGCCACCATGCTATGGCGGCATCATAATCTTTTCCGCAGCAACCTGCCGGGCAATATTAAACAACTGGTCAGGGATGTAACAGTGGACCCCGCGATGCTTTTTCATTTGAATGGTTATCTTAATTCCAAACTGGCGCCGGATGAGAACTATGCAAGGGAAATGCAGGAGCTTATGACAGTTGGCCGCGGGCCGGATTCTTTATACACTGAAAATGATGTCATCGCTGCAGCCAGGGTATTAACGGGCTGGAGGATCGACAGCAGCACCCTTACTTCCTATCTGGATAACAATACACATGATACCGGGAATAAAACTTTTTCCTCTTTCTATAACAACAGCAGCATTACTAATAACGGGGTGCAGGAAGTGGACGACCTCGTAAATATGATCTTCAACACAACAGAAGCGGCAAGATTTATCTGCCGCAAATTGTACAAATGGTTTGTGTATTACCAGATCGATGATGACACCGAAACAAATGTTATTATTCCTCTCAGTGAAATATTACGAAGCGGCAATTTTGAAATCAAACCGGTGCTGGCAGCATTATTTAAAAGCGAACACTTCTTTGACCCGCTCAACCAGGCTTGTTATATTAAAAATCCCTACGATATTATCGTGGGCACATTAAGGGAGTTCAATGTAAACATCCCCCTTTATTCTGACTGGCAGAACGGGTATCCTCTTTTTGGAAATATTTACAGCAAAGCCGGCGAAATGCAACAAACATTATATCAACCCCCCGATGTTTCCGGTTGGCCATCTTATCACCAGGATCCTATGTATTATGAGTTGTGGGTCAACAGCAACTCATTACCCAAACGGGCCAACTATACCGATGCTTTGATCAGTGATAGTATGCTGGATGTACGGGCATTTGCCAATTACTCAACCGCCCCGGCCGATCCCAACCAGTTGGTAAGTGATGTGACAGCCTTATTGCTGCGCTATCCTTTATCAACGAATTCAAAAAATTATGTCAAGAACAGGTTCTTGTTAAATAACACAAATGATGATACCGTGTGGACCAATGCCTGGAACAATAACAACAACGCTTTCATCATGGCATCATTGAATGAAATGTTCAAATTCATCATGAACCTGCCGGAATACCATTTGTGCTGATGGAAAGGAATGGTCATAAAAATCATATTGGTCAAATAGGTCACAAGATTTCCTATGAAACATCATTTGACTCATTTGACATTTTTGAATTATCTAAACAGTGAAAAACAACAACTATGAACAGGAGAAAATTTATACGCAATACAGTTCCCGCCGCAGTAACACTTCCTGCTTTCCTGAACGGCTTTTCCTTTACCGCTTTTGGTTCAGACAGCGACCATTCCCTGTTAAGGTTGCTCGGGCCAACAGCCAGTAATGATCATGTACTGATATTAATACAATTGGGTGGCGGAAATGACGGGCTGAACATGGTGGTGCCGCTTGATATGTATGCGAATTATTATAATGCAAGACCTAATGTGGCCATACAACAAAGCCGTGTGTTACGATTAGATGGAACGGATCGTTCCGGCCTGCATCCGGCCATGACCGATATGCAGAATATGTTCAATGAAGGAAAAGTGAATGTGGTGCAATCGGTCGGTTACCCCAATCAGAATTTTTCTCACTTCCGTTCTACCGATATCTGGATGAGTGGTGATAGCAGTGATAACCGTCTTACCAGGGTAAAAACCGGTTGGATGGGCCGGTATCTTGAAAGTGAATATCCCGGCTACCCGGATGCATATCCCAATGCCGATATGCCCGATCCATTGGCCATACAAATCAGCAGTATTCCCACAGTAACTGTTCAGGGCAGCATTTTCTCCATGGGCCTTTCTATTACTGACCCGGAAAATATTTACACATTTGTCAATCCATTTTCCGATTACCCGCTGAATGCTCCACCGGCTAATAAAGAACTTCGTTTCCTCCGGGTCATTTCAGAAAAAACAAAGATCTATTCCGACATCATCAGGACAGCATATCGCAGGGCTTCTAATATGGCTGTCTATCCTGATAATGGCCTGGCTCAGCAGTTACAAATTGTAGCAAGACTTATTAAAGGCGGATTAAAGACAAGGGTGTTCACCGTTTCAACCGGTGGTTTTGATACCCATAAAAAACAGGTGAATGCCAGTGATACGTCAACAGGCAATCATGCCAAACTGATGAAAGATCTATCAACAGCTATTAATGCCTTTCAAAAAGATATGGAGCTGATGCAATTGGATGACCGGGTGCTGGGGATGACATTTTCTGAATTTGGCCGCCGGATAAAATCAAATGCCAGTCTGGGGACTGACCATGGTGCAGCTGCGCCTCTGATCTTATTTGGTAAACACGTAAAGAAAGGAATACTCGGTGCCAGTCCCAATATTCCTGCGGACATTGAAGTGGTAAACAATGTTCCTTTCCAATATGATTTCAGAAGTGTGTATGCTTCTGTGCTGGAAAGATGGTTTTGCGTAAAGCAGCCTTTGCTTGATCAACTGTTGTTACAAAATTACCAATCGCTGCCATTAATTAAAGGAGGTCCCTGTGGCCTGGGTGATGACCCGGATGATACCAATAACAATTCTGATAAACTGATATTGAAAATGTGGCCCGTTCCTTATTCGATCAATGCAACACTGCAATTTTCCACAACAGGCGGGCACACCATGATACAACAGATCAATTCACTGGGCCAGGTTGTGAAAGTGTTGGCAGATGGACAATACACTGCGGGGACTTACAACATTGACATTTATGAAGACGGACTGCCTTCCGGCGCCTATTTTATCCGGTTGCAGAATCAGTCATTGCAGAAATTGCTGAATATTGTGAAGATCCAGTAGCCTGTTTTTTTTTATTTACAAAGCACCTGGTCCGAATATGCAAATGATTTCTTTGCCTTTCAGGTCAATAAAGCGCAATATCCTGCCCGGGAAAGTTTTTTCCACATACACAATAATTTAAACTTTGCCAGTTCTGTATATTCTATACATTTACCCTTCGTTTTTCGCACCCTTTCCCTGCCAATCCGGTCCCTCTGACAAAATCTATTTATTGAACTCATTAAAATTTGTTTGAGGATGAGAAAACTTCTGGTGACCGTGTTGGTATGCTCTGTGGTATCTGGTCAACCCCTGAAAGCTCAGTACTACTATTACAACAACAAATATTATGACAGCCCTGTGGTGTTTGAAATCGGAGGCTCTTTTGGCGTCATGAATTCATTAACCGACCTGGGCGGGAAAAAAGGTATTGGCAAAAAATTCATAAAAGACCTTCGCTGGAAAACAGCCAAACCCAGCTATGGTGTGTACCTGATGGCCATGTATCAAAATGCGATCGGGGTTCGCCTCGAAGGGACCTTCGGGCAGGTGATCGGATATGACAGTATTTTGAAAAAGGTAGCTTCCTCCACATACGGCCGTTATGAGCGAAACTTAAGTTTCAAAAGCAGGATCAGTGAATTTCAACTGGGAGTGGAGGTCCATCCCCTTTATTTTAAAGACTATGATGATGAGGAACCGCCCCGACTGTCCCCTTATGTCGTCATCGGGGCAAGTGTTTATTCTTTTGACCCGCAGGCAAAACTGAATGGCCAGTGGTATTCCCTTCAGCCGCTGCATACCGAAGGACAGGGTTTTGCTGAATATCCTGACCGTAAGATCTATCAACTGACCCAGGTTAACTTTATTGCCGGCCTCGGATTAAAATACGAAATCAATTCAGCATTCAATGCCCGGCTTGAGTTTGTCCACCGAATTTTAATGACCGATTATTTAGACGATGTAAGCAAGGTTGACTATATTGATCCTACCCTGTTTTATAATTATCTCACGGCAAACCAGGCTGCTATCGCCCAGCAATTATATAACAGGACTAATGAGTTAAAACCGAGTGATCTAACTTATTTCAACAATATTCAACGTGGCGACCCCAAGAATAATGATTCTTATTTTACCATTGAGCTGAAGATTGGAATGATGCTGGGCAGGCAAAAAAGATAAATAAGATTTTATTTCTTTTCAAACTCACCTGAACTTGCGGGTGGGTTTTGATTTTTTATCCCTTTTACGTAAGGGTCGTTTCTTTGAAATTTCGGGGGATACTGTGAAGAACAATCCATATTTAGTAGCTTTACAAGGATTCTTTTCATCGGATTGTTTAAAAGCCCGGTACCTGTAAAACCAAAACAAAAACAGTTACAACCATGCAAGACGGAGCTTTACATTATTCAGAATCATTGTTCAACAGCCAGCTTTCCTTCAGACCGCTGGTAACTGCTTTGAAAAAAAATATTACGGAAGGCAACCCGGGCATGCAGAAACTGTACGGGAAAGTGGTCAATGAATTTGAATCGCACCCCGAATTGATGGGCACGATAAGCGACCTGTCCATTATCCAGTCCCATAGCGAATTGATACAGGAACTGCTATCAGCCGTATTCCCTCCTACCACCGCCAATTATATGTACGGCGTTTCAATCCCTTTTAAAAATCAAACCGTTTATGCATCGCCGCTTTTTAAAAACCTGCTGCTAAAGCCCGGTACCCATGAAATGCATATACCGGGGAACGATATAAACCAGCTCCTTAACCGGGAGAGGTTACATTTTGCGTACGGCCTGGTGCTGAAAAAATACCTGGGATATAATAGTCCGGAAACCGGCCGTACTGTTTATCCTTTTCATGATACCAAAACCGGGTTGACCCGGTACATGGAAATGCGCATTGACGGCCGTTTTATTGATGTGAACCCTTCCGGTGAAATGCCTGAAATGCCAACAACCATTATTAATCCCCACAGCAAAAGTATAATGACCATTACAGAACTGATGGAACATGTACCGCTTGATAAATTTGTTTTTGAAGGTGTGTCGGTGATCCGGGTGAATGACATGACAGAGGCTGAAGTGATCACGAAAATAAAAAACCGTCTGCTGGATATCAATGCTTTTTCAGATGCATCGGTTTATACCGAACTGGAAAACTATATACAATGCCTGATTGGTTTGAAGGATCTTGGCATTGGCATTACTCCTTTCTTTAAAATAAATGGTCACTATGTTTATTCAGACCTGCATAATACGAACAGTAT
>JBGPKR010000005.1:0-61545 GCA_041486045.1 Chitinophagaceae bacterium | reverse complement strand
AGAATTTGTTATTATTCAAGAGAAATAATTTGTACCATTTTACCTCTTCCTCAAATAAACACTAAACGTAAAAGCCTGCCTGCTCAGTTTTGTGATCACATTGCTGTAACCGGAATTATTGTTATCATGCACATCAAGAAGGCCTCTTGAGTATTTAATTTCCGGCGAGATAATTATCCCCGCTTTTGTTATACCAATGTCCACGCCAAAACCGGCATCACCCAGTACATCAAATGACTTCAGCGGTAAACGGTCAGCATTAATATCTTTTGTTTGCATCAGGAAACTGAATGTGGGTCCTGCAGAAATAAATGGCGCTACGTTTTTATTGGAGAACCTGAATATAAATGGAATGGGAACAGCAACAGAAGTCGTTTTTACCGATACGGTCTCTGTAACCGGGCCGCCGGTAACTCTTTTTCTTTCAAAGTCTATATCACTCTGGTCAAAAGACAATAAAACGGAAGGCCTTATTGAAATCGTATTGCCCAAACTGATCTGCCCGAGAAGACCCAGGTCGAATTTCACCCTCCCCTTAATGCCCAATACCCTCAATGTATCATTTGCACTAAGTGGTTTTTCAGTAATGGACGGTTTGCTGATACCCCCACCTGTTACGATTCCAAAATGAATTTTTCTCCCGCTGGGTTTCGTAGGTTTCTTTATAGTATCATCGGGTTTGTTGGATGGCAATGCTTTTTGCACCAGGGCCAGTGTCGTAAAAGCACAGGCCCAGTTAGGCGCTGTCCTGGTGGCTTTGTTGGCATAGTAAAGTGCACTGTCCTTATTATTATTCTGTAAATGAAGAAGGGCCAGTTTGTTTTGAATATATGCACCATCAGGATTGATCTTCAACGCAGCATAAGCATTCTGAAAGGCAATTGATATATCACCATTCTTTCCGTTTGTTCCAAAATCACCACTGGCTTTTAAAAAATACATCCGGTTGAGAAGCGACTTCGCAAAATCTTCATCATCTTCCCTCACACTGGCAATTGCTTTTTCCAGGTTAAGAGCCGCTTCATAATTAGCTTGTTTTTCTTTTGCACTGCCATCATCGCCACAGCCAAGATACTGGTCCACTTTGGCTTGAGCTGCATTTATATATTCTATAGCCAGCGTTGATTTAGCGTCCAGCGTATAAGGATTACCGGGGTATTTTTTGTTCAGTTGCTGGAAATAATCTTCGGCAGATGCCTGGCCGGTGAGTTTATTTGCCTTTACGGCCGCATTAAAACGATTATATGTTTCAATCAAAGCCGTATCAGCGAACAAATATCCTGCTGGTCTATCCAAAAACCCGGAAAAAGAATTACCGCCGCCCCTGTTCTGTTGCTTTTTTGTTTTCAGCCATTTTTGTAAATAAGCTGTATCAACAATACTGATCACTTTTTCGCTGCTTTCCGTGCAACAGAAGTAGGGGTCCTGTTTTCTTTGGAAGCGTTGTTCTGCAACAAATGGAACATTCTTATCAACATAGGCCTGTATTTCCCGGAAGGTTACTTTTTTATCAGAACCGCCAATGGTATCTGCAACACCATTTAACCCATCCACGAGGTAATAAGTAAAAAGTCCGTGACCATTGCCGATTGAAATATCTTCCAGTGATTCCTGCCCCGCGCCGGTGGCAAGCATGATGATCTCACCTGCTTTTTTTTCTGAGATAGCCGTGTTCAAAAAATTTTGACCTGCCTGTCCACCGGGCAGTTCATTGGAACGACAGGCATCCATGATGAAAAAAACGTCAACACCCTTGGTGGTCTCATTGGCTATTTTCTTTTTAAGGTTAAATAGCTGGATGGTGCCTGCCACGAGGTAATTATTTTTATCACCCTGCGGGTTACAATCATAACCGAGAAAGAAAAACTGGTCTTCATCAATAGCATCACCATGCCCGGCGAGGTAAATGAAAAGCCTGTCGCCCCGTTGCAGTTGTTTGGCCTTCAGCCATTGAAACCCCTTGCCCCAGAAATTGGAGTTGATGGCTTTCTCATTGAGTAAAGTGAAAATATTATCTTCTTTAATGCTGCCGCCACCCGGCGATTTTAAATAGTCTTTGAAGAGTTGCGCATCTTTATCTGCATAAGCAAGGGGCCTTACATATTTGTATTTTGAAATGCCCATGATCATGGCAAATGTTTGCGGGCCCTTGATCGTGCTGTCCCTTGGTTTAAGGGGTGTTTGGCCGGCAACAAAAGATCCGGCAGACAAGAAAATTTGTAAAGCAATTACCCAGATAATTTTTTTCATAAGTCTGAATTGTAAATAAGCAGAAATGAAAATTGTATTCAGGATAGTAATGTACAAAATATTTCAGTCAAACTTATTCTCCCAGCCATCCTTTTTCATCTTCTCCACTTTTTCGATCACATCTTTATTCATGGAGTTTTTGTAATCGGCAATTTTTTTTGAAATGCTTTCATCAGCCGTTCCCAAAATTTCTGCGGCAAGGATACCTGCATTTTTAGAAGCATTTAATGCCACCGTGCCAACCGGTACGCCATTGGGCATCTGGAGAATAGACAGCACTGAATCCCAACCGTCAATTGAGTTCGAAGATTTAATGGGAACACCGATAACAGGTAGAGTAGTTACTGATGCTACCATGCCCGGAAGATGCGCAGCACCACCTGCGCCGGCAATTATAACTTTCAGCCCTCTTTCTTTGGCAGTACTTGCATATTCAATCATTCTGTGCGGGGTACGATGAGCCGATACCACTGTTACTTCATGCGGGATATCAAACTGTTTGAGAATATCTGAAGCGGCCTGCATAACAGGAAGGTCGCTGTCGCTGCCCATAATGATACCGATGAGTGGATTCATTGAACGAATTTGTTCTCAAAAATAACCAGAAACCAGCAACCAGCAACCAGATTCTATTTTACCAGGTCACCTTTCAATCGCAGCAATTCCGTTTCAGCCAGCTTTGTATTATACCTTGCAGCAATTAAACGATTATAGGCATCTTCCAGGCTTTTTTGTGCCTCCCGAAGCTGAATATAAGTGGTGGAGTTGAGTTTGTACACCTGGAATATGATATCTACATTTTCTTTGGCCAGTAAAATATTTTCTTCCTCTAAAGCCAACGCTCTTTTCTGCTGTTCGTAATCTTTAAAGGCATTAATTACAGAAAGATTGATCAGGGACTTTTGATTATCGTAAACCAATTGTTGATAACGGATATCTAATTCTGCCTGTTTTATCTGTCTTTTTATATTCAGGTTGTTCAGGATCGGTATGGAAGCTGTAATGCCATAGTTAAAGCCGAGATTTCGGGTAAATAACGGGAGTGCAGGATTCAGGGCCAGAGTATTATCAGAGCGGTTAAAATTATACGCCGAGTTGAATGAAACAATAGGAAACCTGTCTGCTTTTCTTTCTTTAAGGGTCAGGCCTGCGATATCAATATTTTTTTTAGCAATTTTCAGGGTAAAATTATTCGCTTCGATACCGCTTTGAATATCACCAAGGCTTAGCTCTGTATTTATAGGAATTGAATCGGCTACTTCGTAACTGCTGCTATGTTTAGCTGCCCGGATTCCGGCTGCAGGGTTCATCAACTGGTTCAACTGTTCTTTTAATTGAGCAATCAGTGTTTGCTGTCCCAGTTGCGCTGCTTTTTGTGCATTTAGATCAACCTTACTCTGTAATACTTCAGGTTTGGCGCCAACGCCGATATCTAATTTGTACTCTGCAAGCTTTACCCTTTCCTGGCTCAGGGCCATTTGTTCCTCAATTGCTTTTAACTGTTGTTTCTGGCGAACAATATTATAATAGGTATTAATTACATCTGCAATTGTATTTATCACCTGGTTTTTGATCCCCAGTTCACCCAGTTTGATGAATTCGGCAATTTTATCTCTCAGGACAAACATTTTCAAACCATCAAACAAGGTCCAGTTGAGGTTGACTGATGTATTGAAATTATTGGTCTTTACGCTTCCTTTTTTTATTACACCGGTACTGAATTCCTGTTTTTGATTATTATCATTCCAGGTAATGCCAAAATTTCCTGTGAGCTTTGGCATGAAAGCTCCCTGCCTGAATGAATAATCCAATGCGGCCACAGAAGAATCATTTTTTGACAACATGATGTCATAATTATTTTGCAGGGCAGTTGCAATGGCTTCCTCCAGCGTCAGCATTTTATCCTGGCTGTTTGCAAAAACAGGAGCTAATATGAAGAGTAAAAGACTAAACCGTTTCATCTTTGGCAACTTTCTTTTTTGATGACAGGAATGAATACATGGCCGGAACTACATACAGGGTAAGGACCAGGGCAAATAACATGCCCCCGATGATAACAATTCCCAGCGGTACCCGGCTTTTTCCGCTTGAACCAATTGCAAGCGCAATAGGTAAAGCGCCCAGGGTGGTGGCCAGTGTCGTCATCAGGATGGGACGCAAACGTGCAACAGCCGCATCAATGGATGCCGGGATTTTCATTTCCCCTTTTCTTCTTTTCTGGTTGGCAAATTCTACAATAAGGATCCCGTTCTTTGTTACCAGCCCGATAAGCATGATAATACCGATCTGTGAAAAGATATTCAGCGTTTGCCCGAATAATTTTAAGGTCATTACTGCACCAGCCAATGCCAGCGGCACGGTGATCATAATGATCAGCGGATCAATAAAGCTTTCAAATTGCGCTGACAACACTAAAAAGATGAGAACAATGGCCAGTAAAAAAGCAAAGGAAGTATTGGAAGAGCTTTCAGCAAAATCACGGGAAGCGCCGCTGAGAGCTGTGGAAAAAGATTCATCCAGGATCTTAGCTGCAATGCGTTTCATTTCTGTAATACCGTCGCCGATCGTTTTACCCTGAACCAGACCCGCTGATACCGTTGCACTTTTAAAACGGTTGAAATGATAGATAGTGGGGGGGCTGGCCGTTTCCACCATGTCCACCACATTGTCAAGTTGTATCAATTCTCCTTTGTTATTTCTGACATAAAATGATTTCAGATCCATGGGTTCATCCCGATCGCTTCGTTCTACCTGGGCAATAACCGGGTATTGTTTTCCATTCATGATGAAATAACCGAAGCGGCGGCCACTCAATGCTGATTGCAACGTGTTGTTGATGTCAAGCACGGATACCCCCAACTCGTTTGCTTTTAACCGGTTGATCGTTATCTGCAATTCCGGCTGGTTGAATTTAAGGTTAACATCAAAACCCTGGAACACCGGGCTTTTTCCCACTTCTTCCAAAAACTGCGGAACTTTTTGTTTCAGTTTATCAAAATTGAGGTTCTGTAAAACAAATTGAACCGGGAAGGAACCCCGTCCACCTAAACCGACAGAGATGGTTTGTTCCTGGATGGCAAAAGCTCTTACATTATTATATCGTTTGAACATTCGTGTCATTTGCTGGGCAACCTGGTCCTGTGATCTTTTTCTGTTAGGAGGACTTTTTAATCCAACTGAAATGAAAGAGGCGTTACTTCCACCACCGCCAAAAGTCGGAGCAAAAGACAGTACAAGACTCCGTTCGGGTACGGAGTCTAATATTTGTTGGGCAATATCGTAAGTAACTTTATTTACAAAATCAAAATCCGATCCTTCTGGTCCAGTAATACTTGCTCTTACCCGGTTGCGGTCTTCCATGGGTGCCAGTTCAGACTGTATATTTTTCCCGATGAAATAGATGGCTGAGAGACAAACAATGATGATCACAAAAGCAATCCATCTTATCTGCATAAAGCCTTGCAATGTTTTACGGTATAATTTTTCCAGTCCGGTAAAAAATGGTTCTGTAACACGGTAAAACCAGGAATGCTTATGAATATTTTTTTTCGTCAGGTAAATATTAAGTACCGGTGTGAGAGATAGGGAAACAAAAGCAGAAATAAGAACAGCCCCGGCCAATACAATACCAAACTCACGAAACAACCTGCCAACAAAACCCTGCAGGAAGATAATAGGAAGAAAAACAATAGCCAGGGTGAGAGAAGTAGCAATAACGGCAAAATAAATTTCTTTGGATCCTTCCAGGGCTGCTTTATGTTTATTCATTCCCTGTTCCATTTTTTTGTAAATATTTTCTGTAACGACAATGCCATCATCCACGACCAAACCTGTGGCTAACACCACCGCCAGCAGCGTCAAAACATTGATAGAAAATCCAAGCAGGTACATAATAAAAAAGGCGCCGATCAATGAAACGGGTATATCTATTAAGGGGCGAAGCGCTAATGACCATTCACGGAAAAAAAGAAAAATAATGATCACAACCAGCAGAATGGCAATTACCAGGGTTTCTTTTACTTCACTTACTGCGTTTCGGACAAAACCTGTCCGGTCATATGCAACTTCCAGGCTGATGTCTGAGGGCATATCTTTTTTTATCTCATCAATCCTCTTATATACTTCATCTGCAATTTCTATCTGGTTGCTTCCGGGTTGAGCAATAATGCGCAAACCGGCAAACTCCGTATTGTTTGCCCTGAATGAAAATTCATCGCTGTCCGGCCCCAGCATAGCTGTTCCAATATCCCGGAAGCGAATAATACTGCCGGCATTTTCGCGGATGATCAGATCATTAAAATCTGCCTCCGTGGTAAGTTTGCCATAGGTCTTAACAATCAGCTGAGTTGTATTTCCCCGGATTTTCCCACCCGGTAACTCAATATTTTCCCGATCCAGGGCTGCCCGGATATCCTGTATAGTTAATTTATATGCGGCCAGCTTTGAAGGGTCAATCCAAAGACGCATGGAATATAATTTTCCAAAAGCGCTGGCTGAACTTACCCCGGGAATTGTTTGCAACCGTTCCTGAACAACATTCTCAGCAAAATCAGTTAACTCGAGCATCCCTTTTTTCTGACTTTGAATCCCAATAAAAATTATAGGGTCAGAATCAGAATCCGCCTTGGTCACAATCGGAGGGGAATCAATATCCTGGGGCAGGTTGCCAATGGCCTGTGATACTTTATCCCGCACATCATTGGCAGCTTTTTCAAGATCTACATTTAGTTCAAATTCCACAGTAATATTGCTGGAACCCTGGGCACTGTTGGAAGTAATGTTTTTTACTCCCTGGACACCATTAATAGCTTTTTCGAGTGGCTCTGTGATCTGTTGTTCAATAATATCAGCGCTGGCACCTACATAAGAGGTCCGGACATTAATAACGGCAGGATCAATCGCAGGATATTCCCGGACACCAAGAAATTTATAACCAATGGCCCCGAATATAATGATCACAATAGAACAAACCATTGCAAACACAGGTCTCTTTAAACTTAACTCAGATAAATTCATTGTTGCCTATTGGACTTTTGTAATTTTTACATCACTGTTTGGCCGGAGAAATAACAAACCTGTGGTGATCACTGTATCCCCTTTGTTTAAACCGGTAAGAACCTGGATATTGGTGGAGTCACGAACCCCGGTCGTAATTTCGGTTGCTATTGCTTTATTATCTTTAAATAAATAGATCAATTTCTTCCGGCCCTGCGGAACAATGGAATTGTTGGGAATCATCAAAGCATTTTCATTTTTACCCAATACGATTTTTACCTTTGCAAAAGCACCGGGAATCAACTCGGGCTGATTGCCCTTTACCAATGCCCTGACGGTAAGGCTTCTTGTATCTTCCGCAATTGCATCTTCCGTTGCTAAAACAGCTGCAGAAAAATTCTTTTGAGTGCCATCAATGGTAAAATCAACCAATTGCCCTTTTTTTATGATGGCCCCGTATTTTTCAGGTACGTCGAACTGAAGCTTTAACTGGTTCACCTGGCTGATAGTAGTAATGATAGTTGCCGGTGTGATATAAGCCCCGGGGCTTATATTTTTTAATCCAAGTTTGCCGCTATAGGGCGCCCTTATTTCTGATTTGCTGATAGTGGTCCTGATGATCTCAATATCTGCATTGATATTATGCACCTGTAATAAACTGAGATCGTAGTCCTGCTGACTGATGCCCTGTATCTTCAGCAATTGTTCCTGCCGGTTTTCTGTTTGTTCGGCTATTTTGAGCTGAACCTGCAGTTTGCGAAGTTGCGCCTGCAGGTCACCATCGTAAATTTTGGCCAATAATGTACCCTTACCTACTACAGCGCCTTCCCGTACATTCAACAGCACTAACCTGCCTGAAACTTCGGGATGTATTTCCGTGGATTCATAAGCCATAATAGAACCAGGAATTTCAATGTCAGCGCTTAGTTCTTTTACTGAAGCAATCATGGCTTCAACCGGTAATGGGGGTTGTTTGGCGGGGCCGGCTTGCTTTGACTGGGCAGCATCTTTTTTGTCCTTGCTGCCGCAGGAACTGATAAATAAAAAAAGAATGGATGCAAAAAAATACGGTTTATAAAACTTCACAGTGTGTAGTTGTTTTGAGCTTTAAATATATAGCCTTTTTGCCGTTATAACCCTGATTGTCGTCTTGTTTTACTCCAAAGGAGTGCCTATGGCACAGAGCCAGTCAGGATTTAGGGATGAGTGTATGTTTTATCTTATTTGATTTGTGCAGCAGGTCCTGTTTTTCTTTGCTCATCACGGTGACATGCCCCATTTTTCGTCCCGGCCTGGTTTGTTTTTTACCATAAAGATGAACAAAGGCATTTTCAATATTGAGTACTTCTTCCAGCCCTTCATAGCTTACATTACCGCTGTACCCCTCAGCGCCAATAATATTAACCATAATGGAAGGAAGGATTGCATCTGTATTTCCCAACGGGTAACCGAGCATTATTCTCCACAGCATATCAAATTGTGAACAGTAATTTGCTTCAATAGTGTGATGCCCGCTGTTATGAACCCGGGGGGCCGTTTCGTTCACCAATACGTCGCCATTTTTGTCAACAAACATTTCCACCGCAAAGATCCCCGGCGATTTAAAATTCCTGGCAACGGTAAGGGCAATGGCTTCTACTTTATACAAAGTTTGAGTGCCCAGTTCAGCAGGGCAGAGCTGGTAGTCCAATAAATTCAGGACCGGGTCAAACAGCATTTCAACCGGCGGGTATAAAGCTGTCTCACCTTTTTCATTGATAGCTATCATTTGGGCAATTTCCTTATGAATGGAAACTTTTTTTTCCAATACTCCGGGCCCGGCAAACATATCCGTAATTTCTTCTGTGGTCCGGATCTCCTGCACCCCCTTGCCATCATAGCCACCCTCCGCCATTTTATAGATGGCGGGGAAGAGGAATTCATATCCTGCTATATCCGTCCTGTTACGGATGATATTAAATTGGGCAGTCGGAATGTTATGATCAGCATAATACCCCTTTTGATATATTTTATTCCGGATAATTTTTATTACGGAGGGTCTTGGGTAAACTTTCACACCCGATTTCTCTAATCTTTCCAATGCTTCCACACTCACATTTTCTATTTCAATGGTGATGGCATCCAATCCTTTTCCGAAATTGTAAACAGCATCGTGATCCATGATATCACCTTCAGTAAAGTGATGGCAAAGATGAGCAGCCGGACATTCCGGATCATTTTCGAGTACATAGGTTTCAACGGGATAATTGGCGGCAGCCTGCAAGAGCATTCTTCCAAGTTGTCCACCACCGAGGATGCCGATTTTTAACATGAGAGCAAAAGTAAGTAACGGTGCTGACAGAAGGAGGATTTGTATTAGATCTATTGTTTAACTTTGTATTATGCGTCCTGACTATGCCCATAAATTTTTCGACGACCAACGCAATAATTTTAGTTTGCTGATGGAGACACTGGCTATGGACAACAAATTTTGAAATTGACTGCTACGGTATTCCTTCACTAAAAATTTCAAAATCATGAACACAACAACACTTACTGATAAAAACTCCGCGGCGCAAACTGATTTCCTGCCATTGGAAGGAACAGATTATGTTGAATTCTATGTAGGTAATGCCAAACAAGCGGCCCATTATTACATGAGCGCATTCGGTTTCCAGGCATTGGCCTATGCAGGGCCGGAAACAGGAGTAAAGGACCGGGCCAGCTATGCCGTGAGACAGCATAAACTCACCTTTGTTTTGACCACCCCCCTGAAAATGGATAATG
This sequence comes from Chitinophagaceae bacterium, assembly GCA_041486045.1. Lineage (GTDB taxonomy): Bacteria > Bacteroidota > Bacteroidia > Chitinophagales > Chitinophagaceae > JJ008. Next base: position 51,534 of record JBGPKR010000005.1, on the reverse strand, counting down.
CGATCGCCGATCATATTTACAAACATGGAGATGGGGTAAAATCAATATCACTCCGGGTACCGGATGCAAAAAAGGCCTGGGAGGAAACAACTAAAAGAGGCGCCAAAAGCTATTTGGAGCCGCAACAGTTGAAAGATAAGGATGGTGAAATAGTAATGAGTGGTATTCATACCTACGGTGAAACTGTTCATTTGTTTATAGAGCGGATAAATTATAACGGGCCTTTCATGCCGGGCTACCGGGCATGGAGTAACCCTCTTTTCAAACCCGCTGATACAGGACTGTTATATGTCGATCATTGTGTAGGCAATGTTGGCTGGAACCAGATGAACCCCTGGGTAAAGTTCTATGAAGATGTGATGGGATTCAAAAACATTCTTTCTTTTGATGATGAAGATATTTCCACTGAATATTCTGCGCTGATGAGTAAAGTGATGAGCAGTGGCAACGGGTTTGTAAAATTTCCCATCAATGAGCCGGCTGAAGGCAAAAAGAAATCCCAGGTGGAGGAATATCTTGAATTTTATAATGGAGAAGGCTGCCAGCATGTGGCCATGGCTACCAATGATATTGTAAAAACAGTGAAAGACCTGATGAGCCGCGGGGTTGAATTCCTGCAAGTGCCTACCAGCTATTATGATGATCTGCTGGAAAGGGTAGGAAAGATCGATGAAGATATTGAACCTTTAAAAGAATTGGGCATCCTGGTTGACCGGGACCATGAAGGCTATTTGTTGCAACTTTTTTCCAAGCCGGTAGAAGACAGGCCTACTTTATTTTTTGAAATTATTCAGCGAAAAGGCGCCAAAAGTTTTGGTAAAGGAAATTTTAAAGCATTGTTTGAAGCAATTGAGAGGGAACAGGAGGCGAGAGGGAATCTGTAAGAGGTCATAATAGACATAGAGGTCAAATAGGTCAAATAAGTCATATCCGAAGTTCACAATTCTGCTGACCTATCTGAAACCATTTGACCTATTTGACTCATTTGACCCATTTGACTGTCATATTGTATCTTTACAAATAGTTTAGCAAATTTGTACCAATAAAATCCGACACCCGCCGTTGATCCTTAACTGAAAGCATCATGAAAAACCTGCTGGTTTATTTTATTTCCTCATTTGTTATAATTGGCGCCGCGGCGCAACCATCTCCATCTAAAGGAGGTACTACCTATTCCTTTATTGATTACCAGAAAACATTTCCCCGGCCCAGTGAAGCCCTGCAAAATAAAGAAGACACTTTACAGAAACAGTTTGCAGAAAAAAAATTACAATGGCCGGCTAAATACATCTACATCCGTTCTTTTAAATATGACAGCCAGCTGGAAGTTTGGGTTAAGAATGAAATTTCCGATCCTTTCCAGCTTTTCAAAACCTATAAAGTATGCGCCATGGCAGGTTCGTTAGGACCTAAAAGAATGGAAGGTGACTACCAGGTGCCGGAAGGTTTTTATTATATCAGTGATTTTAATCCGAATAGCACTTACTATTTATCCCTGGGTATCAATTACCCGAATCTTTCTGATAAAATACTCAGTGATTCATTAAAGCCCGGGAGCGAAATTTATATTCATGGAAGTTGTGTTACGGTTGGCTGTATACCTCTCACCGATCAGCAGATCGATGAGTTATATATTTTAGCAGCTTATGCCAAAGACCAGGGACAGGATTTTATCCCCGTTCATATATTTCCCATCCGCTTTAATAAAGAGAAAAGTGTAAAATACCTTGAAAGCCTTACCAAAGATGATGCTTCGTTAAAAAAATTTGCCGACAGGCTGGAAGATGCATTTGATTATTTTGAAAAATACAAACAATTACCGGTGGTATTGGTTGATACAAAGGGCGGATATATTATCAATGATGTACCACCCAAAAAGTCAAAAGGGTTTGCTGATGAGAAACCCGTAAAAAAGCCGGGCATCCTGCACCGGACAAGAAGCGTTGGAATACTTGCAGATGCTGTTCATCAATGGCCGCAATACCCGGGTGGAGGCGATGCATTTATGAAATACCTGGAACAACTGGGAAAAGACATGGCTGTTTACCTGCCCAAAGGGATTAAAAAAGCATATGTGCAGGTCGAGTTTGTGGTTGATAGCGATGGGGTGCCGGTGAATTTTAAAGTACTTAAAGGGATGAATGACCAGGATTTTGTGGATGAGCTGATAACCCGCATGGAAAATATGGGCACCTGGAAGCCTGCTATCCTCCACGATAATCCTGTTGCAAAGAAAATGATACAGACTGTGACGGTGGAAGCGGATGCCCCCTGAGTTCCTAAAGTTGATTCAGTTTTCAATTCGTCCCCCTAAAGGGGGAAAAATACTCTAAGGCTGTGATTGATAATGACTCCCGCATATCTCTGTAACGGCAAAAGAAAATTACTAAAAAATACTTTAGAGAAATGAAAGTGTGCAATCCAGCTTTAGGGGGAAGAGTTAAAGACTCATACTACTTTAGGAGTTCAGGGGGTTCATCAATACCTGTATCGTTTCGGGTGTTTGCTGACGGAGTAAAATTGTTTTTCCTTCTGTCAATTTTTTAAACACATCGTTAGTGTAATGCCTGACTGTCAGCAGTGATAATCCTTTTACGGCCTGCACATCCAAAAAAGCAGAAGCCTCCAGCGCCAGCTTTTCAATTTTTTCCGGACGATCATCCAGCACACAAACAAAGCTGATGGCGCCATTCTGTGTCAGGTTGGGTTTGATATGGAGCTTTTCAAAAAGATGGTAAAGATGTCCGACATGTTGTTCCCCGATAAAGGAAAAATCCCTTGAACTCATTTCCAGCATCACCTGTTTTTCTTTCAGCACAATGATGGGAGGTAGCTGATGAACCGGTTTATTGTGAATAATTGTGCCCGGTAAGGAGGGGTTTAAAAAAGATTTTACGATCAGCGGAATGTTTTTATTCTGCAGCGGTTTTATTGTTTTTGGGTGAATGACCTGTGCCCCGTAATAGGCCATCTCGATCACTTCATTATAATTCAGTTCAGCAATGGGTTGTGCATCCGGGAATTGTTTGGGGTCGGCATTCATCACAGCTTCCACATCTTTCCAGATGGTCAGGTGTTCTGCATCCAGCATATTAGCAAACACGGCGGCAGAGTAATCACTGCCTTCCCTTCCCAGTGTTGTACTTTCATTTTCATCGGTTGCCCCGATGAATCCCTGTGTCAAAACAATGTTCGTGTCATTAAACAATGGAACTATTGAACTGCGAACTTTTGAACTGGTATATTCCCAATCAATATTCGCATCCCTGAAATCATCATCAGTGCGGAAAATATCACGGACATCCACCCATTTATTAGCAATGCCTGCTTCATTAAGGTAAGCGCTGACAATGCTTGTTGAAAGTAATTCGCCTACAGAAACCAGCTGGTCGTAATAATAGTCATACTCTCTTACCGGTTTATCATGCAACAGCCATTCTGCTTCAGTGAAGAAATCTTTCAATTGTTTTTCGCAGGGAAGATAATGGGTGACCAATAAATATTTGGCTGTAGTAAGGTGTTGTTGTTTTACCTGTTCAAATAAATTCAAGGCATCCTCTTTTTTACCGGCAAAAAAAGCATCCACCACTTTCTCCAGGGCGTTGGTGGTTTTCCCCATGGCAGAAACGATCAGCATGATCTTTTCATTAGGCCAGAACTTCAGGATGTGGCCAACGTTTTGTATTCTTTCTACACTATTTACCGATGTGCCGCCGAATTTAAAGACTTTCATTATTTAATTTACAGGTTGAAAAGTGGCTGCAAATGTCGGCATTATTCCTTTTCAACTACCACCCAATCCCTTACTTTTGTTGCTCTACAATCAGGCCAATATGATCGTCAACCGTAAAGTTCAAACCCTCGATGAGTTCACCATCCAGCAGTTACGGGATGTTCCCAATGCAACCGGTGAGTTATCCAACCTGCTCCGTAATATCGGTCTTGCCGCTAAAAGAGTGAATACGGAAGTCAACAAAGCCGGCCTCGTGGATATCCTGGGTGATGCAGGAACGATAAATGTACAGGGAGAGGAAGTAAAAAAATTAGATGTGTATGCCAACGACCAGTTTACCCGTGTGCTGCAGCACGGGATCAGTTGTGCGGGTATCGCCAGCGAGGAATTAGATGATTTTGTTGCTTTTGATGATGCAAAAAGTGTTAATTCAAAATATGTCTGCCTGTTTGATCCATTGGATGGCAGCAGTAATATTGATGTGAATGTTTCTATCGGTACTATTTTCTCGGTATATCGCCGCGTTACGCCAATTGGCACTGTGGCCACACTGGAAGATTACCTGCAGCCGGGAAATAAGCAGGTGGCCGCGGGTTATATTGTGTATGGTTCTTCCACGATGCTGGTATATGCCACGAGGAGAGGAGTGAATGGATTTACACTGGATCCTTCCATTGGTGAGTGGACACTCAGTCACCCCGATATTAAATGCCCGGAGAAGGGCAAAATATATTCGGTAAATCATGGAAATTTTTTCCAGTATGAAGAAGAGATTAAGAAGTATATAACCAATTGCCAGAAAAAAGATAAGACAAATGGTGGCCCATATACCCAACGCTACATAGGAAGCATGGTGGCAGATGTGCACCGCAACCTGATCAAAGGAGGAATTTTTATGTATCCGGCGACAACCGACAAGCCAAAAGGCAAATTGCGGTTATTATATGAGAGTAATCCTTTTGCTTTTATTGTAACCGTTGCCGGCGGCAAAGCAACAAACGGTAAAATAAGGATACTGGATGTGCAGCCAACCGAACTTCATCAGCGGACTCCCTTGTTTATCGGAAGTAAATTGATGATGGAAGAATTAGAAACGTATTTAAGCCCCCTCTAAACCTGCCTGCCGGCCTTGCTCTGCTGAAGCTATGCGAAGGCGAGCAGGCAGGTCTCCCGGGAAGACTTTACAAACATCACAATGATTCAGATTATCTCTTATGATGGCAAATATCAGCAGGATTTTAAACGGCTGAATTTGGAATGGCTGGACAAGTACAATCTTACAGAAACGCATGACCTTGAGATCCTGGATCACCCGGAAGAAAAAGTGATCGCAGGCGGAGGTTGTATTTTCCTGGCAATGGATGGGGAGCGGGTTGTTGGCACAGCCGGCCTTGCCAAAGTGAAGGAAGGAATTTTTGAATTGGTTAAAATGGGCGTTGATCCGGCATGGCGGGGACAGGGAATCAGTAAGATATTATTGGAACGTTGCCTTGAAGAAGCAAAAAAATTAAAGGCTGAAAAAATATTTCTTTTTTCCAATAGCCAGTTACTTACTGCACTTAAGCTTTATGAGAAATATGGATTCCGCCATGTGGAGGTAACGGATTCTCCTTTATTGACGGCGGATGTGAAAATGCAATTACTTTTGTAAAAAAGAAAACGATATGTCAAAACTTAATGCAATAGGATTGAACGAAGCACAAAGTCGTCAGCTTTCTGCTTTATTAAATGAGTTATTATCCAACTATCATTTGTTTTACATGAATGCCCGGGGATATCACTGGAATATAAGAGGCGATAAGTTTTTCGAATTGCACCTGAAGTTTGAGGAACTATATAACGATAGTCATTTGAAAATTGATGAAATAGCAGAGCGGATCCTCACCCTGGGATATGGGCCCACTCATTCTTTTACTGACTATATAGCCCAGTCAACTATCAAAGAAGTAAAAAATGTAAAGGACGGCAGGAAGGCGGTTCAGAACATCCTGGATGGGTTTAAAACATTATTGGTCATCGAGCGGAAAATTTTAGACCTTTCCTCCGAAGCAGGTGATGAAGGAACCAACGCATTAATGAGCGATTATATCCGCCAGCAGGAAAAACTGGTATGGATGTATTCTGCATATTTAAATAAGTAAGGAATGAAAAAGACGATCATATCTGTAAAGAACCTTGTTAAGAACTACGGCAACTTCCAGGCGGTGAAAGGGATCAGTTTCGAGGTATATGAAGGGGAAATATTTGGCTTACTGGGGCCGAACGGCGCCGGTAAATCAACAACACTGGAGATCATTGAAACGCTCCGGGAAAAAACCAGCGGCGAAGTGATCGTAGATGGTTTGAATCTTGATAAGCAGCCTCATGAAATTAAAAAGATTATCGGTGTACAGTTGCAGACCAGCGGGTATTACCCGGGGCTTAACCTGGTACAGCTTATTGAATTGTTCTGCGGTCTGTATAACAGGGATGTAAAGCCTATAGAACTGCTGGAGATGGTTAACCTGAAAGACAAGGCCCATTCAAAATTTAAACAACTCAGTGGCGGTCAAAAACAAAGGTTCTCTGTTGCCACTACCTTAATTAATCAGCCGAAAATTATTTTCCTGGATGAACCAACCACCGGTCTTGACCCGCAGGCCAGGAGGAATTTGTGGGAGCTTGTAAAAAATATCCGGCAGCGGGGAACAACCGTTATTATCACCACGCATTACATGGATGAGGCTGAATACTTATGTGACAGGGTGGCCATTATAGATTCAGGGAATATCGTGGCATCAGATTCCCCGGATAAGCTGATTGATAATTTAGTGGCTTCAGGTTTTGAAAGGCCAAAAGAAATGAAACTGGCCAACCTGGAAGATGTGTTTATAAAACTTACGGGGCACTCATTAAGAGAAGAGTAAGGTCATATTGGTCAAATCAGTCAAATAAGTCAAATAGGTCATAAAAGGCAGGAAGAATTGGTGACTTTAATGAATATTACTGCTATGACCATATAACCTATATGACTTATGTGACTTTTGTGACTAACATTTAATTTGACCTATATGACTAATATAACTCAAGTTGATCCCCGTTACCCCATCGGTGAGTATGAGCCCAAACCTTTTTCCGTTTTACAAAAAGTGGAATGGCTGGCCGACATTAAATTTTTGCCATTGCAACTGGAAAATGCCATTCTTAATTTGGATGAGGATCAGCTAAAAACTCCTTACCGGGAAGGAGGATGGACCGTGCATCAGTTAGTGCATCATGTAGCCGACAGCCATATGAACGCTTATATTCGTTTCAAACTTGCCTTAACCGAAGATAACCCTGCTATAAAGCCTTACGAAGAAAAGCTGTGGGCAGAATTGAATGATGTTCATAAACTCCCGGTTAATATTTCTCTCACCCTGTTGCATGCTTTGCATATCCGCTGGTATGAGGCATTGAAATATGTGGCGGATGATGAATGGAATAACCGGACAGTTTATCATCCCGAACTCAAAAAAACATTACGATTGTGGTATTTGCTTGGGATGTATGCATGGCATGGCAGGCATCATGTGGCGCATATAACCTCACTCAGGCAAAGAATGAAATGGTAATAAAAGTTACTGGTTTCTTGTTGCTGGTTACCAGTTACTGAATTCAGAGTTTTCTTCAATTGTTTTGAACCCGCTGCTTTAAGCAACCAGCAACTAATAACCAGCAACTAGTAACTATGAAATGGAAAACCCTCTCTTCCGAATACATCTTCAATGACCTCTGGTTTAAAGTCCGTAAAGACAAATGCGAAACTCCCGGTGGAAAAATTGTTGAACCCTATTATGTTTATGAATTTCCAACCTGGGTGACTGCTCTGCCGGTAACAGAAGAAGGAAAAATTGTCATGGTCAGGCAATACCGGCATGCATTGGGAGAAACCTGCCTGGAGCTCCCCGGTGGCTGCATGGATGATACGGATAAAAATTTTGAGGATGCCATTGCCAGGGAGTTACTGGAAGAAACCGGTTATGCTTTTTCATCCTATGAGTGGCTTGGCAAAATATCTGCCAATCCTTCCACCAATACTAATTTAATGCAAATGTTCCTCGCTAGAGGAGGGAAGAAGGTTGCCAAACAAAAATTGGATGGCAACGAGGAAATAGAAGTTGTGATTTTAGGTATTGACGATTTGAAACGACTTTTGAAGGAAAATAAAATTATACAGGCCATGCATGTTACCTGTATGATGTATGCGCTGGAAAAACTCAATGAATTGAAGTATTGACCTCACCCACTAGGTATACACTGCCACATACAACAACCAGATCATCCCGGTGGGCATGCTGAAGAGCTGACTGTAATGCCTCGTTCACTGTTGGAAAAGAATGACCATTCAGCTTTACAAGTTTTGCTTTTTCAGCCAACTCATTTTCAGGTATTGCACGGGGTATTTGTGCTTTGGTAAAATAATAATGAGCTTCTTTGGGTAATAGTTCCAATATTTTTTCTACTTCTTTATCTTTAACCATACCTGTTATGATGTGAAGTTCCCGGTGCTCTGTTAGTTCAATCTGCTGAACAAGTTGTTTGATACCATCAATATTATGTGCCACATCCAGCACTACTACGGGTGACTGATGTATGATCTCCCATCTTCCATGAAGACCTGTTAATTTTTTTACCTGTTTCAACCCTTTATGAATTATATCATCATCTATTTTCCAGCCCAACTGTTTCAGTTGAAAGCATACTTCAAGAACTATAAGGAGGTTTTTGGTTTGGTAAAGTCCGGGAAGATCAAGCTGCCAGGTTTTATGATCTGTATGATTTTCTTCAGCTACTTCAACGATCAGTTCATTTTTTTCCCAATGCCAGTCAACAACCCTTCTTTTTTGTGATGCAATTGACAGGGGAGATCTTTTTTCTTTTGATATGTCTTGAAATACCGGGAAGGTCTCCGGTAAAACTTCACCAACGACAACCGGGATCCCCTTTTTTATGATGCCTGCTTTTTCAAAAGCAATTTTTTCTAATGTATCGCCAAGCAGATTCATATGATCCCATCCAATATTTGTAATAACAGAAAGTTCAGGTGTGATAATATTGGTACTGTCCAATCTTCCCCCCAGCCCGACTTCAATGACAGCAACATCCACTTTTTGTTCAGCAAAGTACTCAAAAGCCATAGCCACCGTGATCTCAAAAAAACTTGGACTTATTTCTTCGATCAATGGCTTCATTTTCTCCGTAAAGTCAATTACAAATTTCTCATTGACCATTTCTCCACCTGACTGCCGGCCAGGCAGGTTCACTTTCATTCTTTCCCTGAAATCTTTCAGGTGAGGGGAAGTGTACAGCCCTGTTTTGTATCCGGCCATTTGAAGAATAGCAGTCAGCATATGACTTACCGAACCCTTTCCGTTGGTGCCGGCTATATGGATCGATTTGAATTTTGTTTGTGGGTTATTTAAAAATCCGCAGAGCCGGATGGTATTGGTAAGGTCAGCTTTATAAGCAGCAACACCTATGCGGCTGAACATGGGTAGCCGGGAAAAAGGATAGTCAATGGTTTGTTGGTAACTCAGCAAGAAAAAAAACTTTCTGCAAATTTACATGTGGGGTAGTCAAATAAGTCAAAGAGGTCATATAAGTCAAAATGCGTCTGTTATGACTATTTTGACTTATATGACCTTAGCTATTTTCTAATTCACCCTGAAATTAAATTGAACAGTGAGCATGGATTCATGGTCAGCCTTATCAAACTTGATATTTTGCAGGTATTGCATGATCGCAGTCTTGTATTCATTGCTGCTGTTGGAAGAGCCCTTTGCAATACTTATGAATTTCCCTATACCTTCAGGTGATACATTGATGTTTGCATATACCACCGCTTTTTCCAGGTCGCCTTCGAATGAATAATAGCGGATGATCTTTCTGTCACCTCTTGTCACTTTCGGGCCGGTTCCTGTTCCGCTGCCTGTTCCGTTGCCACCGCCTGTACCGTTACCTGTGCCACCACCGGTGCCATTTCCATTACCAACTCCAAAGCCGTTACCCTTACCTCCGCTTTTTTCAAAATCATCGGTAGCGCCGCCACCTTTACCTACTCCGGTTGTTGTTTTTCCCAAAACAGCTTTTGGCACTTTAGGCGCCGGGGTTTCAATGATCGGTTTAGGTTCTGCTTTTGCTACCGAGGTATTGGTGATCGTGGTAGCTTTTGGTTTTGATACCACAGGTTTTACTATAGCAGGGCTTTCTTTATCATTTGTTTCTTCCACATCTTTCGAAGCTTCATTAACTCCGGGTGCAGGAGGTGAATAATGGGCAATACCAGCTGCCCCGGTGGCCTGGACAGGATTGCCACCACCGCCACCGCCATTGGCTAAGGTTTGGGGTTCTTCAGGCAAATTGAGTTCTACTTCGATACCAGGTTCCTGTATGGGTTTTTCAAATACGGGTAATTTCCATTTCAGGAGGAACATGATCAGTATCATCAAACCCGCAAAACCGGCTGTTATCATATAGGCCTTTCTCCGGTTTTCGGCTTCAAGGGGTGCAGTCATTGTGAGGTAGTTATTCATACAAAAATACAATTTGGTGATTGGCGGTGCAAAGCATTGTTGTTCACACCTGTCAGTAACGATTCAAACACCGTGCAACTTGTATGCATCATGCCTTGGGAAATGTTAAGATTTTGCCGGACATCCTTTTTTATCAGCCAAATCTTTTGTAGAGCCAATATGGGGCATATTTCATGAGTTTGGCGATAAACCACCAGCGGTGGCTGATATAAGCCTTTCTTTTTTTCTTTTCGATAGCCCTGATGATCTGCCTGGCTGCTTTATCAACCGGGACGATCCAGAACATTTTATCCCCGCCATGAGCCATTTTTGTCCTTACAAAGCCTGGTTCGATGCAGGTAATGGCTATATTTTTTTCCAGGTTTTTTGCTTTAATCACCAGGCCTTCGAAGTAATTACTCTGAAAAGACTTTGATGCTGCATAGGCCGGAGAGTAACTGCTGCCCCTGTTAGCGGCGACAGAAGAAATAGTTGCCAACTGGCCAAGACCCTGTTTAACAAAGAAATTAAAAGCCCAGTTAGCTATTTCAACAAACCCATTTACATTGATGTCTACGATTGTTTTATCAATTTCATAGTCCAGTTTTTTAGACGGCTTACCCCATCCGGCGCTGATGACAAGTATATCCAACCCGCCAAGTTTACTGACAAGTGCTTCCAGATGGCCTGTGTTCTCTTTTTTTGTAACATCAAAGCACTCATATACCACCTGTTGTGGGGATTGTTGCTTTATTTCCTGAAGCAATTCCAGCCGCCTCCCACTTATGCCAACTTTGTGACCTTTTTCAATATAAAGCTCTGCCATTCTCCTTCCAATGCCCGAAGTAGCGCCGATAATTGCTATTTTTTTTGGGTGTGTCATATTATTGAAATTCTGGCTGCAAGTTCAACAAAACTGGTTTAAATTTATGAAAAGCATTGCTATGAGAAAGACGGGCTTATCTCTGTTGTATCCGGCCCTGTGGTTGCTGAAGCAGTTGGCAGAAATGCCATGTAAATGGAGAATGACCCCGCTGAATTTAAAAAAGAGTATGGTCATTTCGATCTTATCAGCCGGGCCATGGAAGGCAAACCAATTACAGCGCCAAGGCCTAACAATAAAAATGTATTTTGGCCGCCAATGAAACCGGGTGAGTGAAAAACATAATCAATTATAAAAAGGCTGATAGTAGAAATTGAAAAGCCGATTGAATTGTAAATAGTGAGAGCAGTACCTCTTAAATGTTCAGGTGCATATTGTGTCACCAACGTGGAGAATTGTGGTGAATCAGGCACAACAGCAAATCCCCAGGTAAAAAGTATTGCTATAAAAAACCAATTAGGAAGTTGAAATGCAATCGGAGAAAGAAAGCAACAAGCCCCGGATACGAATAAAGCGATCGTTGCCACTTTAGCACTGCCAATTTTTTGTGATAAATATCCACCGCTGATACAACTGATGGCTCCGCAACCAATAATCAGGAAGCTGAGCAGAGGAATATTTAATGCGATGCCATTTTTTTCTGCATATAATCCAAGAATAAAAGGCACAAATCCCCAGAAGGTATACAACTCCCACATGTGGCCAAAATACCCAAAGGCTGATTGCCGCCATTTCTTTGAACTGAAAATTTCTTTAAAAGCATTCCATTGAAAGCCCCCGGACTTTTTTCTGTAAGGCCCGTCTCCAACAAATAACAACATAAGCAGTCCACCGATTGCCGCAAACACTGAAGTGAAATACAAAACTGATTTCCATGGCAACTGAAAATCTCTGTTCTTTAATAAATGAGGAAATGCGGTTCCCAATACTAATGCTCCCAATAAAAAACCCAATGCCTTTCCTAATCCTTTTTCATACCAGTCAGCTGCAATCTTCATCCCAACGGGATAAATACCGGCTATGAAAACTCCAGTTAGAAATCGCAGAACAAATAATGATAATGCATCCGTTGCCAGCCATGCAACAGTAGCATTGGTTAATGCCCCGAGCAATGAACTGATGAAAAAAAGTTTTACCGGGGAAAAGCGGTCAGCCAGCGAAAAAAATGCAAATATCAAAGTACCTGCAATAAAACCCAGCATAACGGCCGACGTTACCTGGCTTACTGCATACTGGCTCAGGTGCAGGGCTTGTTTTAATTCGGGCAGAACGGCATTACCAACAAACCACAGGGAAGTGCCGGCAAATTGCGACAATACAATTACCGGAAGAATTTTTTTACTGTTGATCTTTTCAGTCACCGGGATACAACTTTATTTTCTCATGTTTGCGATCACTAAACCTGCAGCAACTAAAATAAAACTAATCAGATGAATGGAAGTAATTTTTTCATGAAGAAGAATAACCGCCCCGACACTGCTGAACACCGGGATCAGGTTGCCAAACAATGCCGTTCTTCCCGTCCCCAGGTTTCTTATTGCCTTGTTCCATATCAGGAAACAAAATACTGAAGCGCCAAGGCCGAGATAAAGAATGGATGACAGATTGGGCAGATTAATTTCAAACCCTCCGGAGTTTTTTAATTCATACAAATAAAAGGGCAGGAGGATAACAGTGCCCAGACAAAAAATGACAAAAAGAAAATTAACGGAATTCATGGCAACCGGTTTCTTTTTCACCAATGTATTGTAGACGGCAAATGTGAATGCGGCGGCCAGTATCCACCAGTCACCTTTTGTAAATGAGAAATTCAGCAGGGTTTCAATACTCCCCTTGCTTAACAATAAAAGAACGCCAATAATACATATACACATGCCGGCGATCCTCAGCTATGTAATTCTTTCTTTCAGAAAAATCCTGGCAAAAATTACTGACATAACAGGAGAGCTGCAGGTTCCAAGCAAGGCCATGTTGATGGCCGTTGAATAATGCCCGGCGATATAAACAAAAGTGTTGAACATGCTGACGCCGGTAACAGCAGCCAGCAGTAAGAACCCCCAATTTGATTTTACAATATTTAATTCTGCAATAAAATATTTCCAGGCGAAAGGAAGAATGATAACGGTAGCGGATAGCCAGCGAAAGAATGCAAGAGTAACAGGAGGAATATCTTTTATCACTCCCCGGGCAATGATGAAATTGCCTGACCAGATCAGTGTTGCTACAACGGCCAGGCCAATGCCGGTATAAACACTCTTCTTCGCTGCTGATGAATACATTTAGAATGAGTTAGCCTCAGCGAAGATAATCTGCCCGGGCCCATTTATTTTCTATGGATAAAAGTCTTGCTGGTTTGTATCAATTTCTTTAATTTTCAAAATAAAGCACAGATATGAGAAAGAACCAACTGCTTTCTGTGCTCTCTTTATTCCTGCTTGTACCCGCATCAATAACCAGGGCTCAAACTACCAAATTTATCTCCGGGATGGTGGTTACTGATTATCCAACTCAATATGGGAATGTAAAAGTGTACCTGCCCGGTGGAGATACATTACGGTCCGGGCAGCTCATTACCGGAACCGTAACAGCAGACCCAAACGGAAAGAATGAAAAAGAAAAAAGTAAGAACTGGAACGAGTTAATGAAATTCTCCCTTGATGTGGCGGGTAAAAAAATTGGATTGACTGGTCAGGCTACTCCTTTCGATTTTATTGTTCCCCCGGGTAGGGCAAAGATGGCAGAGATGCAACTCTGGAATGGAAATGGGCCAACTCTCCAGTCCAGCACCCAGTTCTATGTTTCAGATACTAAACCATGGATAAGGAATATTTCACCTCAGGAATGGGAATTTTTGCCTGGCGCCACCGGACCCGGCATGAATTTTTCGGTTGACCCGCACTTGCCGGTAATCGGTGAACCATTTAAAATATATTCTCCGGGAAATCTTATACCAACGCAATTTGATTTTACGGATGGCAGCGGTAAAACCTTTAGGTTAAAACCTTATTGCGGTTCCTCTTATGAATCTTTTTTCACCCTGCCATCCACCACCCTGGCCGGAACTATTATCACCACGATAAAATGTTCAGCCAATGATGGTCCGACAGAAACAGTGACATTAAAATTCAACGCCATCAAAACAGAATACAAAGTGCAGGACCCCACTATTCACAAAGGCAAACAAACACAATTGGATGGTTGGATAAACGGCCTGCCTGCCGATCCTGCCAAAGCTCCCTGTATCGTATTACAAAACATGACCACTTCCGTTGTAAATATGATGCAGGGAAATTTTCAGCAGCTGCAGATTGTCCCGGCAGCAAATGCTGACGGGGGTTACGGATTTCATTTTCAGCGAACATTAACAGGGTTGATGGACGGATCGTTTACTATTAGTGCCACGCTTCATGAACCGCCTGCTGCAGATGATCCTTTTCGTTCGCAATTAGAGGTATTGCAAACAGCAGAGCAGTACAATAACTGGGCAGATGCATTGAAAAGGGACCTGAGTACATTTGGCCTTTCTCAACCTGCTACGGATGCAGGAAATAGAATTAAATCTTACCTGTCACATATTATAGAGAATATTCCCCGGAATCCGGCTCCCGGGGCATTGGAACAGGTTAAGGCGCAAACACTAACTTACTTAAGAACAACAAATCTTCCCCGGTCGTTTACGGACCGGGCTGAATGTACTTATGAAGTTTATAAAGTTGCCAGCAGTGAGCTCAGAAGATTGGAAACAGAACCAAAGAGCCCACCATTCATTCCCTGGGAAATAATACAATGGGGCCTGCAAAGTATGCAAGACAAGGGAGAACGTTTGCAGGATGCAGCATTAATATACAGATCAAGGGATATCATGTACCAGGTCGGCAAAATGAAACAACAAGCATCACCAGACCCCGATCAATTGAAAAAAATAAATGTCAGTTTAGAAATACTCAATAATAAAATCGCTGATGAATCAAACAGGCAGGATACATGGGTACATATTGACAGTGGGAAATATAAATCCGAATATGTGCCATCCGATTACAAACATATGGAATCGGGCCCCGCCAAATCTGAATACTGGCCAAAATGGCTGAAACATGCAGCCCTGGCCGGCCCCCGGGAATCCTGGTACATTCCAGAATCCTATATTCATGTTGATACCGGCTGGGATAAATCTAATTATATTTCACCGCTGGTAAAACATGCCACGGAAGAAGGCCCCGATAAATCCCATTATGTGGCTGATGACTGGTATCACCTGAAAACAGGTCCTTCCCGTTCTAATTACCTGCCCAGATCTATCCGCCATATTGATACCGGTGCCAATAAATCAAGAATTGAATATGATGTGCCGGGAGTTGATAAACCCATCCGTGAATGGGAGTTTCAGCAAAAGGAGAAGGCTGTAACAAAAACGAAATATTTACTGCATAATAACCGGGATGCGGAAAAATCATCCATGTATAATCCATGGCAAAATATAAAGCCTGTAATGATCACCTGGAATAAAGAAGGCAGCATCACAAAGAGTTGGTTGGAGAAAAACCCGAAACCCATTTATGATTCCATTCATCGTGTCGATCTTTCACCATATCCTTCCGGCTACTTTTCTTCCTGGTTCGGAGAGCGTCCCGATAGAAGGTTGGGCGATTCACTCCCCGGTGATCCTGGTGGTGATGATTGGCATCCACCTCCGAAACCGTACAAACATATAGATAAAGGTAAGTCAAAATCAGAAGATGTACCGGCTGACTACGTGCATGCAGATGAAGAAGGTCGATATGAATCTATTTATATCCCCCCGGATTGGAAACATGCTTCAGAAGGGCCGTATAAATCCAATTACCATCCTCGTGATTGGGTACATATTTCAGTTACAGGAACAGATCGTTTACCAACAAGTTATATTGAGCCTGGCTACTATCATGCTTCGGTTGAAGGCCCTAACAAAACAGGGTATGTGTCTCCCCGCCACGTGCATGCTACGGAAGGAGTATTCAAAACAAGTTATATAGATTCAGTTTTTCACCATGCTTCTGAAGAAGGGCCTGACAAATCCAAATACTTTATGGAAAGTTATCATGCTTCGGAGGAAGGGCCTTATAAATCCAGCTATATTAAAGATTATTATAAACACGTCACGGAAGAAGGTCCGGACAAATCAAATTATGTTAACAAAATGTCTACGAGGCATGCTTCAGAAGAAGGCCCCGATAAATCTAAATATCTGAGTTACGATTTGCATCATGAAGAAGAGGGCCCCGACAAATCTAAATATTCAGACAAGTGGCGCCACACCCACCCGGAAGGTCCTGGCTGGGCCCATGCGTCAGAAGAAGGGCCTGACAAATCCAGATACCTGTTTAATAATAAACATGCTTCGGAGGAAGGTCCCGGTAAATCTATGTATGTACCAGATTTTTTAAATCATGCATCGGAAGAAGGTCCTGATAAATCCAGATATGTTGACAAAACCACTAAGAAACATGTGTCAGAACAAGGTCCTGATAAATCAAAGTATCAAACGGGTCAAAAATGAGTGCATGATGGCAAAAATTCATCAGATACGCTGCATTTTTGATCAGTAAAAATGAAAAAAAATTCCTGCGATCAAAGGAAGCAGGATATAAATTTATCGTTACTTAAATATTTTGAATATGCGATACAATAAAATAAATTTTATTGTTGGTCTCGTTTTGGCATTTCCCTGGACTTCTTTTGCCCAAAGCGATTATAAAATACCGTCACATGAATATACAGGTGGTTTTTTTACGAATGATGCTTTTATCAACGGGCTGTACCAGAGAGGCCCCGATATCAGCAATGCTAAAGAAGTGCTGGGGTATATTCTTGAACGGCTTCCATCAGAAGTAACAATCTATCCATCTGAAAATTATTACTATTTTACTTTCACGGCAAAGGGAAAACTCTTTAAGGGAAGCCTGAGTTTGTTTACACATAACCGGGATTCCGGGGTAGTGGATATCGGCTATATTGAAGTGAAGGATAATATCAGGCAGCATTATCTTCCTTCTTCGGGTGGCTATGGATTGTATACAGCAAAGGATAGCTTTTTTCTTAAAAAAATAAATGATTTTTGCTATTCGCTTTCGTACAGGAACAGGCAGGTGATCTTTGATCTTTATCAGCCGGGGTTGAAGCCTCCCCAAAAAGCAAGGTTGATTCCTGATGAAGTATACGTGGGTCCTTCTTTTGATGAGTCGGGATTAAAATTCTTTCTTGTATATAATAAAAGCCAGCGACACCTGTATTGGTTGCTGAACGAAGATGATTTTGTTGCTGAAACATTTTACAGGTACACTGCAGATATCCTCATTGGAGAAAGAACTTCTTTTGCCTTTTATAATGATACAGCGAATACCCGCAAAATCCTTATCGGGGTAAAAGGTGAAAATGTGCTGCAGAACAACTGGTATGACGGACCATTTGACCAGATGCCGGATAATTATGTTTATTCCGGCCAGCTGGAGGTCAGGCAATATCTGGAAAACAGTTACCCCGGGACTGCCGGTCGTATTGATAAATACGGAAATTACCTTGAAGAGAAAGGAAGCCGGATCGCTGTGGCTCCTTACCTTGTTTACTTTTCAGAAAATGAGCTTGCAGAAAGAGTGAAAATTTGTAAAACATGCTGTTCGGTCCTATCTGTCATCTATTCCTGTCTTACCGAGCAGCAGTTTAGTGTGCCTGAAAATTTTTATAATGATTAAGCATCTATATATCAAAAGAGAAATCCAAAAACAAACACCAAATTATTTAACTTTATAAAAAGCACAGATATGAGAAAGACCCAACTGCTTGCTGTGCTCTCATTATTCCTGCTTGTACCCGCATCAATAACCAGGGCGCAAACCATTTCATCACAGAAAGGATTAACTACCGCTGTCTTTTCTACACAATATGGCAATGTAAAAGTTTACCTGCCTGATGACATCATGCCCGGCGAAGTGATTTCAGGAACTGTAGTGGCTGAACCGAAAGGTATTAATGCAAGACAGATTGAAAAAAACCTGACCGAAATAAAAAAATTTCAATTAAAGCTTGATGATCTTAACCTTCAGTTTGAAAAATGGACTATAGTGCCCGATAAGCCCATTGAATTTAACTGGCTTGTTAATAAGGACCGGACTATCAGTTGCCCGGTGGAATTATATCATCCTGGTGCCTTCAAACCCCAGGAACTTACTTTAAAGTTTATACAACCAAAAGCTGAGAGCATGAATGATAATCGTGGCTCTATCAGTGGCTGTATCATTCCTTCTCATGCATTAACTGATGCACCCTGCAGAATCACCGGCAACTTTGATGGCGATGCATCCAACACAAAATGTTCATTGAACAATCAACTGCTGCAGGTGCTGGCAGAGTCACCCCGTCAATGCCAGGTGCAATACCCTAAGAATGCCACCGGGCTTCAAACAATGCAGGTAACTGAAAACGGACAGGAAAAATGCAGCAGGCAAATATCAGGAGTTAATATGCAGGTTACTACCGGCGATTTGGACCTGAGAAAAGGACAGAACACTTTTATTGATGTAAAACTAACCGGGCTGCAAAACCTGCCCGATACAGCGCTGCTCACTATAACAAACGTGACACCCAATATAGTTACTATGACCAATGGTAACCTGCAGGTGTTTGCCATTATGTTTACGGATTCTGAAGGAGTTTGGGAGGTTCATTGTCCGGCAGTAAGTATAGCTACAGGAAATTTTTCTGTAAACATTAATCTTGATTTACCTGAAGTGCAGGGTGATCATCCCCCCACCCAGCCACAACCGGGCGATAATCCACATCCAGGAGATACCACGCAGCCCCAACCGCAACCTCACGACTCCACCACAGTGGCGCAATGCCCGAAATGCAATTGTTCCTGCTCAGCTTCAATTTTTTTTGATGCTAAGGATGGTGATGTGTCGACGTTCAGTGTTGCTGTGAAAGCTGCATGTACTGGTGAGTTTGGCTATCCACCATGTAAAGCATGCGGCATCATCGATGCTTATATATATGATTGGACGGTTAGCTCCAGCGCAGACAAACCCGTAACATTAGTAGGGAGACGCAATGGACCGGTGGTAAAAATATCAAATCCGCTTAACGGATCATTTACTCTGACGATAATAATCAAAGTAACCTGCAGCGATGGAAGCACCTGTACCTGTACTGCCAAAACTTCCTATGACCCGACCATTCCTGAAGATCCGGGTACATGCCAATGCAAAGCCGATTGTTCAATAAAAAAGATAGGTTCCAATTGTGATGAAGCAGATTTTGAAGCGGTAGTGAAAGCTGAATGTAAGGCAAGCAAACCAGGAATTAAATGTGCTGTCGCAAAGATCACCTATTTATGGTTTATAGGTGAAAGTGGTAAAGGTATAGCCAGGATCAGCGGCAAAGCAGATGGCGAAAAAGTAAAAGTAAAATTATCAGGAGCCGGCGGTTATACGCTTTACCTGAAAGTGACTGTAACCTGTACTAACAAAACTACCTGCGAGACGATATGTAATATTGAAGAAACAGTAGCCGATTGTATTGTAACACATGAATGGTGCGCAGGACCTTCAATTAAAGTCAAAGCGATGGGGTATTTTCCGGCAGATCCTTCCTTGACAAATAATATGCGGCCGGGTGATCTGATTGGCTTATCGGTATATGGAACTGATGTGGATGTTTTATTGCAAAAATGCATTAATGGCAAGAATGTTGATATAACGCCGCATCCGCCCTCACCCGATCAGGTAGCTTATTTATGGTCAATAAAAAACATAAGAGGAACATCAGGCAAAATCATTTCTGTAGCCGGGATCACTTCCAACAGCATATTATATCAAATTCCCTATTGTATTACGGATTATCCTGTAGAAGATCGTATTACAGTAACACTTAGTAATGCGGGTTACAAAAAAGATGATGAAGAAGTACAGGTTGAGTTTACCATTCGTCTTGGCACAGTTGTAAAATATATTAAATATGGAAATGATATGGTGCTGTCGCTTTACAAAGTGTTAGCTGTTGTGGAAGGGCGCATTTTAAATCACCCGGAGGACATCGTTTGCCCGGCTATAAGAGGTTGCTGCCAGGCTTTATTACCGGCGACACCCGAAGAAGGAGCAAAACTGACAATAACCGACCCCATCCGTTTCACATTTGCCAGGGATTCATTTCCGGACAATATGATTTTGTTAAATGCCAATGCCAGCGATAATGATAATCTTATTATAAAATGCAGAACAACAGGCGGCAAAATCATAACCCGGAAAATTGAAGGTATATATGATGACCCGGAATATACCTGGAAAGTAATAAAGGGTAATGCAAGATTTGTTTATGATACCGGGTCAACTGTTGTTCTGATCCATAATTACAATGACAAAATGTCTTCACGAAACGACCTGGTTATTGAATGCAGAGTAAAAAACAGAACCTTAAAAGGTAATACAGAACAGTTTATTGACAAGGAACCGGAGCCCCTGCATGCAGACAGGGAAACCCGTAAAAAACCAATTGCATTGGTGGGGGTGGGGAATTGCCCGAAAAGCAATGCCAGAAATGCCGCTGCAATTGCTTCTTGTAAATACAAAAATGCAGGTTATGATGTGATTCTGGATTATGATCTGGATCTTAAAGAAATCGAATCAGCTTTTAAAAACCCTGCCACCCAGGCTTGTTTTCTTATTGGCGATGGGGCTGAAGGTAATTTGGAAACACATGATCATAAGAATTTTTATGATGATCTTGTTACAATTTGGACCACAGAGAAATGGGGTTGTTCAGGTGATCCGGTATTGCATCCATCGATCAGTGAACTTCATTTATTGGGCAGCGAAACAAAAAAAGGAAAGTGGGTGAAAAAATTTTTCCGGCCGGAGCAATATTTTGCCTATGAAAATGATATTTACGATTGTACCCTTGATATTTCATCAGAAATAGTCCCTCATGCTGAAAAGTTTGTGCCCAGCAGCCCACGAATAGCTCCGTCCGGAGAAGTTGTTTTTGATACCACATCCTGTTGCATGTGCGGACCGGATATTACTGTTGCATTAAAATTGACCCTCGATGGGGTTATAGCCGTCTATAAACGCCTTACTACCGAACATCGGTTTTTGTTATGCCAAAGCTTAGTCAATGTGCTTGGCGACTTTTCAATGGCGTGGGATATGCAGGAACTCAGAAACCCAATCGAGCTATGCAAACCACCATGTTGTTCTCCCTTTTCCAGCTGTGATGCAACTGTTCAGGTGAATGGAGGGTGCTACAGAAACTCATCTGTCAATTATATCTTATTTGGTGTTATGTGCAAATTGTGCGGCTTTAGTCCTGAGACAATGGCAGGACTAATACAGGGGTGGAAAGGCCCGATACTTTCTCTGCATGTACTTACAGAGGAAATACCAAATGGAAAATGGCCTGAAGGATCGGAGGATTTTGAATATTCGAGTTTGTGGGCTTTAATCGGGTATTACTATGATCAGGCTGGTCTTGTTAAGGGTATTCGTTCCGAAGTACCTTGTGCAGCTAAATGCCCGAATCCTTGGCCATATTCTCATTCTCACTTTACTGTAAGATGGGGGAGTATTAAAGACTTTCTGGAAGGAGCCGAATGCTGGCATGAAGAATGGCTGGGAGAACCGGTTTTGACAGGGACAGAACTAAAATGGAAACTCAAGGGCAGCAAAATGGCGCAATGCCCACTTTGTAACAAATTTGTTTTGCTTGATACTTATCAGGAGATTGAAGTCAGCAAATACAAAAGAGTAAAAGGCGTTTGTTATTTGCCCCGTGATCATAAAGGGGATCATTACTATACCAACGAGGAAATTTATTACGATACAGAAAGACCAACAAGTAATGAAAAGAAGGAGTTCAGAAAACATAACTGTCCAAAACAATAAGAAATAAGCCTGAAATCTTATAAATTGTAAAAGCATTGTTATGAGAAAAACAAACTTATCTTTTGCTATTCTCTCTTTGTTCCTGTCCTGCTTGTACCCGCATCAATAACCGGGGAGTATTATTATTGCAGGGTTTATTATTTTAATGTGCAAAATCCATCTCGAACCTTCCTTTGATGCGCTCGATCGGAGGATTGAAATAACCAAATTTTAATTGCGGGAATTCATCACGGATGAGTTCCTGCAATTGTTTTACACCAAGACATTCGCCCGTGTCGGTCACGCCGATCTTTCCGAGATACCAATCAGGGTCAATATTAAAATTGCGCCACTGGATCATTTTTAAACCTGTTTCTTTAATAAGCTTTCTTAAGGCTTCATATTCAGCGACTGAGTCGGTCATTCCGGGGAATACAAAATAGTTGATGGATGTCCATCCACCAAAACTGTTTACCACTTTCAAACTTTCAACAATATCATCGAAATCATAGTTGTTGGGACGATAATATGGCATGTAAATCTCCCTTCTTGCTGAGTTGGTACTGACACGGATTGAATTCAGCCCTGCTTCACACAAAGCTCTTACCGATTCCGGGTTAGAACCATTGGTATTGATATTGATACTTCCCTTCGATGTATGTTTTCTTATTTCAATGATGGCATCACGGATGGTTTCCCACATTAATAATGGTTCACCTTCGCAACCCTGTCCGAAACTGATAATAGGATAGGGGGCTGATTCAAGATGCGGCACCGTGAATTCAACTATTTCTTCTGCTGTCGGCTTAAAAGTCAAGCGATCCTGTGTAGAAACGATCGGCTCTTCATCCGGTTGCAATGATATACAACCGACACAATTAGCATTACAACCTGATGAAACCGGAACGGGGCATTCCCATCTGCCCAATGAAAAATTCCTGGCAGCAGGGCAATGGTAAGTTAAAGCACAGTTATTCATCAGATGTGCCACAAGCCTGTTATGCGGATAATGTTTCAGTAATGCGGCAGCGCCTTCATTCACTTTTTCCTGGTCATATCCTGAACAGTCCTGCCGGATATCTGGTTCTATTCTTGTTGCGGGAACATAGAATTTATTGTTTAACCAACCGGCAGCTGTATAACAAAACAAGGGGAGAGTGGGAGCATCCTTTGCTGTTTCATAAGCTGCTAAATAAAACCCTGTATGTGCAGGCGGGATAAATGCAGCAACAGCCCAGCCTTTTTCACATAATCTCATTCCTCCGTTCTGCACATCAATGCCAATGCCCCTTCTTCCGGGTAATTCGTATATAGAACCGCCATCAGGTAGCTCTATCCACTCATCTTCCGGAACTGGTACAGCATCCCAACCACTCCTGCCTGTTGCATATAATGAAGTATCCTCAAAAATATTTCCCTTGCCATCGGAGTATAGAATATATGGAGATTGAAGCAAACTCATTTATTCAGTTGTTGATGACAAAAGTCGTTAAATTCCTTTTCAGTTTCAGGGTAACCTTCTCCTACTCCCCATGATTCAATCCCTGCATTGGGGGCAGATACATTCCAGTCTGGTTCAACCTGCAGGATCCTGTTATTTGTAAAATCAAGTGTTAATAAATCATCTTTAAGAACTATGTTATTGAAATCCGGCCACCCATAACTCTTTTTAATAAATCCATTGACAATGATATGTTGATTAGTTAATGAAATAGTAAAATCGGATTCCATCCGGAATTGTAAAACAAGGAGCAGCAATAATAGAATTGAAAAATACCAGAATGGGGTATCCGAAATCCAGATAGCCGCAATTAAAATATACACAATGATATAGGATCTTTCTTTCTTCTTTTTATACGACCAGTTATAAACTGAATAAGCAATCAGTATAAAGGATGAAGTAAAGAGTATTAATTTGTTTGAAATTGAAGATGACCCGAGAGCCAGGGTAATAAAAACTATTGCATTGATCAGGAAAAGGAAAGAGGCTAATTTTTTATAACCTTTATATTTTTTATCCTTGATTGTTAATTTATAAAATTGCTGCATCTCAACTATTGCTTGTCACCAGTAAATTACACAGTTTATAGAGTACCCTCGCTCCCACATTGGCATCCCAGTCCGTATCGCTGCCGATGCCTACTTCGTTAAGATCAAAACCTACGATCGTTTTGCCGCTTGCCATCACTTTACTGAAAAGATAGAAGACCTGTTCCAGTTCAAAACCACCCGGCACCGGCGTGCCGGTAAAGGGACATAGCTTGCGGTCGAGCCCGTCAATATCAAAACTGATGAAAACTTTTTGCGGGAGCTTGCCTGCAATTTCTTCGGCGATCTGTTTCCAGCTTTGTCCTTCATACTGGCGGTTCCTGATGTCTTTATCAAAATAGGTAATGACGCGGGAATTGCTTTTCTTAACATAATCCCACTCATCACTGCCATAGTCACGGATGCCTGCCTGTACCAGTAGTTTTAGTTCCGGGATTTCTTTCAGGGCATTGTACATAATGCTGGCATGAGAGTAGTTGAATCCTTCATAAGCTTCCCGCAGGTCAAAATGTGCATCAATCTGTAAAATGCCGAACTCACCGTGCTTTTCTCCAATGGCTTTGAAATATCCGAGTGGTGAACTGTGATCGCCACCGAGAACTCCTACGAGTTTATTTTTTTCAAGCAGTACTTTTGTCTGTTCATATACCCAGTTGTTAAGAAAAGCGCTTCCTTCATTCACCTCTTTCAGTGTTTTGGTCATGAACTGGTTGGCAGTGACTTCTTCACCTTTTGATATATAGTCAATGTAGAGTTCGGCTTCCTTACGGAGGTAATCACTTTTCAGTAAAATCTTTTTATCGGGTGGGCGCATATAAAAACCCTGCTTCCATGTATCGGGAAATTCCGGATCAAAAAGATCAACCTGCAGGCTGGCTTTGAAAATGGCATCCGCAGCACGGGCCGTCCCTGCACCATAGCTGACTGTAACTTCCCAGGGCACGGGGAGTATGACAAGCTTTGCGTTTTCTTCAGTGGTAGGCAGTCCGAAAATATTAAAATTGGGATTGCCTACACTGTTAGGGTCATAATTGGAAAAATCATCCATAATGTATTATTAAAAGGCCGTGCAAGTTATGCCATTTTATATTATCAATTTCCCTGTTCTTAGGGTAAAATGGCTGCAGACATGAATGGTCCCGTTGATGTTAAAAGAATTTCGGGAAGCAGCAAAACCTGGGATATAAAGGAGGTAATCAGACAGCATTATTTTGAGTTGCTGCCAGTTACTTTTTTGCTGAGATTTTTCAGGTGGGTTACATGGGAAACTACAGCCAGTCTCATTTTGGGATATTCTATATACGGGAAGCCAAAATCCTGGCATGCTTTCTTAATGATCTTACTGATAGCAGGATAATGTACATGCGAAATCCGGGGAAAAAGATGATGTTCAACCTGGAAATTCAAACCACCCACCAACCAGGAAATTAGCCTGTTGCGGGTAGCAAAATTTGCCGTGGTCTTTAATTGATGAAGTGCCCATTCATCTTCCATTTTACCTGTTGACGCATTGGCCTGTGGGAAATGTGTATCTTCTACCGTATGCGCAAGTTGAAAAACAATACTTAAAACAAAGCCTGCAAAACATCCATAGATAATGAAACCGATTAACCAGGTAGAGAAACCTAATGTGTATATAGGAACAGCCATAAAAATAAAGGCATGTAATAATTTAAAACCCCAGAAAGAGATATGGTCACCTGTTCCCATTTTTGTCAGCGGGGTTGAGCCGATTCTTCTGAGAAAATATTTTTTGTAGTCGGTAAAGAAAACCCACCAGATATAAAGCAATGAGTATGCCGCCCAGAAATACCAATGCTGGAAGCGGTGTATCTTATAATATTTCTGTGTTTCGCAAAGACGTAGCAAAGGTTTGGCTTCAATATCATCATCGATCCCCTCAATATTGGTGTAGGTATGATGAATGATATTATGCTTTGACTTCCACATAAAATTGTTGGCGCCAAGGAAATTGAGTGACAGGCCAGCCATTTTATTGACCCATTTAAAACGGCTGAAACTTCCGTGCATTCCGTCATGCATTACATTAAAACCAATGGCCGCTGTGAGGCCGCCTAATATGACACATTCAACAATAGCAAGCCATGAGGCAGGAGTAAAGAATACAAGATGCGTATAAACGAAGAAAAAACTAATGACCAGGATTATAGCCTTGAAATAAAGACTGAAATTACCGGCAGAAGATTTACCTTTTTCTTTAAAGTAATCACTGATTCTTTTCTTTAACTCTGAATAAAAGGAATTCTTATCTGGAGAGAACTTTGGACTGGACATTAATTGTATTGTATTGAGAGTGCAAAGCTAACCAATTATAGCCATAGGGAAGGAATTTTTTTCAGGACTAACAATAGTCAGGTTTCATTCAAAACAAGGGCATTAAGGTTTTGAATTCCAATTGTTTTTTCACTGATAAAACCTTCTGCATATTTTACCCCGATCCTTTTACCAAACATCCTGGCTCTGGCTATGATACTTTCAAGAAAATCGGGTGTGGAGATGTAAGTCTGTGGTCCTTCTCCGCCGGTTTCACCTGTATGGAACTGGGTGCTGTACGCTTCAATGGCTTTCATCCGTTGTTCAAACACATCGCTGATGTCAATCAACAGGTCAGGTTCATGATACCAGTCTTGTATATAGTGCAGTACATAAGACGGTTTCCACCTTGGCTGTGTCTTATCATTCCCGTCGTTGGTTTCTATTTTAGCAAGCCCTGACAGGAAACAACAGTCTGCAATCATATTTCCTGCTCTTCCATGATCGGGGTGCCTGTCATGCAGCACATTGCCAATAACAATTTCAGGCTGGTATTTCCGGATGGCGGTAATGAGTTTTAACTTATTCTCTTCATTATTTTCAAAGAAACCATCCCGCATTTTCAGGTTTTCTCTTATATGCACGCCCATGATCATCGCGGCGTTGGCCGATTCCCGGTACCGGGATTCTATATTGCCTCTTGTTCCCAATTCTCCCTGTGTCAGGTCAATGATGCCAACCTTTTTCCCCCTTTTTATTTCATTGATGATAGTTCCTGAACAACTCAGTTCCACATCATCCGGGTGAACGCCTATGGCAAGAATGTCGAGTTTCATGTTGCTGGTTACTTGTTGCTTATTACTGGTTTCTCAATGTTAAGTGGCTAAAGATATGTAATAGAAGGAAAATTAATATAACCAGTAACTAATTACGGTAAGGATTTTTATACCAGGTGCCGTCAATTTCTTTTACAAAATTTTCTATCTGGCGGTCCAGTTTATTTTCGGTAAGGTTCCAGTCCTGCTTCAGGTTGCCGCCGACAAACCAGGCCACTGTTTGATAAATACGGGCATTCAGGCCCCCCTTATATTCTTTGATGATTTCATAGCAGTTATTACCCGTTTGCCTGTTAATGAGTTTCATCAGTATTTTTCCCTGGTAAACTGAAAGATTAGAAAGCGGGTCGCTGAATTCTTTTCTTAAATCTTTCTCCCTTGACTTTATATAAGTTTTCCGATCTTTTTTATTTTTAACATTGGCAAGGTTTGCATTGATATCGTTAATAGTGCTTCCGGCGATCCTTGCATAGGGATATGTCACGTAAACGGCATTGCGGAGCCTTGTCCATTCTTCTATGTATTTGGCCAGTTTATCCGGAGGCAATTTTGAAACCCATGCCATCTCCATTTCCTTGAAATTCACGATTTCATTATGGTAGAAAATCGCCGGAACCAAAACGGTGTCATTGGGGCCCCATTTTTTGGCCTGTTCTTTCATGGCTAATAAGGCATACTTCGTTGAGTCCTGGTAAGTGGAATCTGAGTATACCTGTGCCCTGAGCTGACTGCTTATTCCTATGAACAGGAAGACCAGCACTGACTTCAATCGGTATGTAGACAAAATTTTCATCCGGGGTCATTAATCGATACGCTATACTATCAGACTGTAAAGCTACAAAAGATGCTGTTTTTACCCAAGAAGTACCTTTGGAATAAAATGCAAAAATTAAGACGGGGGAATATTGCTGCGGTTTAACTGTATCCGCCTCAGCATACTGATAATGATGCCTATAGCTGTTATGATAACGCCAAACCAGAGAAGATTGATAAAAGGGTATTTATAAGCTTTAAGGGTGACAAACTTCAATATGGCATCAGATTCTTTTACTCCCAGTTCAATACTTTGATCAGGATTTACTTTCTGCAATTGCAATACCAGGCCTTCGGATGTAATGGTATCCGGCAGGGCAAGTGCACCTCCCTTGACAATAGCCAGCCTTGATGTAACACTATAAATGGAACCGGTTTTGGAATGGATCTTTAACGGAGCTTCATACAGGCTGCCATTTTTTCCAAAAATCTCGGGAGGCAAACTGTCTTTTGATTCAACTTTTTCCAGGATCATATAGCCGCCGGAATAAAAAAGTGAATCACCCGGTTTCAATTTATTGGTTTTAAAAGAGGCAGTGTCCTTTTGTCTTTCAGGGTTGGGCAGGGATGTGACATAGGTAAACACATCATGATCCCAATAATGTTTGGCAGAGGGGTTAGCCATCAGGCCCTCATTTCCTTTATAATTAACAAAGGCATTTGGCTTCAGCACAAAATCTTCTTTCCCGTCTTTACTTTGAAAACGGATGCTATAAAACCAAAGTTGTTTTTTGGGATGGGCGGAATCCTTTTCATAGGTAAGTGTGTAATTACCCATGTCCGAAGGGACCCCTTTGATCAATGTCAGGTTTTCCCGGGGGTCTTCATTGGGGCCAAGCGGTGTTGCAATACTGTTAGTATTAGTCGATAACACTTCCTTTTTAGAAGAGGTAATAAGAATACCAAGCAATACCATACCAAATCCAACATGTGCAATGGAGCCGCCGGATAATTTTAATTTTCCTTTTATACCCAACCAGATATATGCAGCGTTGGCGATGATGGTATATATTCCGGCGGCAACGGCCAGCCAGACGGAGCCAAGGAATACCGGGCCTTTTTTGGTATAATTAATATTGCCAAAGGCAAGTACGGCAGAAGCTGCAATTACAGCAATCGCTGTTGGTATCCAGATCTTCTTCCAGAATTGTTTGGCTGAGGTTTCTTTGTATTTTAAATATTGGCCAATGGCGGTAAGCAATCCAATAATTACAGCTACATAAACCTGTATGCTGTTATAGGCAAACTCAGGATCTTCCGGCGGAGCTTTTTTAATACCAAAAATTTTATTAAAAACCGGTAAAGAAGTTTTACCAATAATTACCAGCGCAGAAAGAAAGAATACCAATGAACCGATAAACATCCAGAATTCCCTGGAAGATCCACTTTCTTCTTTTTGCATAGTGGGGATCCCGCGGTAGCGGCTGAAGAAAAAAATCAGGGACGGCACTACAAATACCAGCATAAAGGCAAGAAGTTGCCAGTTCATGCCCAGGTCAGTGAAGGCATGAACAGATGAATCGCCTAATATCCCGCTTCTTGTAAGGAAGGTGGAATATAACACCAGCCCGAATGAAATGATGAAAAAAATATGTGTTGCTCTTAATGAATGGCCGCTATGTTTATAAATAAGTAGTGTATGGATGCCGGATATCATTACCAGCCAGGGAACCAGGGAAGCATTTTCAACCGGGTCCCATGCCCAGTAACCGCCAAAAGTCAGTGATTCATAAGCCCACCTGGCACCCATCATGATGCCTACACCCAGGACGGCGGCAGAAAAAAGAGCCCATGGTAATGCCGGTTTTGTCCATTCGCCGAATTTCTTCTTCCATAAACCTGTCATGGCAAATGCAAAAGGCACAATAGTGGAAGCAAAGCCCATGAATAATACAGGGGGATGAATGACCATCCAGTAATTCTGCAGCAGTGGGTTCAGATCATTGCCATCTTTTATTGATGACATATAATCTGGCCTCAATGCCTGGTTCACATCAAAGTCAAGGTGCAGGGCAGGGGCATTATCCAGCACACCGGAGTCTCTTAATAATATAAAAGGATTGGAGCCCATCTTCCAGCCAAAGATGTAAATGCCTGCGATCATCGTAGCCAGGCAAAACTGTGCAAAACTTAGCACGGTCATCACCGGCGCTTCCCATTTCTTACTTGTTTTCATCAATATCAATCCCAGTACACAATGCCAGATGCTCCAGAGCAGGAAACTTCCTTCCTGTCCTTCCCAGAAACAGGCCAGCATGTATTTGAATTCCAGGGAGAGGCTGCTATGCTGCCAGGCATATTTGTATTCAAATAAATGACTGTGGATGATGTAGAATAAAATTACAAAGATGGCCAGCACGGAAACCACTTCGGTGATGAAAGCATAGCGGGCCAGTTTTTTCCAGTAGGCCGCGTCTGTTTCATTTTTTGATTGCGCAGATCTGAAAAAGGAAAATGTTGCGGCCAGTGATGCCACCAAAGAAAGTACAATAAAGAAGTGTCCTAACTGACCGGGTAAAAGATGCTCGCCGATATAGCCCATTCCCTGTTAGTATTATTTTGGTGAAGAATTCTCAGTAGCAGCTGCATTCTGCGTGGCGTTCTGTACATTTTTTTCTGCCACTTTCATATCGTCTTTGTATTTGGAAGGGCATTTGGTCTGCACATCTTTACACTCAAAGTGATCATTTTCATACTTGCCTTTGAGCACCAGCCTTTCGCTGATCATCAGGTTTGGAATTTCACCTTTTCTGTAGATCACCTGCATCTTCTGATCCGGGCTGTCTATTCCTATTGCCTGGAAGCTGAGGAAATTAGCGTCTTTCGTTGGATTATATACCACGGGAGACAATGTGTCTAATCTCACGGCCACATGTACAAATTTGCCTGGGTTTGATTTTGCTTCGGAAATTGTTTCATATGTACTGCTTGCAAATTTGAAAGAACCGATCAGGTAGGCAATAGCACCGGCAATAAGAACCAGTAAAACAATGTGAATCTTTTTCATAATCTCTTTTTGCGGAAGCAAAGTTAGGTCAAAAACCATTCCGGAAGGATGCATTGTCGGGTGAATTTTCAAATTAGTTGCAAATCATTACCGTTTATTTCAGAGGAAGCTTTGCCCTTATCTTTGTCGTCTTATCCGCCGTAGTCCCGAAAGCATTCGGGACGAAGGCGGACATCAAATGATAAGCTGTATGATATTTGAACTGAACGAAGAACAACTGATGATTCAAAAAGCTGCACGGGATTTTGCCAAAACAGAGTGTTTACCGGGTGTAATTGAAAGAGATGAGAAACAGAAATTTCCCCGTGAACAGGTTATGAAGCTGGCCGAATTAGGTTTTTTGGGTATGATGGTAAAGCCGGAATACGGCGGCGCTGGCATGGACACGATCAGTTATGTCCTGGCCATGGAAGAGATCAGTAAAATTGATGCCAGTGTAAGTGTTGTGATGAGTGTGAATAATAGCCTGGTTTGTTATGGTTTGCAGGAATATGGCACTGAGGAACAAAAACAGAAATACCTGAGCCCCCTGGCACAGGGAATAAAAAACGGGGAATTGTATATCGGGGCTTTTATGCTGAGCGAACCGGAGGCCGGCAGCGATGCAACATCCCAAAAAACAACTGCAGAAGATAAAGGTGATCATTACTTATTAAATGGAACAAAGAACTGGATCACCAACGGGGGCACTGCTTCAGTCTACCTGGTCATGGCGCAAACAGATCCTGCAAAAGGTTCAAGAGGAATCAATACACTTATTGTAGAAAAAAGCTGGCCGGGAGTAGTAGTAGCTGCCAAAGAAAATAAGCTGGGTATCCGCGGCAGCGACACGCATACCGTCATGTTCAATGATGTAAAAGTGCCGAAGGAAAACCGGATTGGTGAAGATGGCTTTGGTTTCAAATTCGCGATGAAAACGCTGGCTGGCGGAAGGATCGGCATTGCTTCACAGGCATTGGGTATTGCCAGCGGAGCTTATGAACTGGCAAAAGAGTATTCCAGGACCAGGAAGGCTTTTGGTACAGAGATCATGAATCACCAGATCATTGCATTCAAACTGGCTGATATGGCAACAAGGATCGAAGCGGCAAGATTGCTGTGCATGAAAGCAGCCTGGGAAAAAGATAACAATATAGATTATACCTTAAGCTCCTCAATGGCTAAAGTTTATGCTTCTGAAACGGCCATGTGGACTACTGTTGAAGCAGTTCAGATACACGGAGGTTATGGTTTCGTAAAAGAATATCATGTGGAAAGACTGATGCGGGATGCCAAGATCACCCAGATATATGAAGGCACCAGTGAAGTGCAGCGGATTGTTATCAGCAGGAGTATTTTAAAGTAAATATGTAAAGCTATTAGCTATTAGCCGTTAGCTGTTAGCTGGCGGCTTTTTTTTGCCATCTTTGGTTAAACTTTGCGTTTGTGCATTAAGCAATATGCCTGTCAATAAAGAAGCATACCAACTACTCAAAAAAGAGCTTGACGAAAAACAAGTGGCCCTTGTTGCTGTTTCCAAAACCAAACCGGTTGAGGATATTCTTGAACTTTACAAAATTGGTCACAGGGATTTCGGAGAAAACTATGTGCAGGAAATGGTAACAAAAGCAGCCCAATTGCCCAAAGATATCCGCTGGCATTATATTGGCCATCTCCAAACCAATAAAGTAAAGTTAATAGCCCCGTTTGTGCAACTGATTCATGGCGTTGACAGTCTGAAACTGTTGAAAGAGATCAATAAACAAGCTGAGAAGAACGGACGGGTGTTGGATTGTTTGCTCCAGGTTCATATTGCACAGGAAGAAACCAAGTTTGGCCTGGATGAAAGTGAACTTAATGACTTAATGAGTCGATACAGGAATGAACAAATGAATAATGCCCGGATCGTTGGGTTAATGGGAATGGCAAGTTTTACTGATGATATGAATAAAGTCAGACAGGAGTTTCAAAACCTGAAACGAATTTTCGACCGATTAAAGACTAACGACTCACGACTAACGACTCTCTCCATGGGCATGAGCAGCGACTATAAAATCGCCATAGAAGAAGGAAGCAATATGGTGAGGATAGGCAGCCTGCTTTTTGGTGAGAGATCCAAACCGGATTAAAAACGAGATCTGTGCCCGTATATTAATAATTCTTCGTATTTTTTGCATGTAAAATAAATGGTTATGAAAATTATTTTCATTATTGCGTTCCTTTTTGTTTCTTCATCAGCATTTTCTCAACATGAAGGAGATTCAGTTTATAAAAGGTGTCCTATAGCAATCAAGGATACGGCAACAGGGAATGATTATTTTATCGAGCACCAGCCAGCCACAGTCAAAACCTACCGGAACAAAGGGAACTACACGATCGTTATTGAACAAAAGAATCAGTTCTTTACCATGTTTTTCCGGGATAGCAGATTTAGTACCAAGAGGAAATCCACCTACCACATTTCAACAGACGCAAATAGTAATGGTGAGTTGAGTGCTAAATATTCATTCAGGTCCGGCGAGAGTGTCGCTTTTATTGATGTTAGCTCAGGAAAGGTTGAAACTACTTATGATAAAGCAACCAAACTCTGGCATATTCAATTAACCGGGTTGATCGCTAACATGGGAGATACAAGGGTAACTTATTTCAAAGCAACTGGAGATTTTTATATTAGATAACCAGGCAGCTAAACGTTTATTTCCGCATTAGTTTTATTGTTTTGGATAATTTTTTACATTCAATCCCAGTGTAATATTCCTTGTTGCCCGCAGCATACCATCTATCATTATTGTTTTTAATACCCCGTTACCCCCAACCGGCTGTTCACGGTTTCTTTCTTTGTCTGTTAAAAGGGGATCATCATCAAAAACAAATTCATCGATCCAGTATTCATTATAGCCTGGTTCTTTTATGGTGGGATGGATGTGTTTTGGGTTGGCACTGTTAGGATAAGAAGCAGGTACCAGCGTATAAAATCTGTATTCACCTTTTTCATTGGTTTTTATCCATCCCCGTATATAACCATGTCGTTTTGCCCAGCCTTTTTCACCTCCTTTTTTTGCGTATATCCCTTTTTGATCAGTATGATAGATATAGAGCACTATACCCGGAGCTGCTGTTTTGCCATCTGCTTTGTAAATAATGCCGCTTATTTCAATTTTAGGTCCTGCATCATTAAAATCAGGCAGTGTATCCACCTCATTTAATTGTTCGAAAGGAACAGGAGTTTCATAAACGGCTTCGCAACCCTCACAGCCACCGCCCACTTTTATTCCCATTTCTCCTGATGGACCGGGATTTTTTGATGCGGGTTGCTGGCAACTGCTGATGAAGGTTGCAAAGAATAGTACCAGGAGAGTGTAGCAGCATTTCATATTTGTTGGTTTAATGGTGACAAAACTGAACCTGTTTACAACAGGCTGCAAATTGTTTACACCAAAGGAGTTGCCTGCTTGATGAAAAGAACAGGTACAGATGGTCAGGCGAAAGCTTCCGGTTGTGTAAAGTCTTTTACCGCCGGGAATTTGTACTTTTATTTTACAGTATGCAAAACCGGGCTTTAATAAAATACAAATTGCACCATCTCTTTTTCTGGATGCTGGTATTTGGCTTGTGGTATTATTTAAGGTACCAGGATTACCCGACTACCAGGATAGCTGTAGAAATTACATTACTCAAAGTGGCTGATCTTGCTTTGCTGGTTTATATCACTAATTATTTATTGATACCGGGGCTGCTTTATAAAAAGAAGTATATCGTCTTTACAGCTCTTTTTCTGCTTATCATAGCTGCAAGCGCAGTATTGAAAGTCTTTGTGATGGGAGAGATTTTAAAACAACCCCGGTTATTCAGCCTGTCAGGTGATCTGAAAACAAGGCTATACGAAAACGTTATCTCAGATTTTTTCCTCGTGCTTGCCGGCGCAGCCTTCCGGTTGATATTTGATTATTTCAAGATACAGCAACGAATGACAGAAGTGGCAAAAGAAAAAGCGGAGACGGAGCTTAGCTTTCTGAAGTCACAGATCAACCCGCATTTTTTATTCAATTCCCTCAACTCAGTTTACTTCCTTATCCATAAAGATAATGCGGATGCAAGAGAGGCGCTTCACAAATTTTCAGAAATGCTGCGTTACCAATTGTATGAAATGAACGGCGATAAAATTCCGGTTGAAAGGGAAATAACCTACCTGAAAGATTATGTGGACCTTCAGCATTTAAGAAAGGATGAAAAATACCAGGTGCAATTTAACTGTACAGCAGATGTAAAGGGATTTTTGATTGAACCCCTATTGCTGATACCGTTTGTAGAGAATGCTTTTAAACATATTTCGCATAACAGTGATAATTCCAATTTTGTGAAAATGGATATAAGCCGGAACAACGGAGCGCTTTTGTTTACGGTGGAGAATTCCAGGGAACCGGGTCAGAAGCAAAATGGAAAAAGAGTCGGTATTGGTTTGGCCAATGTTAAAAGAAGACTCGAACTGCTTTATCCCGGCAGGCATGAACTGAATATTGAGGAGACAGATAAAATATTTTCCGTCAAACTTAATCTCCAGGTGTTATGAATATCAATTGCATTGTCATAGATGATGAGCCGCTGGCAAGAAAAGGCCTGAAAGAATATATTGCCGATGTGGACTTTCTGAATCTTATTGGCGAATTTGATTCTCCACTTAAGGCAGCAGACCTGGTCAGCAGGGGAGAGGCGCAACTGCTGTTTCTCGATATCCAGATGCCGAAGATCACCGGGCTTGAATTTTTTAAAACACTGCAAAACCCGCCACCTGTTATATTCACCACGGCCTACCCGCAATATGCCCTTGACGGTTTTGAGGTGAATGCACTGGATTACCTGGTAAAACCTATTTCCTTTGACCGTTTCCTGAAAGCATCGTTGCGGGCAAAAGAATTTTATGAAATAAGAGAAAAAAACCTGACCGGGGCATCCGGCCCTGTTGCCGATTATTTATTTATCAAAGCAGATAATAAACTGGTAAAACTGATGTATAATGATATCCTGTTTGCCGAAGCTCTCCAGAATTATGTTGTCATTCATACTAAGGATAAAAAGTATATCACCTATCTCACCTTTAAATCAGTGGAGGATTATTTGCCGGCACAGCAATTCATCAAAACACATAAGTCTTACATAGTTTCTGCCGCCAGGATTGAAACTGTTGAGGGAAACGACATCCGCATAGGCCCTCATCATATCCCCATCAGCCGTAACCTGAAGGATGAGGTGATGGATAAATTGCTCAAAGGGAAATTTTTGAAACGCCAATAACTTTTCCTTCGGACATACCGGTATTTTTTCTTAAATTTATAGGACATAGATAAAAATGAAATGGTTGCTCTCCATAGCATTTCTTTTTTTATTTTCCCCCGTCTTTCCGCAGGAAAATCCTGAAGCATTGGCAAAACAACTGATTGCTCCCTGCAAGACCGGGCTTGAAAAAGTAACCGCCATCTTCAAATGGATTACTGAAAACATATCATACAGGATAAAGCCAAATAACAAAATGCCTGTGACCAGTACTTTTTCATCAAAGAAAATTATCAATGAAAGTGAAGTGATTGATGACGGACCGTTAAAACCTTTAAACGAAAGAGTTGCAGAAGAGGTTTTGAGCAGAAGAGAGGCAGTTTGCGATGGCTATGCCCGCCTGTTTACCACGCTTTGTGATTATGCAGGTATCCGTTCAGAGATAATCATCGGTTATGCAAAAAGCTGGACGAAGAAGCCTTCGCAGAGATTCGGCGTCAATCATTACTGGAATGCAGTTATGATAGATGGAATATGGTATTTGCTGGATGCCACCTGGGCAAGCGGTTACCTCTCTGTGCAGAGAGATGAGTTTATCCGTGAATATGATGAAAAATATTTCCTGGCATTGCCTGAAATTTTTATACAGGATCATTATCCTGATGATGCCCGCTGGACCCTTCTTCCCGATTCAAAGATCCCATCCGAATTTTACCGGTCACCCTTTAAGCAAAAATCCTTTATTAAATATCATTTTACTTCATTCTATCCCGCTGCCGGTATCATTGAAACTTTTGTTGGCGATACGATCCGCCTGAGCCTTGAAACCGACAGCAAAGAATCGGGAAGAAATATTTCTCCTGATCTGTTGGTTGATTCAGCCATATTTTCTTATTCGCCATCCTGGATATTTCTCAGGCCCGATATGCCTGATAAACCGCCATTGCAGAACCGGTACAATTATATTTTCACGGTGGCATCCCCGGATGTAGAGTGGTTATACCTGTTGTATAACGATGACCTGGTGTTGAGGTATAAGATCAATGTGAAGAAGAAAAAGACCTGATCAGCTTCCCCGCTGAGAGCCGGTATTGGCCTGTTTGCTTACAAAGCCTGACGATTTTGGTTTCTGGATGAACTTAGAGCCCTGGGTATTACCGGCTGCGTTTTTTTTGTTCCCTTTCTTCTTGTCTTTGTTATTTTTTTGATTCAGTAATGACATAAGGTATTGTTTTATGGTGCAAATATAATAGTTTATGAATGGAGGGCATGATGTTTAGCCTCTTTATTAACAGGCACCAGGCAATAAATAAAAAATCAGCCCGTTAATTCTCAAACCTCCCGGCAGCGTTATATTTCTACCCTAAACCTCTGCAATTTGAAACTCTACCTGACCCTTGCGGCTTCGCTGCTGTTTGTATGTCCTCACTTACCAGCACAAAATTATGGTGATAATGAATCTTTCGCAGGCACATTCAGCATGGGTACACGGAACACTGTCAGCATGTTCAATGATGATAATGCAATTGGCAAAGGCATCGGCGGACAATTCCGGATACAATTCAGCAACCGTCTCAACACAGAATGGTATTTTGATTACATCACTTCAAAGGATGGTTCTTATACTTACCGCAATGACTATCATATAGGTTGGTCAGTCATGTTATACAGCAAAAATAATAACCGGTTTGACCACCTGTTACAGCCATACCTCATAGCTGGTCATTGCTTTGATTATAGTAAGGTGACTGAGCAAAATGCAAAAAATAATTTTGCAGACAGGCTTAGCATGGCTACCCAGGCTGGTGTCGGGACACATATCAATATCACGCAAAAGCTGGATTGTTCATTGTCGGGTCAGTATATGATGCATTTTGGAAAAGATATTGAGACCACGATAAAAGCTGATGAGGTGATCATTGAGAAGAAAAATTTTTCACAACCCGATGGTCACCTGTTGTTCTCTTTAAGTTTCAACTATAAATTCTTTCATTTATGGTATAAACACGCTGATTAATTTACTTCCCCATATTGATCGTACTGCACACAATGTTCATTCTTTCATTCACCTGGTTAATGTTCAGGTTAATAACATCGGCCTGGCGGCTGTCATTATAAAGTTGATCAATTTCGCTGCTGGTTTTATTCAGCTGGTTCTGGTCCAGGTTGGGTATCGTAGTTTTTAATGTGGCGATCAGGTCTTTCATTTCCTTGTAGTTCTCATTATAAATTGTTTCAAACTCTTTTTGGATTCTTTTTATACCTGAAGTGATCAACTTTACTGATGTGGGGGCATCCGGGGGATACAAAGAACCTTCATTGTTCATCCGGGCTGTATCAAGCCAGGCCTGCAGTTTTTGAGGGTCATAATATTTCTGCAACAATACTTCAACCGGCATTTCCTTCAGCGATTGCTTGGTAATAGTTGCATTCATCGTAGTAATGCATTCCACCAGGAAATCTTTCAGGTCTTCTTTTATTTCATTTGACCTTTCCAGCAATTTTTCCACCTGTTCACTAAACTGTTCGTTGATAGCATTCAGTTTTTCATATTGATAGAAGTATTGCTGAACCTTTGCAATAAACTTATTCAGGTCCTCCTGGGTTATACTTTTTTCCACAATCACCAGGTTGCCAACCAGCGATAACACCGTACTGAAAATACCAAGGGAGGGAAGGTATTTCTTCACCGACTTAATGCCGTTTTCTTCAGGGTTATTCAGAAAATTTTCAATAACGCCCCTGAATTTGCCTCCATCAGTTTTTTTTGCCTTATCAAGTACCGGCTTGAGTGCTGTAAGTATCTCATTCTTCAGGCTGAAACCGAGTTCATTGTTCACCGGGTTATTCAGCGTGGTGATCCTGTTCCGGTAATTGTCTTTCTTTAACAGGCTGGTCAGCGAATTGACAGAGTTGTTGGCGCTTTCAATAAAGTAGGCAACAGAGAGAATACCCGGTTTATAATCCTTTTTTACGAATGAGGGTTGTGCAGTTGTTACGAAAGACATCGTGATGGAGGATATAAGAAGAACAGTAAGGGTGGTATGGCAGTTGGCGATTCTCATCTCCCGCAGTTTTAAGCAGGATGCAGGGGATTTATTCATTACACATAGCTTGTAGATCTTTAAGAACGAAATTTCTTCGTCTTTGAGACAAATAAAATGTTAAGGTATGCAGCAATAAACAGAATATATCTGTCACGATTATTTGCGAAGAAAAAATCAGGAGCTATTTAACTCATCTCATCTGCTATAACCTGCAAACACCAGGTTTGCCTGTCAGGAGTTGTATTTTTCAATTTTTCAATTGTTTCTTCTTTTTTATCGCCCGATAGCAGCAGGCAGCTTAGCTGATCAATGGCCTGCGATTCACGGTAAAGAATTTTAAAGCCACATGTACGAAAGAATTCTTCGGCCTGTTTGAAATCATTAAACTTGTTTTCCTCGGTCCGGTGCGCTTCCCGCCATTGCCTGGCCTCTTCCGGCATATTGTCTTTATTCCATTCACTCTTTTCTTTTGTATAAACATCCCCGGTGATCCAATAGCCGCCTCGTTTTTGTAAGGCTTTATGAATTATTGAGCAAAGCTTCGCCTTTTCTTTGTCATTCAGATAAGGCAGCAGGCCTTCATTGATGATAGTAACGGCCCCCCCGGGAAATTTGCTGATGATACCCATAAAATCATCTTCATTCAATGTGTTCAGCGGTTCAAGCTGCAGGTTCCCTTTCATTTCCCTGCCGGCATTTTTAATAAGTTCCGCCACTACTTTCCTTTTTTCTGCTATCAGATCGGGCAGGTCCGTATCAATGAAATTTACTTTTTTTTCAAGACACATGTTCAGGCCACGGAAAGAATAACCGGAAGATATTTCCAGTATATTGTTTGTTTGCAAACGGGAGAGAATATTATCAATAGTACGATACCGGGTTTCAAAGTGAATGAGCAATCTGAAAAAGAATAGCTTGTACGTTTCAGGATTGATCACGGTGTCAGCAGCAGGTCCCTTTACCAGCAATGCCGCTGCTTCTTTTGCAAAAGGAATAGTGGTATAAGCTTTCAGCCTGATAAGAAACTCAGCCGAGGGACTGATAGAATTAAAATCCCTGCTTTCAATTGTCATACAAAAGCTTTCTTTATTTTGTACCGAAAATAATTCAAATTTGCTTTCAGTAGTACAAAGGGTTTCAATAAAATTTACTGATAAATAAATCATTTACGATGGCCAACTTATTTAACTACAAGCGTATAAAAAAAATCTTTCTTGTATTTGCACTCTTTGTTCCGATCTATTCATTTTGCTGGGGTGTAACCGGTCACCGGGTGGTGGCAGAGATCGCACAAAGGCATTTATCCAAAAAAGCAAAAAAGGAATTAAAGATACTCATCGGCAGGGAAAACCTTGCCATGTGGGCTAACTGGCCGGACTTCATAAAATCAGATACAACTCATGCCTGGGATATGGCTTCCAAATGGCATTATGTCAATATGCCGGCTGGTCTTTCAAAAGATGAATTCATCA
The DNA here is from genome assembly GCA_041486045.1 of Chitinophagaceae bacterium. GTDB lineage: Bacteria > Bacteroidota > Bacteroidia > Chitinophagales > Chitinophagaceae > JJ008. The sequence goes on along the minus strand of JBGPKR010000005.1, from coordinate 10,748 downwards.
GCGGCCTGCAGAAATTGCAGGGTGAAAACCTTTATACACAGATAAAAGCAATGGCAGCACAATTAAAAGACCAGTCTTTGACCGATGAGAAAAGACAGATCGCATTGCGCTTCCTCCTTCACCTGGTTGGCGACCTGCACCAACCCCTGCATGTGGGCCGGGAAGCTGACCAGGGTGGTAATAAGATCAGCGTTACCTGGTTTGATAAAACAACCAATCTTCATTCGGTATGGGATAATTCATTGATAGATTTTCAACAGTACAGTTATACGGAATATGCCGCTGTGCTTGACATCGCTGCTGAAGAAGAAGTACAGGCCTGGCAGCAGTCATCATTGGAAGACTGGTTTTATGAATCCTATACACTGGCCAATAAAGTATATGCAACAGTCCCGGCTGACGGAAAACTGGGTTATAAATACAATTATATTTTTCAGCAGGACCTCGACAGGCAATTGCTGAAAGCCGGAGTGCGGCTTGCTGAATTGATCAACGAAGCATTGCAGTAAATATTTTTCCGGGGAAGTCCAGGCGGGAGGAAAGAAAGCCTACTCTTTTAGTTTTTTCAGAAAAGATGTGTTTTCCAGAAAAAGCTGAAAGTTATCGGGGTTATTTATTATATCGTTGTGCTTATGAAGGCTATGGATAAAAAGGATCTTTTGTGTCAACACTAATTGCGGCGTTAATTCCTTCTCTTCAATAGTATCCGCACTGATATTTAGACTGGTCAACTGTTTTACCATTTCTTTACTCTCCCCATCTGTTCCTCCGCCATCGGTATACATGTCTATGAAACGATGGCTTTTATCTGACTGTATCCAGTTCAAATACTTATCTGTTTGTGCATACAGCGCATCAAATAAGATCACTTCCTGCACCCGCATATTACCATTCGCTAAAATAAAAGCCATCACCCTGTAGGCGCCGCTATGTCCTGCTAACAGGATATTCCCGGGTTCACATTTCTTTGAAACAACTTTTTCTTTTTTTAATTTTTGAATAACGTCAGTGACTAGTTCTTTAAACATATTATTATATTCAAGCTTGCCGCCATAGCTATCGGGGGCATCTTTGGATGTTTCTGCCAAAACCAGGACAGCATTTAATCGGGAAGCCGCAAATTGTTTTATCAATTCAAAACGCTTCGTTGCACTGTCAATAGTATTAAACCAGCCATGGAACCAGAATACCAGGTCAACTTTTTTATCAGCGTTTAATTTTTTGGGAGCGAAAATTAAAACAGAACTATCCATATAATGTGTGGCAGCATCATACAAGACTTTGTTGTACATGTGCCCGTTTGCTCTTGCCGTATCGGGAAAGGATGTGTGTGTGGAGCTGATCCGGAAAATATTCAGATCGTTGTTTTGGGCAAATGACAGCGCTGAAATACATGAACAACAAAACAGGAGCAAATATTTCATATAAGAGGTTTTGTAATCACTAAATAACTTTCTTCCTCCACCTTCCACTCCTGATATATAAATAAGAAAGAGTGAACAGTGAAGCCCAGTACAATAACTCAGATGCCCAGGCCCATACCAATGAAAGGTTCCATACTCTCAGCGCCAGCCAGATATAAGCGGTATAGATGGTAATGGCGGCAATTTCAATCAATAAATTCATCCGGGTATTGCCGGTGCCTGTTACAGCATTCAGCCATATGGTAGCGATGGACATACTGAGCATACCCACAGTAACCATACGAATGACGGGGATAGCATCCCTTGTAAAATTAATGTCACGGCCATACACTTTCAAAAAAACATCAGGAAAAAGATTAATGAGCAGGCAAAGAAAAAAAGTAAAAACAAAACTCAGGCTCATTATTTTTTTAATGAGCATTATGACTTTATCTTTTTTGCCCTGGCCGATAATATTGCTGACCATGGCATTGGTAGTGCTTGCAAAAGCCCAGACAAAAATGCCGAAGATGCCGAAAATATTCCTCATGGCGTTGCTGATAGCCAGCGGATGTTCCCCTTTATTTTCAATCAGGATATAAAATAAGAGCCAGGCGCCCACACTCAGCAGCCACTGCAATACCAATGGTGATGATTGCCGGAAAATAAGCCCGGCCAACGGTTTATTAAAAGGAAGATGAGTGAACAATCCAAAGCGATGATGAAATTTTTTGTAAAAGATAACCCCGAAAACCACCAGTACGGCAATAACCTGCGCAATCACAGAAGCCACGGCTGCCCCGTTAAAGCCCAGCCGCGGAAAGCCCCAATGCCCGTATATCAAAACATAGTCAAGAAAAATATTCAATCCTGCCTGTATCATGAATGCATACTTCATGTACCGGCTGTTGTTGGTACCCACCAAAAAGGCGTTGCCCATCTGGAACAGGTAGAGTAAGGGCAATCCCCATATACCAATTTTTAAAAAACTTATGGCTTGTGATTGAACAGTGGCAGAATGCAGGCTTGAACCAAGAAACCAGGGAGCAAACAAATAAGTGATCAATATACCGGCTGCTGCAAAAAGCAAAGCTATCCAGATGGATTGTCCGAACAGTTTACCGATCTCTTCGGGCCGGTTCTCGCCGGCACGCCGTGCAATAAGTCCCTGTAGCCCGCTGTTCAGACCATTGCCGATCAATGCAAAGATGAGATAAAATACCCCGGTGATGCCGGCAGTGCCCAATTCCGTTTCACCTAGGCCGCTGAGAAAAATGTTATTCGTAACAAAGTTGATCTGCGGAACCAAAAGGGCAAGACTTATCGGCAAAGCGATCTTTAATATCTGGCGGTTTGATATCCCGACCCTTAAGTCTGTATTTGCAGTTGTGGTTGCCATTGATTAAAGCTGGCAAACCTACGATATTTAAATTTTTGACTATTATTGCACGCCATCAAAATAACTTATTGAAACAATTATTTCATATTGAAAGAGGAGATACTGAAAATGTGCAGCAGGTTTTATCACTGAGGCTGGGGGAGAAGCATGGAAGTTTTGCCATTACGGATAAAACGGGGAATGAATTGTATGAGTTGGCCTATTGCAGCGCTGAGGAATGGAATGAAAATTCTTTGGCTGATTTTTTTACCAGTCACTCTTCAATACATCATTCATTTTACCAGGTCGTAGTTGCCTATGATACCCCTCAGGGTATTTTGACCCCTTCTTCAGTTTATAAACCTGAAGAATCACAATTGCTTTTAAGAACCATGAATGGAGTCCTCGCCGGGTCACATATTATTTCAGAACTTATTCCGGTATGGCAGTTATATAATACTTATGCTGTGCCCCATGAGCTGCATAAATGGGTTAATCAAAAATTCCCGGCTGCAAGATCCTGGCACCAGTATTCTTTAGCTGTTAAAAGAATGAATGCAGCCGCAAACACAGGCCATATTTTGGTTGATTTCCGGACAGATGATTTTACACTGCTTGTTGCAAAAGACAGCAAACTGATGCTGGGACAATGTTTTCCTTATACAACACCGGGGGATGTTGTATATTATTTACTGAAAACCTGCCGGCAATTCTCATTATCTCAAAAGGAAGTGAACCTGCAGTTATCAGGTTTGATAGATAAATATTCAGCCTTATACAATGAGTTGTACCTGTATTTTATGAATATAGAATTCAGGGGAGCTGACTGGAATACAGGAACTGATTACCCGGCTCATTTTTTTACTTCACTTAATGATCTGGCACAATGCGCATCATAGGAGGAGAACATGGCGGACGAAAATTCAACCCGCCGGATAATATGCCGTACACAAGACCCACTACGGATATTGCAAAGGAAGGCCTGTTCAATATTCTGCAGCATCAGCTTGATTTTGAAAACCTGAAAACACTGGACCTGTTTGGCGGAACGGGGAGCATCAGCTATGAACTGGCATCAAGAGGTGTTCCGGATTTAACTATTGTAGAGAAAGATGCAGCCATGTATGAGTTTATTAAGAAGACATCTTCCGCATTACAACTTGAAAATTTTAAGGTCATAAAAATGGATGTTTTCAAATTCATTCAGCAATGCAATGATAAATTTGATTTCATCTTTGCCGGACCACCATACGCATTGACAACGATTGACGACCTGCCCAAAAGTATTTTTGAAAAACAATTGCTGAATACAAATGGCTGGTTTGTACTGGAGCACACTCCAAAAAATGATTATAAGGCATTTCCATTTTACAAATCAGAAAGGAATTACGGCACTACTGTTTTCTCAATTTTTATTGATGACAGGTGATTGATTTGAATCCGGATTTCTGTCACACCGGGCTTGACCCGGTGTCTTTTACTTAAGCAACAAAATATTTAGAGAAAGATGCCGGGTCAGGCCCGGCATGACAAGACTCCGTGAAATCCATGTCACACTATAAACCCCAAACCTGATAACATTGGTGAAATACTACTTGAATTTGACGTACCTTTAGACCTTTGTATCACGCCGCAAACAGTTTATGTTTTCTAACTTTTTCCTGAAATCTTTCCGCATACTATTATTACCATTTGCATTGCTTTACTGGTTGGTCATCAGTATCCGGAACTGGCTGTATAAAAAAAATATTTTCAGATCAACCCATTTTGGTCTTCCGGTTATCTGTGTCGGCAATCTTTCGGTTGGTGGCACCGGTAAATCGCCCATGGTGGAGTATTTGGTAGAAATGCTGGAGGATAATTTTAAGATAGCCACGTTGAGCAGGGGCTATAAAAGAAAAACAAAAGGCTATTCACTGGCGAATGATAACTCTACTGCTCTTGAGATCGGTGATGAGCCCATGCAGTTTCACCTGAAGTTTCCTGATCTGCCTGTAGCAGTCGGGGAAAAAAGAATTGAAGCTATTCCGCAACTGCTGCACGATAAGCCGCGAACACAAGCCATTATTTTAGATGATGCCTTTCAGCACAGGTCTATCAAAGCCGGCCTGAATATTTTATTAACTGATTATAATAATCTTTTTACCAGGGATTTTTATTTACCCACCGGCGACCTGCGGGATGTAAAAAGCAGCTATAAAAGAGCTGAGATACTGGTGGTGACCAAATGCAGGCCCGATCTGTCAGAAGAGGAAAAAAAGAAAATCATTAAGGAAATTAACCCTTTGCCGGGGCAACATGTTTATTTTACAGCCATTGAATATGGTGAAATCTATCATATAAAAGCAAAGAGAACTTCCAGTCTCAGCGAAAAGAAAGAAGTATTGCTGGTAACGGGTATTGCAAACCCGGGATCATTGAAAAAACTGCTGGAAGAACAAAGCAAGTCCTATTATATTATGCAGTACCCGGATCATCATATTTTTACAGTTGATGATCTGAATGATATCAAAAAAAAATTTGACAGTATGCAGGCCAGCAGTAAAATGATCCTGACTACCGAAAAGGATGCGGTGCGGCTGGCAAAGTTTCAAAAAGACATTACCGATCTTCCTTTATATGTAATCCCGGTGCAGCACCGGTTCTTATTTGACGAAGGGGAAAAGTTTAATGTGCTTGTTATCAATTTTATTAAAAATTTTCCGCAGAATCCTGCTGAAAAGCAAGAGGGATAAAATAAACCGATGGGAAGAAAAAATTCAAAGAAGCCTGCCCGGCATAAAGGCGGGAAAAAGTTAAAGCAAAAATCATTCACCGCTAAAACCCTTAAGGGTGTCCTGGATATTACCAGGTCGGGCATGGGATTCGTTATTGTGCCGGATACTGAAACGGATATCCTGATCAGGCCGGGAGATTTCAATACGGCCCTGCATGGGGATACGGTCCGGGTTCGGATTAAAAGTGAAGGTGGACGCCGCCTGCAGGGAGTAGTGGATGAAGTGCTGCAGCGTAAACGGATTGAATTTATTGGTCATCTCCAGATGAACAAAGGTTTTGCTTTTTTTATCGCTGATATGGACAAACCTATGCCGGATATTTTTATTCCTTTGTACAATATTAATAACGCAAAAGACAATGACAGGGTGGTGGTTCGCCTGTTGCAATGGGAAAAAGATGGCAAGCGGCCGGTTGGTGAAGTGATCAATGTACTGGATGCAGCCAACAACAATGATGCTGCTATGAAAGAGATCCTGCTTGAAGCCGGTTTCCCCTTACAATTTTCTGATGAGGCACTGGAAGTGGCTGCAAGAATACCGGATGTTATTTCTGCAGCTGAAATAAAGAAACGGAATGACATCCGTTCAATTCTCACTTTTACCATTGACCCGATCGATGCCAAAGATTTTGATGATGCTGTTTCTTTCCGGAAATTAAAGAATGGCAATTATGAGATCGGAATTCATATTGCAGATGTCAGTCATTATGTGGAGCAGGACAATGCGCTGGATAAAGAAGCCTATCAAAGAGCAACTTCTGTTTATTTACCAGACCGGGTGAACCCGATGTTGCCGGAACATATTTCAAATGTTCTGTGTTCACTTCGTCCCAATGAGGACAAGCTGACTTTTTCTGCCATTTTTCAGATAACTCCCAAAGCAGAAATAAAACAATACTGGCTGGGTAAAACGATCATTCATTCAGATCACCGGTTTACTTATGAAGAGGTACAGGCCATTATTGAAGAAAAAGCGGGGATGCTGGCAGAAGAGATTTTAATTTTCAACGATCTTGCACAGAGGATGCGGAAAAAAAGATTTCAGCATGGGGCCATCAGTTTTTCATCACAGGAAGTAAGGTTCAAACTGGATGAAAAAGGGGACCCCATCGGGATCATGATCAAGGAGAGCAAAGAAGCGCACCAGTTGATCGAGGAATTCATGCTGCTGGCCAACAGGACGGTGGCAGAAAATCTTTCCAGGATAAAATTCAATAATAAGCCGGTACCGTTCCCTTACCGGGTGCATGATGATCCTGATGAGGAGAAATTATTACCCTTTGCCGTTTTTGCGAAAAAGTTCGGGCATAAATTTGATACATCATCACCGGACACTATTGCGGCTTCATTCAACCAACTGTTAGCTGACGTGCAGGGAAAACCGGAGCAACATGTATTGGAACAGCTGGGCATCAGAACCATGGCAAAGGCTAAATACACGATCGAAAATGTTGGCCACTATGGATTGGGGTTTGAACATTACTGTCATTTTACTTCACCTATACGCCGGTACCCGGATGTGCAGGTGCACCGGATACTGGAGCAGGTATTGACCAATAAAATTGTTCCCGATAAAAAACTGGAAGAGAAGTGTAAGCATACAAGTGAAAGGGAACGGGCTGCCATGGAATCTGAACGCGCTGCCAATAAATATAAGCAGGTGCAATACATGAAGAACTATCTTGGTGATGAATTTGAAGGAGTGATAAGTGGGGTGGCCAGTTTCGGTTTTTGGGTGGAAACGGTGGAGCATAAATGCGAAGGACTGGTAAGTGTAAACAGTTTATTGGAATATGATGAGTTTCGTCATGTAGAATCAGATTATTGCCTGCAGGGACAGCGTAGTGGTAAAAAATTCAGGATGGGGGATAAGGTTTGGATAAAAGTGGTGGCCGCCAACCTGACCAAGCGGCAACTGGATTATGAGTGGGTGGTGGCAGGGGAGTTTGCAACTGAAAAAAAATTGAAAGAAAAGAGTAAGAAAAAGAAATGATTTATATTTTGTGCTATGCAAAGTTTTGAACTCCTGTCCCAAAAATTCGCTTTACACTTTGAGCAGCCTCATTTTCCTGCTGAACCGGCTTCTTTGTATGAACCGAATGAATATTTTTTGAAACTGGGTGGTAAAAGGATCCGCCCGGTTCTCTGCCTGATGGGCTGTGAATTATTTGAAGAGATAAAAGAAGATGGCTGGCATGCGGCGGCGGCGATTGAGTTGTTTCATAATTTCACGCTGATCCATGATGATATTATGGACAAAGCTCCCCTGAGGAGGGGAATGGCTACCGTTCATTCAAAATATGGAGAAAATACTGCATTGCTGGCAGGTGATGTAATGCTGGTAACAGCTTATGAACACCTGAATAAGATCAGTCCTGAATACCTCCCGACGATACTCCGTTTATTCAATACCACTGCAAAACAGGTTTGTGAAGGCCAGCAATATGATATGGATTTTGAAAAAGCAGCATCCGTTCAATTTGATGAATATTTAAGAATGATCGAGCTGAAAACTTCTGTTGCACTCGCTGCCAGTTTGAAAATAGGAGCTATTTTGGGCGGAGCCGGGGAAAGGAACCAGAATCTCTTATATGAATTTGGTAAAAAACTAGGTATTGCTTTCCAGGTGCAGGATGATTACCTGGATGCATTTGGTGACCCGGAAAAATTTGGCAAGCAGGTTGGAGGTGATATTCTGGCCAACAAGAAAACATTCCTGCTCATCCACGCATTGGAAGTGGCTTCTCCATCGCAGCGGAAAGAACTCCAGGATCTCCTGGATGGAAATAGGAAAGCCAAAGTTGAAAAAGTGCTGGAGATATTTCATGCATGCAAAGCAGATGAATGGGTGCTGCAGGTGAAAAATAAATACCTGGATGAAGCCATGGATCATCTGGAAGATATTGCAGTATTATCCAAAAGAAAAGCGCCCCTCAAAGAGCTGGCTCATTTTCTTGTTAAACGGGAATATTGATATGTGAGGAAACTTCCTTTTCCGCTTCCTTTTTTTTCCCTACTTTAACCTTACCAAAACTAATCACTCATGGCAAATCAACTTTTCCGCAAAAAGTCTATTTCAAAGATCCTTAGTGATGCAGAAGCAGGCCTTGGAGACAGCCATTCCATCGGGTTAAAAAAAGTTTTAGGTGTCCGTGACCTCACTTTTTTTGGGATAGCTGCTGTCATTGGCGCAGGCATCTTTAGTGGTATTGGCTCGGCGGCTTCAAACGGGGGACCCGGGGTGGTCTTTCTTTTTATTTTTACTGCAATAGCCTGCGGATTTGCTGCTTTATGTTATGCTGAATTTGCTTCGACTGTCCCGGTTTCCGGAAGTGCATATACTTATTCTTATGTTGCTTTTGGTGAATTGATCGCATGGATCATCGGCTGGGATCTGTTAATGGAATACGCCATTGGTAATATTGCTGTTGCCATTTCATGGAGTGATTATTTTACCAACCTGATGAGCAAGGCAGGGTTGCATATTCCTGACTGGCTGACGATGGATTATATGACGGCCAAACATGGATTTGCCGCCAATGCTGCCGACCAGGTTTCTGCCTGGACACATGCACCACAGATTTTCGGCTTCCGGTTAATTATGGACCTGCCGGCTGTAATGATTGTTATCCTGATCACTTACATTGTTTTTGTTGGCATCAAAGAATCCCGTTCAGCTGCCAATATCATGGTGATCATAAAACTGGCCGTGATCTTCCTTGTCATTGTATTGGGCGCTTATTATGTGAACCCGGGGAATTGGTCCCCGTTTACTCCAACCGGGTTCGGCGGGATCATGAAAGGAGTCTCGGCGGTATTCTTTGCATACATAGGTTTTGATGCTATATCCACTACGGCGGAGGAGTGTAAGGATCCGCAAAGGGACCTGCCAAGAGGAATGATCTATTCACTCATTATCTGCACGGTAATCTATGTTTTAGTAGCATTGGTATTGACGGGGATGGTTAGTTATACCAAACTGAATGTAGGCGATCCATTGGCAATGGTATTTGACTCAAGGGGGTTGAAGTTTATCGGAGGTATCGTAGCGGTAAGTGCAATCATCGCCACAGCAAGTGTATTGCTGGTTTTCCAATTAGGACAACCAAGGATATGGATGAGTATGAGTCGTGACGGGTTACTTCCAAAGATATTTTCCAGGATACATCCCAAATATGGCACTCCATCATTTTCTACCATTCTTACCGGTTTTGTGGTGGCTGTTCCTGCCTTGTTCTTAAACCTGAACGACGTTTTATCACTTACAAGTATCGGAACTTTGTTTGCCTTTGTGCTGGTCTGCGGGGGTATTCTGGTTTTGGATCAGCGAAAAGATAAACCGAAGAGTAAATTCAAAGTGCCATATGTAAGCGGACAATTTATAATTCCGGTCTTATTTATAGGAGCTGTTATATTGATTGTGACAAAAGTGCCTTCTCATTTTAAAGAAGATATCTGGACGAAGGATACCTGGCCAATGGCTGTTTTCTGGCTGGTGGCATTGGTGATATCCATAGCATCATTCATTAAAAAGTTTTCCCTGATACCGGTGCTTGGCATGCTTAGTTGCCTCTACCTGATGTCGCAGGAGACACACAAAGTATGGATGCGGTTCCTCATCTGGCTTGTTGTTGGGTTGACGATCTATTTCCTGTATAGCTTTAAAAACAGTAAACTGGCAAAGAACGAGAGTTAAGAAAGAAAGAAGTACTTATTTAAACATTATATGGTTGCACATTTTACTTCTGGTAACTTTGTGTGACTTTTTATTTTAGTACACTTAAAATTCCCCTTTAGGGGATAGGGGCATTATGAAGTACCAGGTCGGCGATAAGGTTTTGATCCTGCACTCCAATGAAGAAGCGGAAGTAATTGATATCATCAATGACGAGATGATGCTGGTGGATGTGGAGGGAGTAAAGTTCCCGGTGTATATGGACCAGGTTGATTTTCCTTATTTCAAAAGATTTACGGAAAAAAAATTGTTCCCGGTAAAGAAAGAGAAGCAATATGTAGATGATTTAAGAAAAGAAAAACCGGCAAAGCAGGCAAGAGTGGAAGATGGAGTATGGCTTACTGTTTTGCCGGTGATGATCACAGACGAATTCGGCGATGAGATAGCTGACCAGCTAAAGCTGCACCTGGTGAACCGGACAGAAACTGCCTATCAATTTATTTATAAGCAGCATTT